>JBDLIT010000079.1:0-18802 GCA_039714735.1 Pseudomonadota bacterium
GACTACCCCCTACACCTCTTCAGCCATCTGCGGCAGGGCGAATCAGCAGAGAATGCAGTGAAGCGGATCTGGCGCACCCTGCGTTTGGGGGTTATTACGACCTGTATCGGCTATCTGGTTCTGATCACCACTGACTTCACCGGTCTGCAACAGCTCGGGGTCTTTACCATAGCAGGGCTGTTCGCGGCGGCCCTAATCAGTCGACTGATTCTGCCCATTCTGATTTCGAAGCATACCCAGGTAGTCAGATTCACCGGCAGTCGACGACTTTCTTGGCTGCTGCGACCCGCCACGGTAATCTCACGCCTGATCCTTGTGATGGGACTGGTGATTGCCATCTCATTATTCTTCACACCCACATCGATCTGGCAGGATGATATCGGCGCACTCACACCCACCTCTCCCGACATCATCGCACTTGACCGGGAGATACGTGGTCAGCTTCGGGCGCCTGAACCCCACCAGCTTGTCATCATCAACGGTCTCGATCTGGAAACCACGCTCCAGAGATCAGAGAGATTGAACGGGCTTTTGCAAACCCTGGTCGATCAGGATGCCATCGGAGGTTTCGACTTGGCCAGTCGCTACCTGCCAAGCATCCGGACCCAGCAGGACAGGCGCACTGCCTTGCCCACAAGGGAGGTCATGGAAAGTCGTCTGAGCGCAGCGCTGGAAGATCTGCCGTTCAATGAAGATAGCTTTAGCGCTTTTATTTCCAGCCTGGATGAAAGCCGTCAGTTAGCGCCTCTCACCTATCATGACCTCGCCAACACACCACCCGGCATGCGTCTCAAGGCCTTATTGAGAGAACGCGAAGGAGGATGGTTGTTGATGACCCCCCTGAGTCAGGTCGAGGACGGGGCCGCCGTGGCGGAGCTGTTGGAGAAACAGCTGCCCTCCGCACAGTATCTAAACCTGAGGACTGAAACCAGTAGCCTGGTTGCCGGTTTCCGGCATCAGATCATGCAGCGTCTGGCAATCGGGGTCTTAGTGATGCTGCTGGTGCTGGGGATCGGTCTCAAATCCCTCAAGCGCGCTCTGCAAACAATGCTGCCAGTGATCCTGGCGATACTGTTGACCACGGGAATGCTCTATTGGACGGGAATATCACTGACCCTGTTCCATCTGGTCTCACTCATGCTGGTACTGGGCATAGGCTTGGACTACAGCCTCTTTTTTGGCCGCAATGAAGAAGATATCGAAGACCGGACCCTCACCCTGCATGCCCTTTTAATCTGCGCCCTGAGCACCAGCATGGTCTTCGGTATACTGGGAAGCTCCGATATTCCCGTGCTGCAAGCAATAGGACAGACCGTGGCCCTCGGTGTCATCATCAGCTTTATCACTACCTTCGCTCTCACCCGCAACTGGACCAATATCCAGACCACCGGATAATGTCTTACCATTGATGGTTTCTGCATCTCAACAACCGACAAGATTCAACCCATGAGCCTTACCTACCCTCTCTTTCATCATCGCCTTGAACAGATTATCGCCTGGCATGCAGGCAGACCGGTAAGCGCCGGAAAATTCCTGATGGATGTAGTCCATACTGCAGGGCGTCTTCCCACTGCCACGCATGTAATCAATCTCTGCGATAACCGTTACCACTTCATGGTGGGTTTTGCCGCTTGCATACTCAAAGATCAGTTGACCCTGTTGCCACCCAACGGGACACCCGGTGTGATCAATGAGCTGACCAGGGATTATGCAGACTGCATCTGTCTGGCCGACAGGCCCATGGATAATCTGGAGATATCTCAGATCCTGGTCAACCCGTTACCAGCGGAGACCCGAATCAGTGATCAGGTCATACCACAGATAGCGCAAGACCGACTGGCCGCTATCCTTTTTACCTCAGGCAGTACTGGCAAACCCGCGGCAAATCCAAAGTACTGGGGGGATCTGCAAAAAGGCGCGCAACTGGCTGCCGATCGCTTTGGCATCCGCTCGGACAGGGTCACCTCTCTGGTGGCGACCGTCCCGCCCCAGCATATGTATGGCCTGGAGACCTCCATTCTGATCCCCTGGTTCGGCGGCGTAGGGGTATACTCCGGCCGTCCCCTGTTTCCCGCAGATGTCAGAGATGCCCTCGCCTCTCTCGAAGCCCCCCGGGTATTGATAACAACCCCGCTTCACCTGCGCGCCTGTGTAGGCGCCGAACTGGAGTGGCCCGACATCGAGTTTCTCATTTCTGCTACAGCGCCACTTTCAAAGCCACTGGCTGAGTCTGCGGAGAGGATGCTCAACACTCAGGTACTGGAGATCTACGGATCGACCGAGACAGGGTCAATCGCATCAAGGCGCACCATCGAAGGTGACAGATGGACCCTGTATGAAGAGATGCATCTCTCGCAGACAGCAGGACAATTTCAGGCCCAAGGCCCGCAGTTGCCACAACCCATGCCTCTGGGCGATCAACTGGAACTCCTTGATGGACCTTTATTCAAGTTGCTGGGCCGGCATTCAGACATGCTGAAGATCGCCGGTAAACGTGCGTCACTCGCTGACCTGAATCATAAGCTGAATGAAATCGAGGGCGTACTGGACGGCGCCTTCGTGATCCCTGATAGCGGTGAATCAGCGGTCCGCCGGCTGACTGCCCTTGTCGTGGCCCCCACATTGAACAAAGAAACACTACTCGAAGAACTGGCCAAGTCCCTGGACCCTGCATTTCTACCCCGTCCTCTCCACTTGGTCGATAAGCTACCGAGGAGCAGCACGGGAAAGCTTCCTCGGGAAGCGCTGCTACGGTTGCTCAAACAGTTGCATTCGTCCCACGGCAACGCAAAGGCCTTTGAGCCTGAACGCTGACAGGATGGTAATCTGAACAGTGAACTTGAATAATCATTGTCTACCAACGCCTTTAGTCGTTAAAATGCGGCTTTTCACAGTCCCCAGAAGCTGTGCACATGGATGAGCTGGTCCGTTGACCGGTGACAACTGACCGAATCATGCCAATTACACCGTTAAGCATTACCCACTACACCCTGGCCAACGCCCTGGGCAAAGGCGTGCATGCCTCACTGCAAGCCCTGCAGTCGAGCCGTTCCGGACTGCGTCCCTGCGATTTCGAGGATGCCGCGTTGGAGACCTGGATCGGTCGTGTCGAAGGTATCGAGCAGAGCCCCCTGCCTGAAACCATGGCAGCATTCGAATGCCGCAATAACCGGCTTGCGCGGATCACCCTGGAGCTGGATGGATTTGCCGCCAGGGTATCAGATGCAGCCAACCAGTACGGTGCGGACCGCATCGGTGTCTTCATCGGCACCAGTACTTCCGGCATCCGCTCCACTGAGAGAGCCTACCAACGGCGTGACAAGGACACCGGCCGTCTACCGGATGATTTCCTTCCGTCACAGTCCCATAATATCTTCTCGCCAACCTGGTTTATCCGGCAATACCTCGGACTCACTGGCCCTGCGCTGGCCATATCGACCGCCTGCTCATCCAGCGCGAAGGTCTTTGCCGCCGCCCATCGGTATATCGAGTCTGGTCTGTGTGACGCGGCGGTAGTCGGCGGTGTCGACAGCCTCTGTCTAACTACCCTCTACGGCTTCAATGCACTGGACCTGGTTTCAGCCTCCCCCTGCCGTCCCTGGGACAGCCAGCGGGACGGGATCAACATCGGTGAAGCCGCGGGGTTTGCCTTGTTGCGGCGCGCCCAGGCCAATGACCCCGGGGATCTGTTACTCGGCTATGGTGAAAGCAGCGACGCTTACCACATGTCAACCCCCCACCCAGAGGGAATGGGGGCCGTTTTGGCCATGCGCCAGGCCATCGAGCGAGCGGGACTGGAGCCCAATGATATCGACTATGTGAATCTGCATGGCACCGCCACTCGCTCCAACGACGCCGCAGAGGACAGCGCCATTGTCACGACGCTGGGGGACCGGGTCTCCTGTAGCTCAACCAAGGGCTGGACCGGCCACACCCTGGGGGCGGCGGGCATTACCGAGGCTATCTTCGCGCTGCTCAGCCTGCGGCACGGATTCATCCCGGGGTCGCTGCAGACCCAGGAACTGGACCCCACGCTGCATGCCCATATCGAACGGGAAAACAGGCCGGCAAATCTAACCCACGTGTTGAGCAACTCGTTTGGCTTTGGTGGGAACAACTGCAGCTTGCTGTTTGGGAGGTCCGCATGAACCCGGTCTTTATCCAAGCGGTAGGCATGCTGGCGCCCGGACTGTTTGGCTGGGGGAATGCGCGGGGGGTGCTGAGTGGTGACAGAGAGTACCAACCGGAGAACCTTCCCGCGCTCAAACCCGAGATGCTGAAACCCAACGAGCGGCGGCGCATCAGCAACACCATCAAACTGGCATTGCAGGCGATCCAAGACGGTCTGGGCGCACACTCCCTGGCGAATGATCTGGCCATGGTCTTTGCCACGGCCGAAGGGGATTTGGAGATCGTTGATAAGATTTGCCAGGCCCTGGACCAGATTGATCGGCCCGTCTCGCCCACCCATTTTCACAATTCGGTACACAATGCCCCGGCCGGCTACGCCTCCATCGCCTCCGGATCCCAGAATGCCTCCACCAGCATTGGCGCGCTTGGCGGCAGCTTCGCCAGCGGTCTGCTGGAGGCAGCAGTACAGAGCTGCACCGATCAACAGCCAGTCATGCTGATTGCCTACGATTATCCTGTCCCTTTCCCCCTGAGCGAACCCATTCCCATAACCCTGCCCTTTGCCACCAGCCTGCTGCTCTCGGCGCAGCCAAATGCGGACGGCAACCTGGCGAGACTGGATCTGCGGTTGGAGTGCGATGGTGAAGAGAGCCGCCTGGCGGATGCACAGCTCGAACGGCTCAGGTTGGACAATCCGGCCGCCAAGTCCCTGCCCCTGTTACAGGCTCTCGCCTCAGGCCGGCAACAACAACTCACCTTGCCCTATCTGCAGGAGTTGAATCTGGCTGTCGGGATCAGCCCGTGCTAGACCGGACTGAGCTCTGTCAACTGATACCCCATGCAGGCAGGATGTGTCTGCTGGACGAGGTCCTTTCCTGGGACCGGGAGTCCGTGGTCTGCCTCAGCCATTCACATCGACGTGAGGACAATCCCTTGCGGGATAATGGCCGACTGGCCGGCGTCCACGCAGTCGAATATGGCGCCCAGGCGATGGCGGTGCACGGTGGTCTCATGGCGCGCGAGACAGGTGAGCCCATCCGCCCCGGCTTCCTGGTCAGTCTGCGTAATGTGGAGTTGCAGGTCGATCGCCTGGATCTGATCGAATCACCACTCAGCGTCTCGGCCCGGCAATTGATGGCGGATGGCGGGAATCTGCTCTACCAGTTCGAAATACTTGCGCAAGGATCACCCATCGCCAAGGGGAAGCTGGCAGTCATGGTACAACCGGAGGGATCAAATTGAAGCGTGCATTGATCACGGGCGGCAGTGGCGATATCGGCTCCGCGATCTGTCATCGTCTCGCCTCCCCGGATACCCATATCATCGTCCACGCCAACCAGCATATCGAGCGCGCCGAGGCCGTGGTCGAGTCGATCATAGGCAGTGGTGGATCCGCTGAAGCGATCACCTTCGATATTACGGATACCATGGCCACCGAGGCCAAACTGCAACAACTCCTGGAACAGGGCCCGGTGCAGATCCTGGTACACAATGCCGGCATCCATGATGACGCCCCCCTGGCGGGCATGTCCTCCGGCCAGTGGCAGCGGGTCATCGATGTCTCGCTGAACGGCTTTTTCAACGTTACCCAACCCCTGCTCCTACCCATGATGGCGACCCGCTGGGGCCGGATCATCAGTGTCTCCTCCATCGCCGGAGTCATGGGCAACCGGGGGCAGACCAACTATGCCGCCGCCAAATCGGGCCTGCATGGCGCCACCAAGTCACTGGCAGTCGAACTGGCCTCCCGTGGCATCACCGCCAATGTGGTAGCGCCCGGCATCATCGAAGGCAGCATGACGGCCGGGACCTTCGACCGGGATACAATCAAACAGCTGGTGCCGATGAAAAGGGCCGGCACAGCGGAAGAGGTGGCCGCCCTGGTGAATTTTCTTGCCTCAGATGAGGCTGCCTATATCTCCGGCCAGGTAATCTCGATCAATGGGGCTATGGCCTGATGCAAGCCGCTATCGTCATCCCCATTTACAACGAAGCCGCCACCATCCGGGGCGTGGTGGAGAGTGCGCTTAAACAGACCCCTACGGTGATCGTGGTGGATGACGGCTCTGAAGACGACAGCCATCGGCAACTCGAGGAGCTGAATGTCACCCTGCTGCGAAACCCACAAAACATGGGCAAGGGTTACAGCCTGCAACGGGGCCTGCAGCATGCCCTGTCTCTGGGTGCTCAGGTGGTCATTTCGCTGGATGGCGACGCGCAACACAATCCCGATGAGATCTCAGGGCTTTTACAGACCGCTGCGTCTCATCCAGACAGGATCATTATTGCCGCCAGGCTCAAGCAACGGGAAAACGCACCGAAACTCCGCCTGTTCGCGAATAAGTTTGCGGATTTCTGGGTCTCCTGGGCGGCCGGTTACCCGGTTGTCGACTCCCAATCCGGCTTTCGCCTCTACCCACGTAAGGCCTTGGAAGCCACCCATATCCAGATCAGCAGAGAAAAGGGATTTGTGTTCGAGAGCGAAATTCTGATTGAAGCCGCCCGAAACAGATTTTATAGTATCTCTGTCCCCGTCGAATCGATCTATCGTGCAGGCGGGCGGGCCAGCCACTACCGACCCTGGTCGGATACCTGGCGTATCGTACAGATGATTGCGGGACGACTGATGCGTCAAGGGTTCTATTTAAAGGGCTTGTTACAGGCCATTCACCTGATGTCTGATCCAAGGAAAGTCAAATGAAGGAATGCAATACCACTTCCGAGCATCCACGGCTTCATTAAGCTTTCAAACCACCAAACCAATTGGAGAAATCAAATAATGAAACACTTTAAAAATATACTATTCGGTGTAGCTCTGGTTTTTACCATTGGGCTTGTGGGCTGCCGTACCGCACCGATGTATGATGTCGAGCAATCCCCGATCGATGTCAGTGCAAAAACCACTCTCAAAGACATAAAAAAGATCATCAAGCGGTCTGGCGCCAGTTATGGTTGGAGAATGAAGGAAAAAGAACCAGGCGTCATTACCGGCCTTCTCAATGTTCGCAAGCATATGGTTGAAATCGAGATCCCATATTCCAAAACCTCATACAGCATCCACTATAAAGATAGTTCTGGGATGAAATATGACGCTTCCAGTTCCACTATAAATAAACAATACAATAAATGGGTGCAGAATCTTGATCGGGCCATTCAGACCAACTTGTACTCAATGTAAACTTTTATTCTAATCCGCTGCGGGGGCGCTAACCCCCGCCAGACCCTGAATCACTATGCCTAGCGATCCTGACCACCAAGGCATCGACTGGGACGGTCTCTTTACCTTTTTCCTCACCTTACTGGTTGTGGGATTTGGTGCGGGCCTGCCGCTGCTCATTACCTACCTCTATGCCTTACGCATCTCACAAGCGAGCGTCTGTGGCGCGAAAAAAGACTCCAGTCTGCTGGTGTTTGGCAAACGGCTTGTGAACGATTCTGTCGACCTGGATTATCGTGTACGCTTGGACAAGGCGCAGGAACTGATCGTACAAAATCCACAGAGAAGGGTCATTCTATTGGGTGGATCGCCCCAGGATGAACGCTTGAGTGAGGCCATGGCTGGACTGAACTATCTCGAAACAAAAGGCGTTGAAAACCACGACAGTATCCAGCTCGAAGAAGGCTCACGCAATACCCTGGAAAACCTGCGGCATGCACGGGAGATGCTACAGTCGAAAAATCACCATCCTGTGATTTTAATCACCAATCGTTACCATCTTGCCCGCAGCCGGATGATCGCCAGTAGCCTTGGAATCGAAAATGTTTTATCTCCTGCCGAATCCAGGTTTTTCTTCGGATTCTCAGTAATGGGAAAACTGCTGTTTGAGGCCTTTTACATTCTCTGGTTCACCACTGGAAAAAGCTGGGCGCGGATGACACGCAATGAACGCATGCTCAATCGGGTGACTTGACCTTATGAGGAATTTACCATGCATCGATTAGCCAGCCTTATTTTAATTAGCTTATCAACCATATTCTTGACAAATACTGTCGGCGCGGAGGAAACTCAACCCGACATTGCCGGTAAACCGAACAAAAGCTGGCACCTGCTCGGGGGTTTTGGCAGCTCACACCTGGGCTGGGGGAACACCAAAGAGCGGGTTGAAACCGTCGATCTGATATTACGCCAAGAACGCCCGGAATCCGTACTCAAGGGGCGTGGCTGGTATCGAAATCGTCACTCGTTATTGATCGAAATCGCCCTGCACCATATCGAATCACCGGATGAGCCACCCATGTTCGGGCTCTACTTCCAACACTGCTGGACCTTTAAGCCTGATCAGACAATCCAGCCTTATCTGTTCGTCGGGGGTGGCCCCGTCTATACCCGTGCGAAGATCCCTGGCACCAGTTCAGAGTTCAAAGGCTCATATCAAGCCGGTGTGGGCATTCATTTTGAAATGGGTGGCAGGGAGTTCAGCCTGGACTATCGCTATCACCACCTCTCAAATGGCGGCATCAAAGAACCGAATGACTCGCTCAATTCCGACAAGCTTATGTTCGGCATGAAACTCGATTTATAATATGTTTTTTCACGCCAGCACCTTACAAGCATTCGCAATCGCATTCACCGCCCGCTCACTCTTCTGGCCCACGAAGGGATTGTTCTGATCCCACACATAGCCGGCCAGTACTGAGCAGATCTGATCCTGAAAAACCTCCTCTTTTCTGGGACTGAAAAATATCGTCGGCAAGCGATCGTCATACCAGGCGTTCACGAAGGTACGGAAGGTATCCACCCCCATCATCAGATGCTCCGCGTACTCCTTCTCCCAATCCGGTTGCTCACCATTGAGCTCCTTGATCAGGGTCTTGGCAGCCCGATTGGCGGACTCCATGGCCAGGGTTACACCGGACGAGAAAACCGGATCGAGAAACTCGGTGGCATTCCCCATCAGCGCAAAACCAGGCCCATGCAGGCGCTTGGTGGAGATGGAATAGCCTCGTATGCTTCTTGCAGGAAAGATAAACTCAGCATTCTTCAAACGCTCACGAGTGACCGGAGTACTGTTAAAGATTGCCTGGAGCTTTTCATCCGGATCTTCCGGAAAACGTTCGAGAAAATCCGGCTTTGCGACGATCCCGATGGAGGTATTGCCGTTAGAGAATGGAATAATCCACATCCAGGCATTATCCGTATCGTTCATCATACAGATCCAGATACGACCCTCCTCTTCACCACTCGGCCTGATATCCCCAGTCACGTGGGTAAATAGGGCCTCCCGCAAGGGTAAGCTGGAAGCTTCATCCAGATCCAGCAGGCGGGGCAGCACACGACCATAACCACTGCCATCCAGGATAAAGCGGGCGGATATCTTGATAGTGTCACCATCCGGCCCTTCAACAGAGGTCACGGAATGCCCTTTGTCATCAAAATCAACCTGAGTCACCCCATACTCCCAGAGAATGGGGATTCCCTTCGCCTCGACCGCATCCGCCAGGGCTTTATCGAACTTATCCCGTGGAACCTGGTAGGTGTAGCTCCAGCCATTGGTGAACTGCTGCGAAAACTTGAAGGTACAGGTCTCGTCACCGCGCTTGAATGCGGCGCCATCCTTGATAATAAAACCTTGATCACGCACGGCATCCAGCAGCTCCGACTCCTCCAGCAGGTCCATGCAACGAGGCAGCAGGCTTTCACCAATCACAAATCGGGGGAATTTCTGTTTTTCCACGATCAGTACGTTAAAACCGGCCTGCTGAAGCAGGGAAGCCGCCGTTGCCCCGGCGGGGCCTGCGCCGATAATCAGTACATCTGTATTTTTATCCATCATGTTGATTGACTCTTGATTTTCCATTCTGATAAGAATATTTAGTGGCTATTTCACCCATGCCCTGGCATTCCTGAACAACCTGAGCCAGGGACCCTCTTCATCCCAGTCATCGGGATGCCATGAATTCTGTACCGTTCTGATCACCCGTTCCGGATGCGGCATCATGATCGTGACTCTTCCATCCGTGGTGGTCAGACCGGAGAAACCTTCAGGTGAACCATTTGGATTAGCGGGGTATCTGGTGGCGACTTCTCCGTTATTTTCGACATAGCGTAACGCCATCAACTTCCTGGCTGCTGTGAGGTGCCCCGTATCCTTGAATTCGGCGCGCCCTTCACCGTGCGCCACCGCGATAGGCAGCCTTGAGCCGGCCATACCCTGCATGAGTACGGATGGAGAATCAACGACCTCTACCGTGACAAACCGTGCTTCAAACTGTTCGGATCGATTGCGCACAAAGTGGGGCCAGTGCGCCGCCCCAGGAATGAGCTCATGGAGATTTGAAAGCATCTGACAGCCATTGCACACACCCAATGTGAAGCTGTCAGGACGGGTAAAAAAGGCCTGAAACTGATCTCTTGCGCGACTGTTGTAGAGGATCGATTTTGCCCAGCCCTCACCGGCGCCCAGTACATCGCCATAGGAGAAACCACCGCAGGCCACCATGCCCTTGAACTGTCCCAAAGAGGTGCGCCCCTCCGTAAGGTCCGACATGTGTACATCCACACAGTCGAACCCAGCCCGGTGGAATGAGGCTGCCATCTCCAGCTGGCCGTTAACGCCCTGTTCCCTGAGTACGGCTATGCGTGGACGCACCCCGGTAGCGATCATAGGCACCGCCACATCTTCATCAGGATCAAAGGATAACTTCACCTGCATGCCCGGATCATCTTCTGCGATCCGTACAAACTCCTCCTCGGCGCATTCGGGATTGTCACGTAGCGCCTGCATCTGCCGGGTGGTTTCAGACCAGGCCTGTTGGAACTCGACCCGACTGCCGACTAGAACCGGCGATCCATTACGCTTGAATTCAATCCGATCATCGGTATTGAGGGAACCGATCACATGACTGTATTTACCCAGACCGGCGTCACTCAATTGCTTGAGTACATCATCCGTATCGGTATGCCTGACCTGGATGACTGCACCCAGCTCTTCACTGAAAAGAATCGGCAGATCTTCATCAAATACTTCATCAAGCGCTATGCTGACGCCGCAGCGGCCGGCAAAGGCCATCTCGCAGAGCGTGACGAACAGACCACCATCTGAACGATCATGATAGGCCAGTATCTGCTCAGCGTTGTTCATCTCCTGAATGATGTTGAAGAAACGTTTCAATGCTTCAGGATCTTTGAGGTCTGCGCCGTGATGTCCCAGCTGTTTATAGACCTGGGACAGGGCTGAGGCGCCCAGCCGGTTATGGCCCTTGCCGAGATCGATCAGGATAAGATCTGTGTCACCCAGGTCAACCCGCAGTTGTGGAGTGAGCGTGCCGCGAATATCCGTCACCGGGGCAAAGGCAGAGACGATAAGAGACAGAGGGGCCGTCACTTGTCGTTTTTCTCCCTGCTCTTCCCAGACCGTCTTCATCGACATGGAATCCTTGCCCACCGGGATGGAAATCCCCAGCGCCGGACAGAACTCCATGCCCACCGCCTTGACCGTGTCATAGAGCCTGGCGTCTTCACCAGTATGTCCTGCCGGGGCCATCCAGTTTGCCGAAAGTTTGATATCACCGATTTTATCGATCCGGGCTGCTGCAAGGTTGGTGATGGCCTCACCGACAGCCATGCGTCCGGAAGCGGGGGCATCCAACAGCGCCAGGGGCGTACGCTCACCCAGGGCCATTGCCTCACCGGTGTAGCCCATCAACCCTGAGGCAGTCACCGCAAGATCGGCCACCGGCGTCTGCCAGGGGCCGACCATCTGATCCCGAGTCACCATACCGGTAATCGAACGATCGCCAATGCTGATCAGAAAGGTCTTGTTCGCCACGCTGGGCAGGTGCAGCACCCGCAGTGCCGCCTGCTTCAACTCAACATCGCCGAAATTCAGTTCCGGCTTGCGGAAAGTCCTGCGATGGATATCCCGCAGCATACGCGGCGGTTTGCCAAACAGCAGAGGCATGGGAATATCGATGGGATTGTTATCGAAATGGGCATCACCTAGCACCAGGTGTTCTTCATTCGTGGCCTCGCCCACCACCGCATAGGGACAGCGCTCCCGCTCACAGATCGCCTTGAACTCTTCCAACTGGTCCGCGTTCACCGCCATCACATAGCGTTCCTGGGATTCGTTGCACCAGATCTCCATGGGTGACATGCCAGGGTCGTCGTTGGGCACCGCCCGCAGTTCGAATTTTCCGCCCCGGCCCGCGTCATGCACCAGTTCCGGCAATGCATTGGAAAGACCTCCGGCGCCTACATCGTGAATGAACAGAATGGGATTTTCGTCGCCCCGCGCCCAGCAGCTGTCGATCACCTCCTGACATCGACGCTCCATCTCAGGATTGGAGCGCTGCACCGAGGCAAAATCCAGATCTTCAGCGGATGTACCGCTGGTCATGCTGGATGCCGCCCCGCCACCCAGTCCGATCAGCATCGTAGGCCCACCCAGCACAACCAAGGGCGAACCACTGGGAAAAGTGGTTTTCTCGATATGCTCAGCACGGATATTTCCCACACCACCAGCCAGCATGATCGGTTTGTGATAGCCCCTTAGTTCATTGCCATCCGGTCCCGGCGCCCACTCCTCATAGGTGCGAAAATAGCCGCAAAGATTGGGGCGGCCAAACTCGTTATTGAAGGCCGCTGCTCCGATCGGGCCTTCCAACATGATATCCAGGGCAGAGACGATCCGCTCCGGCTTACCATGATCCGTCTCCCAGGGCTGTTCGGAATCTGGAATCCTCAGATTGGATACGGAAAATCCACAAAGACCGGCTTTTGGTTTTGAACCCTTGCCGGTAGCGCCCTCATCCCGGATCTCCCCCCCGGAGCCGGTTGCCGCTCCAGGGTCCGGCGATATGGCGGTTGGATGGTTATGGGTCTCCACCTTCATGAGGATATGGATATCCTCCTGGCCGTATTCATAAGTCCGGTTTGATGGATTGACCACAAACCGTTCCGCATTCGGACCGCTGATGACCGCCGCATTGTCCTTGTAGGCTGAAAGTACGTCTCCTGGAGCACACTCGGTCGTATTCCTGATCATATTGAACAGGGATAGATCCTGGCGTTTACCATCGATGATCCAATCCGCATTGAAGATCTTGTGACGACAGTGTTCTGAGTTGGCCTGTGCGAACATCATCAGTTCGACGTCTGTGGGGTTGCGTCCAAGCCCTTGAAAGCTCTCCACCAGATAGTCTATCTCATCATCCGAGAGCGCCAGTCCAAGGTCTCCATTGGCCTGCACCAGCGCAGGCTGGCCAGCCTCAAGAACATCCACTTGAATATAAGGCTTGGGTTCAGCGTGCAAAAACAGACAGCCGGCATCTTCCATTTCATGCAGCACAACCTCAGTCATCCTGTCGTGAAGCAGATCGATCGCCAGGTTCAACTCATTATCACTCAGCTCAGACTCACATTGGAGGTAGTAGGCTATACCCCGTTCAAGACGCTGGATATTATTCAGACCGCAATGGTGTGCAATATCCGTGGCCTTGCTTGACCAGGGGGAGAGTGTTCCCGGTCTGGGTACAACCAGCAGCAGGGTACCCTCCGGATCTTGTTTGGTCAGTTGCGGACCATAGCGCAACAGACGTTCAAGAATGGCCTGCTCCTGATCACTAAGCGACTGATCCAAGTCAGAATAATGCATGTACTCGGCATAAACACCAAGCGCCTTCCCTAGCTCGGACTCAAGTCGTTGAGTGAGTTTTCTAAGACGAAAATCGGAAAGTGCTGGGGCGCCACGTAGAATCAGCATCGTCTGGCCTTCACTGCAGTTAAGTTGGAGGCCAATGATACTAGAAAAACTGTCAGGTGACCTTGTAATAGGCGATGCTCTCCTTCAGATCCGATTTCTGCCGTACATGGGCTGCAGCATGATCAAAATCCCTGTGCGCAGGCTTAACAGATAAATCCGCTGACTCATGCTGAGAAACCTCATCATTTTCTACAGCCCTAGGCCAATGGATTGAGTGAATAGGCAGTAATCGCAGTGCTTCCACCCTTACCTGTCAGCTCCCGAACATTGCCGACCTGCGTCGCGGGCCCTAACTCTGCGAGTGCCTGCTCGGAGATCAGCACCTCTCCTCCCGCGGCATGGTCACACAGCCTTTTCGCCGTGTTGACGCTTTCTCCCAACAGATCGTAACTTTGCTGGGAGGGGGCGCCGATCAGCCCTTCCACCACTGACCCAAAGTGCAGGCCCACGCCTGCCTTGAGACCATGCTCGGACAACTCCTGGCTGATCGAGGCGCACATGGAACGGGCTGACTGGACCGCCGCTTCGACCCCAGTGAAGACCAGCATGATTTCGTCAGCAATCAGCTTGACGCGGATCGCCTCCTTCCAGTGAGGTTCAGCAGCCGCGTAAAACCGGTTGACCAGATCGACCACCGCCTCTGGTGTGCGACCCTCACTCCAGGCGGTGAATCCCCGGATGTCGATAAACAGAATGGCCCTGTCCCGGCGCTTGAGGCTCAGCTGCTGGGGATCCACAACCACTCGGGTGAGCAGTTCGCGTCCGAACAGCCATTCGGAGTATTGCTGCAGTTGTTCTGCGGTGGCGCGTAGGATTTTCAGAAAACGTCTGGAGTTGAGCTGGGAGAGACCGAGGATCAACCCCAGGAAGGGCATGACCACCGTCAGGAACTGGTGGGAAGCGTGTGAGAAGAAGGGTCCAATGCCCTGACACTCCCCGCGCAGTCTTTCCAGAATAATATACATGACGAGCACGAATGAGGCGCGGACCACATTCTCCAGCAGAATCAACAGGTCGCACAGCACACCGCTGAGGCGGCTACTCCCGTATTGAAGCAAGCCGATGGAAAGCGCGAAGCTCCAGTACGCGAGGTGATTTGGGGCGCTGAAGAATGCAGTCCCGCCGTACAACACCTCCACCAGGGTATAGAAGCCCGGGCCGATCAGGTTACCGAGCAGTGGACGCGGCCGCCCGGTGTGTTCCCAACCGCTGACGATCCAGGCCTGCAACAGGGCTGCGGTCAACAGCAGGTAGGGATCGGGTTCCAGCAGGTAATCCTGTGTCCCCTTCAGCAATAGCTCGAGAACAATATTGACCAGGGGGAAATGGATACTGTTGCCGAACAACTCGTGCAGGAACCGCCCACTACGATTTCCCTGGATCCGTTCTTTCAGCTGTAACGGCTGACTCATTGATATGGCTCTAGTTTTTATTCTGTCCAGGAGCCTAACTTAACTCAACGTCCGATCGACAGGCAAGATAAAGAAATGAATGGAGGCAGTCCTTCGCTATGTTTTTGGCCCTTATCTGTAAGGTAAGGTGCACAATTTTTCTGGTGCTGAGGTGAATATACGACTACTAAACAACACACCGGCTAAAGCCGGTGGGTTCGAATAACGGACTGAAAGTCCGGATACGCGTCGACTAAACGACGCGTCTTATTCGGATCTTTGGGGTCAGACTCGATTGATCTGACCGTGAAAGCTCTCTAATCTATCGAATCTATCGTGTCTGACCCTTTAGATATGCTTTAGATATGGTATCGTATTTATCTGGTTGCCGCCTTCGCCCTGGGTGTGGTGAGTGTCCTGATGATCCTGCTGGGGGGCTTTGACTAGGCCTGGACCTGGGTCTACATGATCACCTATTTCATCCTGGTGCATACCATTTTCATCGTCACCGCAGTGTGGACCGTGGTTCGGGCATGGTCAGGCCAGGAGCTCCGCAACAGCTAGTTCTTGATCTATCACTCCAACAGCGCTTTTTTGAGATCGTAAAGGGTGCGATGCACCCCATGGCAACGGGCACAGACCTGAACAGCCAGGGTGCCAAGGGTATGTCCGGTCTCTTTCATGTCCGCTGATTCAATACCCTGTTCTAATGCTGCCAGGGACTTTTGCATTTCAGCACCGAGGATACGTTCGAGTGGGGCCTCATCCTTATGGCACTGTTCACAGCTCTGCCCCAGATCGCCCAGACTCTGTCGTAGATTGTGCAGGGCGTTGACCGCTGTCTGCCTTCTACCGTCTTCACTGGCGATCTTGATCCGGTTGACCTGCAACGATAACCGCTCCATAACTTTTTTATAGGGCAGTTCCTCCAGGCTCTCCGAGTCTTCCACCTGAATATCGGAAAAATCCGCTGTACGGTAGAGTGCAGCCGCAATGGCCCGGTATTCCCGGTGGCAAGATCGGCAACTCAGACCCAGCTTGCGATACGCCTTGGCAACCTGTTCAAAATCCCCCTGCTCAGCCGCCTTTTGCAGCGTTGCCATCTGTTTGAGTTCCAGTTCATCCTGCCACTCGGGCACCATCTTACCGATTTTCCGGTAGTCCTGAGCCAAGCGATCAGACCATTTTTTCAGTCTCTGGATATCCTCCAGCGCCGTGTAGTCGGAGATGGCCAGCATTTCACGCCGTAACCTGAACATGGTATGCAGCCAGACCTGGCGTTTATTGGCGGGCTTGTACCATTGAGCAAGGGACTCGGGAGGAAGCGCCAGGCCCTTTTCGTTTTCGGCCTGTACAACCTGGGATAGCAGAAGCATTAGCACACTGATCGCGACAATTGGGAAATTATAACTCATCGAAACATGCCCTCTGGTACTGTATAGTTCAGCGAAATCCATGGTCTATTGATCCTGGTCATGCTGCCCTGCGATAGCATTAAATGCAATGCCTACCTGCTGAAGCGCTGGACCTGCCAGTGATGCTGAATCTGGTGATTTACTCATCGATATCCAGCATTACTTGACCAAGATCAATGCCCCAAACAGCACCGATGTTTTTTAATCCACCCTGCTATTTAATAAGCAAAGGAGAATTCCCTATGGCTCAGGCCTTCACAAAAGCGATGGCGCGCAACATCTTTTATGGTGGTACCGCGTTTTTCTTTCTACTCTTCCTCGCACTCACTTTTGACACCATGGGACAGCTCCCCAATCGCGATAATCGTGCCGCGCTGGAAGGGGAGCTGGGGCCTGTGATCGCTAAAGGCAAAGGCCTTTGGGAGAAGAATGATTGTATCGGTTGCCACACCCTGCTTGGCGAAGGCGCCTATTTCGCGCCGGAACTGGGTAATGTCTACAAACGCTTCGGCAACTCGACGGATGCGATTAAGGGGTTTATCGCCAGCCGTCCCAAGGACGGCATCCCTGGCCGCCGCAGCATGCCGCAATTCAACTTCAATGATGAAGAGTTGACTGCCCTCGCCGAATTCCTGAAGTACGTCTCGGGAATCAACACATCCAACTGGCCGCCAAATCAGCAGGGTTAAAGGAGATAAAAAGCCATGCAATATCAATCACAATCGGTTGCAAAGCTCTATTTCATTGCAGCCATCGCCCTGTTTGTGGCGCAAGTCCTGTTTGGCCTGATTATGGGTCTGCAGTATGTCGTAGGCGATTTCCTGTTCCCTGAGATCCCTTTCAACGTGGCCCGTATGGTCCACACCAACGCCCTGATCGTCTGGATGCTGATGGCCTTCATGGGTGCAGCCTACTATCTGGTGCCGGAAGAGGCGGAAACTGAGTTGTTCGCCCCGTGGCTGGCAACCCTGATGTTCTGGATCTTCCTGGTTGCCGCGGGCGCCACGGTAGCCGGCTATCTGCTCTTCTCCTACTCGGATCTGGCGGATCTGACCATGAACGAGCTGCTGCCGACCATGGGCCGGGAGTTCCTGGAGCAGCCCACCATCACCAAGATCGGCATTGTCATCGTTGCACTCGCCTTCATCTTCAATATCGGCATGACCATCCTCAAAGGTCGCAAGACCGTGGTCAACCTGGTGCTGCTGATGGGCCTGGTCGGTCTGGCCGTGTTCTTCCTGTTCTCCTTCTACAACCCCGTCAACCTGGTGCTGGACAAGTTCTTCTGGTGGTGGGTTGTGCATCTGTGGGTTGAGGGCGTCTGGGAACTGATTCTTGGCGCCATCCTGGCCTTCGTACTGATCAAGACCACCGGCGTAGACCGTGAGGTGATCGAGAAATGGCTCTACATCATCATCGCCATGGTCCTGATCACCGGCATCATCGGCACCGGCCATCACTTTTACTGGATCGGTACCCCCGAGTACTGGCAGTGGTGGGGTTCGATCTTCTCCGCCATGGAGCCGATCCCCTTCTTCATGATGACCGTTTTTGCCTTCAACATGGTCAACAAGCGTCGCCGTGAACATCCCAACAAGGTCGCTGTGCTGTGGGCCTTGGGTACCGCGGTCATGGCCTTTCTGGGCGCGGGCGTGTGGGGCTTCCTGCACACCCTGTCACCGGTGAATTACTATACCCATGGGTCACAGATCACCGCCGCGCATGGCCACCTGGCCTTCTATGGCGCCTATGTGATGATCAACCTGACCATCATCTCCTACGCCATGCCGCTGCTGCGGGGCCGTAACGCCGCCAACCCGCCCAAGTCCCAGGTCTTGGAGATGTGGTCTTTCTGGCTGATGACCGTTTCCATGGTCTTCATCACCCTGTTCCTCACTGGCGCGGGTATCCTGCAGGCCTATCTGCAGCGGATGGGGGAAAATCCTCAGCCGTTCATGGCGGTACAGGAACAGATCGCACTGTTCTACTGGCTGCGCGAGATTGCCGGTCTGATCTTCCTGATCGGTCTGGTGTGCTATATCGCCAGCTTCTTCGTCGGGCAGAATGAGCCTGAGGCGGTGACCGCTGAATAAATAAAGAACCTGATGAGGGGCTGAACTCCCCCAATCAAGGCCGGCACTCTGTGCCGGCCTTTTTTTAC
>JBDLIT010000080.1:0-18020 GCA_039714735.1 Pseudomonadota bacterium
GGAGCTTCTCACCCTCCATCCCCGGCACTACGCAAGACAGACAATAAAAAACCCGCGCTTTGGCGGGTTCTTATTTCCTATGGCTGGGGATGGAGGATTCGAACCTCCACATACGGAGTCAGAGTCCGCTGTCCTGCCATTAGACGAATCCCCAGTTGAAACTCTCTATCGCAACTTTCAGCGGCAACAACCACTGAAAGCAAGATTTAACGCTTGGAGAACTGGGGACGCTTGCGGGCCTTGTGCAATCCCACTTTTTTACGCTCAACCGCACGAGCATCCCGGGTCAGAAATCCGGCCCCGCGCAAAGCGGTGTGCAATGAATCATCATAAGCATCCAGTGCCCGGGCGATGCCGTGACGAATGGCGCCGGCCTGTCCAGTGGTGCCGCCACCAGTCACAGTGACTTTGATATCGACCTTATCACCCATCTCGGTGATATCCAGCGGCTGCCGGACCACCATCCGGGCAGTCTCGCGTCCAAAATACTCATCGAGTGGACGCTTGTTGACAATGATCTTGCCACTGCCTGAATTCAGAAAAATCCGGGCGGTAGAGCTTTTACGACGCCCGGTTGTGTTTTGTATATCTGCCATCGATCTTTCCTGGGATTGTCTGTTCAGATTTCCAGCGGTTGCGGCTGCTGGGCTTGATGGGTGTGCTCGGGACCACTGAATACACGCAGCTTCTTAAACATTGCGCGGCCCAGCGGGTTCTTTGGAAGCATGCCCTTTACCGAATGTTGAATAACCCGCTCCGGCGCTTTGTCCAGTAGCTTTTCCAGGCTGATGGATTTCAGGTTGCCTATGTAGCCGGTATGGTGGTGATATATTTTATCAGACATCTTGTTCCCAGTGACGCGAACTTTTTCGGCGTTGATCACTACGATGTAATCGCCCGTATCCACATGAGGCGTGTACTCAGGCTTATGTTTACCACGCAGGCGTCGCGCAATCTCTGTGGAGAGACGCCCCAAGGTCTTATCTGTGGCATCCACGAGGTACCAATTACGGCGTACCTCTGCCGGCTTTGCACTTACGGTAGTCATCCGGTGTCGCTCCAATGGAGAACTGATTAGCTGCTGAAAAAGACGGCGAATATTACATTATTGAATAACCTTACACAAGGTCTCTGCCTAAGACAGGCAAAAAAAAACGCAACAGGGATGTTGCGTTTTAAACTAACCACCAAAGGAGGATGGAGGATTACTGAATTAACTTAGTTAATCAGTACGTGCAAATAATCTAATATATGAACTGCCTTTTGTCAAGAAAACTTCACCATTCTGTCATAAATGGTATTGAACCTATCCTTATAGATGGCATGTCACCATTAAATGAACTCAGCCTAAGTGTTGATTGACAGCCACTCTCGTTACTTCTTAGTACACAGATCGATAGATTGACGGCAATCCACATAAAATCATTCACTTCTGGCAGATATTGGCACTTTTGCTTTACCCGGACTGATGTTTGATACAGACTTATCCCCTCACCTTAGTATTGAAGAAGAGCGAATGATTCACTCCACTTCCCTCACAAAAACTGAATCAAAAAAGCTGCAAGAGTTGGGGCTGGCTGTCATCCAAACCGAGTCTGACGCAATATCGGCTCTTGCTAGCCGAATTGACAACGATTTCTCCAAGGCCTGTCACTTTCTCCTCTGCTGCACTGGCCGCATTGTCGTCATTGGCATGGGCAAATCGGGGCATATCGGCAGCAAGATCGCCGCGACACTGGCCAGCACGGGGAGCCCGGCCTTTTTCGTACACCCTGGAGAAGCGAGCCACGGAGACCTGGGAATGATCACCCAGACAGATGTGGTCCTCGCCCTGTCAAATTCAGGAGAAACAGCCGAACTGCTGACCATCCTTCCCCTATTGAAGCGACTGGGTGTCCCTCTCATCGCCATGACCGGCAACCCGAACTCCACACTGTCGAAGGAGGCCGAGGTCAATATCGACGTCAGCGTGGAAAAAGAGGCCTGCCCACTGGGGCTTGCCCCTACGTCCAGCACCACAGCGGCGCTTGTCATGGGGGACGCCATGGCAGTGGCTTTATTGGAGGCCAGGGGCTTCACCGCGGAAGATTTTGCGCTCTCTCACCCTGGCGGCAGTTTGGGAAGACGCCTTTTACTGCATGTCAGTGATATTATGCATACTGACAGCGCATTGCCTGTGGTCACTGTTGACGCCTCTCTTGAGGAGGCTTTAAAGGAAATGTCAGATAAAGGACTGGGTATGACTGCAGTCGTAACATCTGCCGATCAGGTGGTTGGCGTCTACACGGATGGAGACCTGCGCCGCACCCTCGACAGGCCCATCAATATCCGTGAAGTGAGGGTCTCGGATGTTATGACGCCCAACTGTCAAACCGCACCACCCGAAATGCTGGCGGCTGAAGCACTTCAGATGATGGATGAGATGAAAATCAATGGACTTTTAGTGGTGGACAGCAAGCATAATCTGGTTGGTGCGTTTAACATGCACGACTTGTTACGGGCCGGCGTAATGTAGGAGAACGATAAAAGTGCAGGATATTCAGGAAAAAGCCAAACAAATCAAGTTAGTTATCTTTGACGTCGATGGAGTGTTGACAGATGGCAGCCTATTTCTTGGGGATGACGGCCAGGAATACAAGGCCTTCAATTCCCGGGACGGGCATGGTATCAAAATGCTGCAGGATACCGGGGTACAAATCGGCATCATCACCGGCCGCACTTCAGAGGTGGTGCGGATTCGCATGGAAAGCCTGGGAATCAAACATGTCTATCAGGGCAAGCGCGACAAAATGCCCGCCTATCTGGAACTACGGGACAAACTTGCGCTGACGGATGCTGAAGTGGCATATGTGGGTGATGATGTGGTCGACCTGCCTATCATGCGCCGGGTCGGCTTGGCCATTGCAGTGAATGACGCCCACCCCTTCGTGATCCAACATGCCCACTGGCAAACCCCTCACCCTGGCGGCCGCAGTGCCGGCCGGGATGTCTGTGAAATGCTCATGGATGCGCAGGGCAGCCTTCAGAAAGCCCTGGAAAGCTATCTTTGAACAGGCATGCGGTCTTTTTTTTCTTAATACTCGGGGCTGCCACGGCCACCTGGTGGCTGACCAGCAATCCAACCACGGAAGACCCTCAGCCGCGAAAAGCCGGGCGCTTTCCAAGCAGCTATGCCGAACAACTAACCGTAACCAGTTACAATACAGAGGGCATTCCCCGCTACAAACTGCAGACGCCCAGAATGCTCAACTACGAAGACACCGACACGACTGAACTGGAACAACCCAGCATGTGGCGCTTCAGCCCCAACCATGCCCCCTGGTGGATACGTGGAGAGTCAGCGCTGATCACCCAAGAGGGAGAGAAAATCGTTATGCCTGGCCCGGTATCCATCGATAGAGAGGGCTTGGGAGAGTCTCCTCCCTACCATATCGTTACCCGGGATCTGAACCTGATGACCGACACCGCTTATGCAGAGACAGACCAGGCAATTCGCATCGATAGCCGGGATCACTGGATAACTGCCATCGGCATGCAGGGATGGCTGCAGGAGCCGGTCCGGATAAAGCTATTGAACCAGGTGCGTGGCCGTTATGAAAGCCTGTAAAATCAGCACAATTCACCTATTGGTATTGATTGTTTTTCTGCCCGCACTTTGTCACGGCCTGTCCACCGACAAGGATCAGCCCATATACCTGGAGGCAGACAGCGTAGAGATCAATGAGGCGAGCGGCATCAGCATCTATCAGGGTAATGTCCTCATCACTCAGGGCAGTCTCAAGTTATGGGCGGACAAGATGTGGATTCACCGCAGCAAGGGTGGAATAGAAAAAATCGTCACTCAGGGCAACCCGACCCATTTCAGACAGCTCATGGACAACTCTCCGGAAGAGATACGGGGTAGCGCAAAAAAGGCAGAGCTGTTTCTTGATGTAGATGAGCTGCATCTCAGCCAGGACGCTATCCTGGAGCAGGCCCAAGACCGCTTTCAAAGCGATCGGATTATTTTTCTACGTAGTAAATCCCAGGTCAAGGCAGGCGCCAGCGCTCAGGGCAAAGAGCGTGTCCGAGTCATCATCGAGCCCACACAAACCTCACAATGAGTCAGTTACTCGCCGAATATCTGCGCAAGCAATATCGCAAACGCAATGTGGTCGACAGTGTTTCACTCTCGGTCTGCAGTGGTGAAGTGGTTGGTCTGCTCGGTCCGAACGGGGCCGGTAAGACCACCAGTTTCTACATGATAGTCGGACTGGTGCCGGCAGATGAGGGACGGGTCCTGATCGACGACCAGGATGTCACTGATCTAGCCATGCACAGTCGCGCTCAGCTGGGTATAGGCTATCTGGCCCAGGAGCCCTCCGTTTTTCGCCGCCTCAGTGTGGAGAACAACATTCTGGCCATTCTGGAAACCCGCAAGGAACTCAACACCCACCAGCGACAGGAACGCTGCGACCAGTTACTTGAAGAGTTTGGAATCAGCCATCTGCGCAAGAGTCAGGCGATGAGTCTCTCGGGTGGCGAGCGGCGACGCCTGGAGATCGCCCGGGCGCTCTCCGTGCAGCCCCGCTTCATCCTGCTCGATGAGCCTTTTGCCGGGGTTGACCCGATAGCCGTGATCGAGATCAAAAAAATCATCACGCATCTCAAACAATTGGAAATCGGCGTTCTGATCACCGATCACAATGTACGGGAGACCCTCGATATCTGTGATCACGCCTATATCATCAATAATGGGACTGTGCTGACCAAGGGCAGCACAGAATCGATCTTGGCAAATCCCGAGGTACGCTCTGTCTACTTGGGAGAACACTTCAGCATGTGACTCTCGAGGCATGATAACGGACGATTTTCCCTGTCAAAATGAGGTAAACAACCCGTTTCAATGACTCAGCTCAGTATTGGGAAATAAGATTCTTACCGCCCCGGCCATTTATTGGCTAGAATGGAATTGTAATAACATACAAATAACATACCAGGTTTAACAATTACTCTGCCTATGAAGCAGACACTCCAGCTCCGGCTCGGCCAACATCTCACCATGACGCCTCAATTGCAGCAGGCCATCCGCCTGTTGCAGTTGTCTACACTGGATATAAGCCAGGAGGTGCAGGAGGCCCTGGAGACCAACCCTTTACTGGAGACCGATGAGGAGTTCACCAGCAAAACCGACCTCAACGGCAGCGACCACCAGCCAAAGGAGCTGGGAGATGCGGGTAATGATGCGTCTCAGAGCAACGACATCAACAACGAGCGTGAAATAAACACGGAGACCTCCTCGTTGTCAGAAGACCTGCCGGTTGACAGCGAGTGGAGTGATATCTACGACAGTTATCTGCCGAGCAGCGCTTCCTCCGGTGAGGGTGGAGATCCAGAATTCCTGCTGCAACAGAGCGGCTCGGAGTCGCTGCATGACCACCTGCTCTGGCAGTTGAATCTCACACCATTTTCGGCCATTGATAATGCCATCGCAACGGCCATCATCGACGGGATTAACAATGACGGTTACTTTACCGGCAGCCCGGAAGAGATCTTGCTTTCGCTGCAGGATGAAGAGATAGTGCTCGATGAAGTAGAGGCCGTTTTACACCGTATCCAGTCTTTCGATCCCCCCGGGGTGGGGGCTCAGGACCCCCAGGACTGCCTGCTCATCCAGCTTCACCAGCAGCCGGAAGAAACCCCCTACCGGAGCGGCGCCATCCAGCTTTGCAGGCATCATTTCAAGCTGCTGGCCAGCCAGGACCAGGCCCAGATCATACGTCGCATGAAAATCGATGAGCCGACACTCAGCGGTATTACTCAACTGATTCGCTCCCTCAACCCGCACCCCGGCACATTGATAGCAGAGAGCGAGTCCCAATACGTGGTGCCCGAGGTCTTCGTAAGCAAGCGTAATGACCGCTGGCTCGTAGAACTGAACAGGGAAGCCACCCCCAAATTGAGGGTCAACAGCGAATATGCCAACCTGATTCGCCGCGCCGATCACAGCGATGACAATACCTTTTTGAAGAATCACCTGCTGGAAGCCCGCTGGTTCATCAAAAGCCTCATGAGCCGAAATGAGACCATCCTGCGGGTCGCCACCAAAATCGTCGAGTATCAACGCGGATTTTTCGAACATGGTGAAGAGGCCATGAAACCACTGGTGCTCAGGGACATTGCTGAAGCCCTGGAGATGCATGAATCAACCATTTCCCGGGTCACCACCCAAAAATATATGCACACCCCCAGGGGCACCTACGAGTTCAAATACTTCTTTTCCAGCCATGTCAGCACCAGCGCCGGCGGCGAGTGCTCTTCCACTGCTATCCGCGCCCTGATAAAAAAATTGATTGCCGCTGAAAAGCCAAACAAGCCGCTCAGTGACAATAAGATTGCCACCATTCTCTCCGAGCAAGGAATAAAAGTTGCGCGCAGGACGGTGGCCAAGTACCGTGAGTCGATGAGCATTCCACCATCGAACGAGCGTAAGCGCCTGCTTTGAGTCTGTTTGAGTGACGGACCCAGCGGGCAGAGTGATGAGAAAACTCATCGAAGACAGGAGATAACTATGCAAATCAGCGTGACCGGCCATCATGTCGATATCACCGAAGCCCTCAAAAGCTATGTCGATAACAAATTCGAGCGTCTCGAGCGGCATTTCGAACAAGTTACCAACGTGCATGTGATACTCAGCGTCGAAAAGCTACGTCAGAAGGCTGAAGCAACCATGCATGTGAATGGCGCCAAAGTCTTTGCGGATTCAGTCCATGAAGATATGTACGCGGCAATCGATGGCTTGACTGACAAATTGGACAGGCAGGTCATAAAGCACAAAGAGAAAATGCAGAACCGTCGAGGTGGAAATGGCGTAAAGTACACCGAGCAACCCGAACTTCCCGAGTAACTATAGAATAGGCGAGGTCACCATGTTTCCCGGCGGTTTTATAGTTGAGAAGCGTATCGGCTGCAACGTGGAAGCAGCCAGTAAGAAAAGGGTATTGGAACAGCTGGGCATACGCTTAGCCCAGACTGTTCCGGCCTTGACCCAAGACATTGTCTTTGATGCCCTGCTGCAGCGCGAGCGTCTCGGCAGTACCGGGCTTGGCAAAGGCATTGCTCTTCCGCATGCGCGTATGCCTCAGGTCGCCAAGGCCGTGGGCGCCTTTATTCAGATACCCAACGGGGTCGATTTTGATGCCGTAGACAATCAACCCGTGGATCTCGCCTTTGCCATGCTGGTTCCCGAAAACGCCACGGATGAGCACCTGAAACTGCTGGCGCAATTGGCAAAGATGTTCAGCGACACGGATTTCTGCAATAACCTGCGAAATACGCAGACAGCCGAGGAGATTTTGACTCTCATCCAAAATCGGGAAGTCACAGCCCAGACATGACGCCCACCCACACAATCCGCGACTTATATGAACAATTTGAAGCGGAATTGGAACTGAAATGGGATGGCGGGGGAGACACCCGCCTAATAGTCAAGGACGACACCGAGGAGGGATCGCATGTACCGATTGTTGGCCCCTTCAACATGATTCGACCGAACCGGATTCAGATCGTCGGCCCCCCCGAACAAAACCATATGAAGTCTTTGGGAGAACCCGGTTACCAGAATTGCCTGAAAAGCCTCTTCAACACGCAGCCAGCCGCCATTATCTTCACTGACAATCTGTCCCCCACTCCTGAATGCGCGGAGTTAGCCAGCAAGACCAATACTGCGCTGCTACTAACATCGCAGCCCGACTACCGGATCATCAGCCATCTGCTTGCGCATTTCAGCAAACCCGCCTATGAAAAAACTCTCCTGTATGGCGTATTCATGGAGGTCTTAGGTAAAGGGGTACTGCTCAGAGGAATGCCCGCCGCAGGTAAAAGCGAACTCGCATTGGAGCTTATTTCCCGTGGTCATCGTCTGGTCGCCGATGATGCAACCGAATTCATACGCCTCGACAAACAGACCTTGAATGGACGATGCCCCCCCGTGCTACAGGACTTTCTCGAGGTGAGGGGACTGGGCATACTGAATATTCGGGCCATGTTTGGCAACAGTGCGATCAAACCCAACAAAGTCCTGCATCTGGTCATTGACCTGCAGCCCCAAGATAATATAGCCCTGAACAAACTCGACCGTTTAAACGGCAGTCACTCCAGCAGTACGATTCTTGGTGTCGAGGTTCCCCAAACCACGATACCCGTTGCCCCCGGCCGGAATCTGGCCATCCAGGTCGAGACTGCCGTGCGCCAGCATTTGTTGCTCATTGATGGGTATGACGCTGCAGATGACTTTACTAAGCGGCAACGCGCAGTTATCGATCAGCAACAGGACTGAACAGACTAGCATCACTCGGAGAAACCTGTGTTGTCTTTACTCGCCGCATCTAAAATTCATCTATGGGCTAAACTTGAACATTTGGAGCCTGATGGCGCAACAGAACTAATACCACCAGCCGATTGTCATTCCTGGTTCCCTTTGGGTTAATCTACATCCCAGGGGCTTTGCGGACTTGGACTTCAGCTGTTGCGGCGGTTATTTTCAGGCAGTTACTCCCGATCTTTTCATTGATCAAACCTAACAACGAATAAACTGTCGCAAACCATGGGCATTAAAATACAGATTATCACCGGACTCTCAGGTTCTGGAAAAACCATCGCCCTCCACACCTTAGAAGATCTGGGCTACTACTGCATGGACAACCTGCCGGTCTGTCTACTGGAGGCATTTGCCGATCATCTGACGGAAAACCCCGAAGCGATCTTCTCCCAGACTGCCGTTGGCATAGATGCACGCAGCCAACCGACGCATATTCCCAAACTACCAGAAATGGTCAACCGCATGCGGGAGCAGGGTATTCAGTGCGAGATGATTTTCCTGGAGGCTCAACCCGACACCCTGATCAAACGCTTCAGCGAAACCCGGCGAAAACATCCACTCTCCGATGAAAACCGCTCCCTGGATGAGGCGATCAAGCAGGAACGCACCCTGCTGGAGCCCCTGATCAATACAGCCGACCTGCTGATCGATACCACACATACGACACTGCATGAATTGAGAGACCTGATCCATGACCGGATGAGTGGGGAAAAACGCCAAGTCTCGCTGCTTTTTGAATCATTTGGCTTCAAACACGGAGTTCCACGGGATGTGGATTTTGTATTCGATGTGCGCTGCCTGCCAAATCCTCATTGGGAAAAGGAATTACGCCCCCTGACTGGCCTCGACCCCCAAGTGGCCGCTTTTCTGGAACGCTGTGAAGAAACTGAGCACATGCTGGACGACCTGAGCATATTCCTGGAACGCTGGGTCCCCCGTTTCGAGGCGGATGGCCGCAGTTACCTGACCATTGCAATCGGCTGCACAGGCGGACAACACCGGTCAGTCTTTATCACCGACAGACTTTTCAACTATTTTCAGACCCAGGGTCACAAGGTCCTGAGCCGACACCGGGAGCTACCATGAGTATCGGACTCCTCATCATCACCCACGACAAGATTGGCGACGCATTACTCGTCACCGCAAGCCGTATGCTCGGGACTTGTCCATTAGAGAGCAAGACCCTGGAGGTCAACAACAGCAGCAATCCAGATGAGGTCAATCAGCAGGCCCGCAAACTCGTGGAGCAACTGGACCAAGGAGACGGGGTGTTGGTGCTCACGGACATGTATGGTTCGACCCCCAGCAACATAGCCGCAAGACTATTACACAAGGGTAAAGTCAATGTGGTTGCGGGCATCAATCTGCCCATGCTGGTCAGAGTACTCAACTATGCCGAGCTTAACCTGGATGAGCTCACACTTAAGGCGGTCAGTGGCGGCAACGATGGCATAGTGCGTTGCATGCCGGGAGCACACTAAGCATACTGAGGCGAATGATCACGAAACAAATCACCATCGTTAACAAGCTTGGACTCCACGCACGGGCTGCCGCAAAACTCGTGAGTTGCGCCAGTGGATACGGCTGTAACGTCCATCTGCAACGCAACGGACAGCGCGTCAACGGTAAAAGCATCATGGGCGTCATGATGCTGGCCGCCAGTCAGGGTAGCGCTCTCGAAATTGAAGTATCAGGAAAGGATGAAACCGAAGCGCTGGAGGCACTGGAATGCCTGATCAACGACCGCTTCGGAGAAGATCAGTGACTCTCAGCTGCCTGGGTATCGGCATCAGCTCCTTGCATGAGGTCGCTATCGGTGATGCCTATCTACTGCAACAACACACCCCGGAAATCAGTAAACGAGAGATTCCGGCTGCGCAGGCCGAGCAGGAGGCAGAACGCTATGCAAGCGCCCTGGTCTCAGCCCGCGACAAGCTAAAGGCCATCCGCCAGCAGATCCCGGGCGAAACCGCCAAAGACATCCGGGCCTTTATCGACACCCATCTGCTCATGCTGGAAGACAGTGCGATCAGTCAGGCGCCAATTGAACTGATTCGCCAGCACCACTACTCGGCCGAATGGGCGCTCCAGGTCAGGCGGGATGAATTGGTCAAAATATTTGACGAAATGGAAGATCCCTATCTGCGCACTCGAAAAGATGACGTTGAACATGTCGTTGGGCTGGTGCAGATCGCCCTTGCTGGAGGCAACGAGGCGCCGCCAGACAATCTGCATAACCGCATCGTGGTGGCCAGAGACCTGACACCGGCCGATACCATTCTGATGAAACATCAGGGAGTAGCCGCCTTCGTCACTGAATACGGCGGCCCTCTTTCCCACACCGCCATTCTGGCCCGCAGTCTGGGGATCCCAGCTGTGATTGGCATCCATCAGGCCACCCAATTGTTACAACAGGGCGAAACCCTGGTGGTGGATGGCGCCCAAGGGGTGGTGCTGGCTCAACCCTCAACCAAGATACTGATCCACTATCAGGAGCGGATCCGAGCCCTGGAATTACGCGAAGCGGAACTCAGGCGGCATATCGATCTACCGGCCTTTACTCATGATGGAGAGAGGATCGCCCTTTTTGCGAATATCGAATTGCCGGAGGATATCGATGCAACCCTCGAAAACAGAGCCGATGGGGTAGGCCTGTTCCGCACCGAATTTCTCTACATGAACCGCCGCAACCCGCCGACTGAAGAAGAGCAGTTGGAGGCTTATCTGGCTGCAGTCGATGGCTTGAAGGGAATCCCCATCACCATTCGCACCCTCGATCTTGGGGCGGATAAAACCACCAATGGGAATGGCTGCCTTCCCTCCGTCAATCCTGCGCTCGGTTTACGTGCGATTCGTCTCTGCCTGAAAGAACCCAGACTCTTCATCCCCCAGCTCAGAGCTATCCTGCGGGCCTCAGCCAAGGGGCCGGTGCGCCTGATGATCCCGATGCTCTCCACACTCCAGCAATTGCGTGACACATTGGATCTGATCGAACAGACCAAAAGGGAGCTGGAGAAGGAGGGACTTGAATTCGACCCCCAGATCCCGGTCGGTGGGATGATTGAGATCCCTGCCTCCGCCATCACCGCCCGCTCCTTTGCTCGTCAGCTCGATTTTCTATCTATCGGCACCAACGACCTCATCCAATACACCCTGGCGGTAGATCGCATGGATGAGGAGGTAAACTTCCTGTTTGACCCCCTGCATCCAGCGGTGCTGCAGCTGATTCGCACGACTATCGATGCAGCGGTGGAGGCCAACATACCCATCGGTATGTGTGGCGAGATGGCAGGTGATCCCCGCTTTACCCGTCTATTACTCGGCATGGGCCTTAGAGAACTGAGCATGCAGCCTTCCGCAATTCTGGAAACCCGCGAGATAATCCGTAACAGCAATCTCAAGGATCTGGGTCAACGCACCCGTGAATTCTTTGCCCAACTGCATGATGAAGAGGTCACGCCGCTGTTTGAGCGCCTGTTCAGTTACCCCCCATTACCCCACTAGCCGTGGTTTACCTGGCAATGCGGTTTGCCTCCCACTCTGCCACAGGGGGATGGTAGAGCACCTGCACCACCGCGCCGTCCGGATCGTAACAGTAGAAACTGCGGGCGCCATCCCGGTGGGTTCTGGGGTCAGTGCGCATGCGCACCCCCTGTTGCTGCAAAAAAACGAACCATTCATCCACTTCGTCCAGCGTCCCGAGAAAGAACCCGATGTGGTCGAGTCTCTGCCCCAACTCGTCGCGCTCTGTGTCAGCCGCCTGATGCAGGGCGAGATTATCGGGTCCGGAACTGAGGTAGAGGTTATCCCCATCGGGCCGCCATTCCACCTGCATCCCCAACAACTCGACATAAAAATACTCACAAGCCTGCATGTCCCTCACATAAAGGGCAACATGCCGCATCCCCAGGGTCGAGCCAGGGCGGTTCATACCAGCGCCTCATCAATCACCTGTTGCCAGATCACATCCCCATAAACTCGTCTCATGACCAGCGGCAGGGCTACCGCACCGTGCGCCAACATTTCAGAATGAAATGCCTGCAGGCTGAGCGCCGGTTGTTCCTGTAAAACGATGCGCCGGCTGGTGTCCATCATGGTGGCGCCAATCAGCGCCATGAAGGCATCGGTGGGCCTGCGGGATAGCGCAGTCAGACTTGACTCCGCCCAGCCTGGGACATCAGACAATGCCTGCAGGCGCTCAAGAGCCTGCATGTTGCTGATCAGGCCCATGTGATACTCCAGATCCACTACGGCCTGTTCCGCAAGGGCTAAACGACGCTGTAATAGCTGCGCCATATCATCGGCACAGAAATAGCCCCGATCCTCGAGCAAATGACTCATGTAATGGGCCCAGCCACGTTTGAAAGCAGCCGATTGATTGATTTGTCTGACCAGGCTGTGGGCCTCGACCCCACCTGCCCAGGCGAGATAATGCCGGCCGGCCCAGCCTCCATAGAGTGAACGCAACCGAATAGAGGCCAGACTTTCACCACCACCAATCTGTTGTTCATCGGGGACCAGGAACACACCACCAGACCTGCTGCGCAAATAGCTGCCGCACTCGCATTTTGTAAAACAGTGGCAGGTAACCCTGAACTCCAGACCTTGCTCAGGTGGATGCAAGATTTTTTCATCCTTTACAAAAAGCCTCAGCCGCTCTGCCTCTTCACGATAGGCCTGCACGCGCGCCTCCCCCGAAAGCGGGATTTCATCCGCCATCTGTTTGACTATGCGCTGAGAATCCAGGCCCAACTCTTCAACCTGATGCTGAATCTGCGCCTGCACCATGCGCGCCATATATAACGCGTCCTCACCTGTCAGATCCAGGTGATGCCGGTGTTTTATCAGCCGACTCGCCAACTCGGGGCCGCAGTCTGAAGAACCGTTCGCCAAAGGTGCAATCTCATGGATCAGGTATTCGCGAAAATCCTCGATCGCCTGCGCGGCCTCACTACTCAAACTCTGCAGCCGTCCCTGATCCGTACAGCACTCCTTGGTCTGGGGCAGCTCGCGGCCCAGACGCTTGAGCCAAGGCACCCCTGCCTCCGTCGCCTCCAGGGCATCCGCCAACCACAGCGTGGAGATCAGTTCAGGCAGTTCCGAGAGTTGTCCCCGCGCATCCCGCAGATAATTCCCCGTTCGCTCCAGCAGCCCCTGCATGGCCTCGCAGAATCGGTCCGGCTGGCGCACCACCAATTCTTGCAAGGAGCGCAATGGGAGGTATTTGGCAGGGTCACGGTGCCGCCAGTCACACTCCAGCAGGGTACGGTGCTCAACCATCGCAGCACCAAACAGGAGCTGTAAGTCGAGCTGTCGATCGGGGTCCAAAGCGGCAAAATTCAGCTCCTCCAGACCCACCAACAGATTGCTCAACCAGGATGCCAGGGCGCCGATATCGTCATCACCGTCGGCCTCCAGCAGACCTTCATAGCCGGACACGCCGGCAAAGATCGCAGCCACCGGATGGTAGCGAAACCAGACTTTGTAAAATTCACTGATCAGGTCATCAAAGGTGGTGGCTTCAGACATTACGGATCTCGTAGTCATGGGTGATCTCTGCGGTCTTACCCAGCATGATGGAAGCGGAACAGTACTTTTCCGCACTCAGCGAAACTGCACGTGCAACATGCTTTTCACTCAAATCCTCGCCACTGATGATGAAGTGGGCATGAATCCGGGTGAAAACCTTCGGATCTGCATCAGCGCGTTCGGCCTCCAGCTCCACAATACAACCCGTCACCTGCTGGCGGGAGCGCTTGAGGATAAGCAGTACATCGAACTCCGTACAGCCTCCCATCCCCAGCAGGAGCATTTCCATCGGACGCACACCGAGGTTGCGGCCACCATGCTCCGGGGGACCGTCCATCACCACCGCATGACCACTGCCCGCTTCACCCAGCATGGTCGTCTCTTCTACCCATTTGATTCTTGCTTTCATGGAAACTTCCTATTGATTATCAACATCAAAATGAAATGGGAATTTATTCACTCGATGCGGCTCTGGTTGTATTTTTATATTTTTCTCTATGATATTTTGACCAACTGATTTTTTTACCGATTCGACAAGCTCGCAATGATTGCTAAACTTGCTGAGGAGATCAAAAAAATCATCTTTATAAAACCTTTCCATTATTGAGTAGCTGGATCATGACGATCATTAAACCACCACCGCAGGAACCCGAGTATCTTCAACGATTCCTATCGTTTTGTCACCGTCGCAGATACCCTAAGAACACGGAAATCATCCACATTGGTGATCCGGCTGATATCCTCTACTACATGACCGAGGGCTCAGTCGCGGTTTACATCGAGGACGATGATGGCAAGGAGATCATACTCACCTACCTGAACAAAGGGGAATTCATCGGGGAGATGGGGCTCTTTATCCCCGAACCCAAACGCAGCGTGATGGTTCGCACCCGCACTCCCTGCCAGATTGCCGAAATCAGTTACCAGCGCTTAGAACAGTTGTTCGATCACGATCTGCAGAATTTCACCAAAGATATCCTCTATGCAATGGGCGCCCAGCTCTCCCAGCGCCTGCTGCAGACCAGCACCAAGGTCGGGCATCTGGCCTTCTTCGATGTTACCGGGCGCATCGCCCGCACTTTGCTCGATCTGTGCAAGGAACCGGACGCCATGACCCATCCTGACGGCATGCAGATCCGCATCACTCGGCAGGAAATCGGCCGGATTGTCGGCTGCTCCCGGGAGATGGCCGGACGGGTCCTGAAGAACCTGGAAGAGCAGGGCCTGATCAGCGTCAGTGGCAAGACCATCGTAGTCTTTGGCACCCGCTGATCAAATCAGACCTGCGCAGGGCGGAACACATACCAACCAGATACCGTTACTCCGCCGCAAGTTGTGTACAACAGGTTCGGAGTTGACTCATCTCGTCAACTCCGAACCCGGTAGAGCAGAGTGCATCCAGTGATACGGCCTATTTCAGCACACAGTGCTTGGCGTAATCCGTAGCTTCATTGGCGCTCCAGTCCGCCTTTGGTTTCTCTTTCATCATTTCACACCAGGCATCACTGCCGACCGTAGGCGCACAGCCCGCAAGCATCAACACGCCCAGCAAGGCAACAGTAAGGGTTTCAAATAACTTTCTCATCGGCTTCTCCCGTTCAGTCCACAAACAATTCACGCAACTTCTCTCCCGGGCTGGCGGCGCGCATGAAAGCTTCGCCAACCAGAAAGGCATGCACGTCATGCTGCCGCATCAGCGCCACATCATCCCGGCTCAGGATACCACTCTCGGTCACGGTAATACGATCAACGGGGATTCTGTGCAGCATCCCCAGGGTGGTGCTGAGACTCACCTCGAAGGTCCTCAGATTACGATTATTGATGCCGATCAGCCGGTTGTTGACCTCCAATGCCCGCTCCAGCTCTGCTTCATCATGCACTTCAATCAACACATCCATACCTAACTGATGGGCCAGCTCATTCAGCTCCCGCAAGCGGGCATCATCCAGGCAGGCGACAATCAGCAGGATACAATCGGCGCCAATTGCACGGGCTTCGTAGACTTGGTAAGGATCGATAATGAAGTCCTTGCGAATCACCGGAAGTGCGCAAGCCGAGCGCACCTGCTGCAGATAGCTATCATCTCCCTGGAAGAAATCCACGTCGGTTAATACCGACAGGCAGGCTGCCCCACCCTGCGCATAGCTCTGGGCGATTTCCGCCGGACGAAAATCCTCCCGTAAAATTCCTTTGCTCGGCGAGGCTTTTTTGATTTCGGCGATCACACCGGACTGCCCTGCGGTTATTTTCGCCGCGATAGCATCCGCAAAACCCCTGGGTGGGTCGGCGATCTGCAGGTTATCCTGCAACTGTTGCAGTGATTTCATCGCTGTGCGTTCAGCTATCTCCTCGCGCTTGCGCAGGACGATTTTTTTCAGGATGTCCGGGGTGTCACTCATTTCTTCCAATACCTGATTCGCGAAGTGATTCTTTTATCAATCGAAACTCTGAGTGAGAATCACCAGTCGATCCAACCGGTTCCTGGCCTCACCACTGGCGATGGCCCGCTCAGCCTTTTCGAGTCCGGTTTGCAGACTGTCCGCAAGTCCAGCCGTATAGATTGCCGCCCCGGCATTCAGCAGTACGATGTCCCTGGCAGGACCTGACTGATCTTCAAGTACACCGCGGATTACCGCCAGGCTTTCCGTGGCATCCTCGACCTTCAGCGTATCGATGGGAGAACGCCTGATACCGAAATCCTCCGGCCGGATAGAGAAATGCCGGATCTGCCCGGCCTTGAGTTCAGCCACATCCGTAGCCGCGCCGCAGCTGATCTCGTCCAGGCCGTCCCTGGAGTGGACCACCATGACATGATTACTGCCGAGACGTTGCAAGACTTCGGCAAGCGGCCCCAGCAACTCATCGCTGAACACACCCAGGAGCTGATTAGGCACCCCGGCCGGATTGGTCAAGGGCCCCAGCACATTGAAAACGGTGCGGACCCCCATCTCTTTACGTGGACCGATCGCGTGTTTCATGGCGCTATGGTGGCCCGGCGCGAACATGAAGCCAACCCCCACTTCACGTACACACTGCTCCACCTGATCAGGTGTGAGATCCAGACGAATACCCGCAGCCTCCAGGACATCAGCACTCCCCGACTTGCTGGAAACCGAACGATTACCATGCTTGGCCACATGACAGCCGGCGGCCGCCGCCACGAACATACTCGCAGTAGAGACATTGAAAGTACCGGAAGCATCGCCCCCGGTGCCGACGATGTCTACCGGATTGGCCAGACCGCCAATCGAGACACCGGAGGCCAGCTCCCGCATCACACCGGCAGCCGCCGCGATCTCCGTTACGCTTTCCCCCTTCATGCGCAAACCGATGAGAAAGCCGCCGATCTGGGCAGCGGTGGCGCCACCCGTCATGATGGTGCGCATGACCGCGGTCATCTCATCGGCATTGAGATCCTGATGAGCCAGTACCTGATTAATCGCCTGTTGCATCTGCATCGGTCAATCCTCCTCGTCTTTTCGAATTATTTCACCTGCCGACTGGGGCTACCAGCCTGCCCGGGCATCAGGCAGGCTGAAATTCTCTGTGCTCAGATTGCCCGAGACCCAGGCACTCTGCCCACGCCTTCACTGTCCTGAGATAAAGTTTTGCAGCATATCATGGCCATGCTGGGTAAGGATCGATTCAGGATGAAACTGCACCCCCTGCACCGCGAGGCTTCTATGCCTGACGCCCATGATCTCATCCATTTCGCCATCCTCCCGCTGTGTCCAGGCGGTAATCTCCAGACAGTCGGGCAAACTGGCCCTCTCGATCACCAGCGAATGGTAGCGGGTGGCTTCAAATGGATCTTGCAGACCGGAGAAGACCCCCGTATCGCCATGATAGATCGGTGAGGTCTTGCCATGCATCACCTCACGGGCATGCACGATCTTGCCGCCAAAGGCCTGACCGATGGACTGATGCCCCAGACAGACTCCCAGGATCGGAATGCTTCCGGCAAAATGCTTGATCGCCGCCACGGAGATACCGGCCTCGGCCGGTGTACAGGGTCCCGGCGAGATCACGATATGCTCCGGCTTTAGCTGCGCAATCTCCTCGATACCGATTTCATCATTCCGATAGACCCGTACATCGGCACCCAACTCACCCAGATACTGCACCAGGTTGT
>JBDLIT010000081.1:0-17975 GCA_039714735.1 Pseudomonadota bacterium
TGTAGCGGATTTCTGATTCTATTGTTGAGTGTGGTATGGCTGAGCGGTTGCGCAACCCAGGGCCCTGAGCGGGATGTCAGCTATGCCCCGATCCGCCCTGTGCTTCCGGCGCCCGCCCCACAAGGGAATGGAAGCATCTATCAGGCGGGATATGAGGTCGCCTGGTTCGAAGATATCCGCGCCCATCGGGTGGGTGACCTGCTGACGGTTCAGTTGGTGGAGAACACCTCCGCCAATAAATCAGCCAAGAGCGCGGCAAAAAAGGATAATTCCAACAGCATCAGCACGCCGACGATCCTCGGCTCGACTCTTGCCTTCAATGCTTCGGGAGTGTTGCCGTTGCTGAGCAACAAAGACAACACCATGGAGTTTGAACTCGGTTCAACCAATGATTTCAGTGGCGAGGGTAGCGCCTCTCAGAGTAATGCCCTGAGCGGCAACATCACGGTGACGGTGATCGAGGTTTTGCCGAATCGCAACCTCTACATACGGGGTGAAAAGCGCATCGGCATCAACCAGGGCAACGAGTTTATTCGGGTGTCAGGAATCGTGCGGCCGCAGGACATCACCCCGGAGAATACCATTGAATCGACCCGGATCGCCGATCCTACCATCTCCTATGTGGGTGAAGGGATGGTCGCGGATGCCAATTCCATGGGTTGGTTTGCAAGATTTTTTCATAGCGTACTCTTTCCATTCTAAGGAACCAGCCATGCAACAGATGAGTCTTAACACACTGGGTGGATTGCTGCTGGCTCTGTTGTGCCTGCCAGTCTCTTTTCATGCGGACGCAGAACGGATCAAAGACCTCGTCTCCATCCAGGGTGTGCGCAGCAATCAACTCATCGGCTATGGCCTGGTGGTTGGTTTGAATGGAACGGGTGACAAAGATACCGATTCTCCCTATACCCTCAACAGTCTGAAGAACATGTTGGCGCAGTTTGGGGTGCAGATCCCCCCCGGCACCAAGATCAAACCAAAGAATGCCGCTGCGGTCATCGTGCATGGTGAACTTCCTCCCTTCAGTAAGCCGGGGCAGAAGATCGATATTACCGTCTCATCCCTGGGCAATGCGAAAAGCCTGCGTGGCGGCACCTTGTTGATGACTCCACTGAAAGGGGCGGATGGCAAGAACTATGCGTTGGCCCAGGGTAACCTGGTTGTGGGTGGCCTGAGCGCTGCGGGACAGGATGGCTCCAAGCTGACGGTCAACATCCCCAGTGCGGGACGGATTCCAAACGGCGCATCAGTCGAGCGTGAGGTCCCCAATCAGTTCAACAAGGGGCATCAGGTGACCCTGAATCTGCATGACGGGGATTTCACTACCGCGATGCGGGTTGCCGAGTCGATCAATCTGACGATAGGACCCGGCACCGCCCAGGCGGTTGATGCTACCTCCATAACCGTGAATTCCCCAATCAACCCGGATCAGAAGGTGACCTTTATCGCCATGCTGGAGGGGCTTGAGGTGAAACCGGGTGTTACTTCCGCAAAGGTCATCATCAACTCACGTACCGGTACCGTGGTGATCAATAACCAGGTCCGCGTCTATCCGGCAGCGGTCTCGCATGGCAATCTGGTGGTCAGTATCAGTGAAAGTCCGCAAGTTTCACAACCCGGGGCATTTGCCGGGGGACAGACTGCAGTAGTCCCGCAGAGTGAAGTAAGCGTGACTGAGGAGTCCAATCGCATGTTTCTGTTTGATCCGGGTGTATCTCTGGATGAAGTGGTGCGTGCGGTGAATGAGGTCGGGGCCGCCCCCAGTGACTTGGTCGCTATCCTCGAAGCCCTGAAGGAAGCAGGAGCCCTGCGTGCTGAACTGCTGGTGATTTGATGAGCGCCTATCCTGCCAGCGTCTACAACGATTTTCAGGGCCTCGCCGCGCTAAAACATCAGGCGCGTCAGGACCAGGCGGGTTCTCTGGATAAGGTTGCCAAGCAATTCGAGTCGTTGTTTGTGCAGATGATGGTCAAGCAGATGCGCCAGGCCAGTTTTGGCGGAGGTCTGTTAGACAGTGACAAGACCCGCTTCTACCAGGATATGTATGACAAGCAGCTTTCGCTGCATCTCTCAGAGAGTGGTGGTATAGGAATTGGTGAGATGCTCAGCAAGCAGCTGGCAAAAGAGCAGCAATCGGAGCAGCCGGGAATGATCCAGGGGACGGCTATCGCGCCATCCGCTGATCTGGCGGATTATCGAAATAACCCGGTATCGCCCGCCATCCGCTATCTCTCGGTCAAACTCAGAGAATCTGTCAATGCGCCTGAAAGTTCAGAGATCAAACCATCAAGCCCTGTGCAATCTCTTGATTCTCCTGAGAAATTTGTTAAGTCCCTCTGGTCAGCCGCAGAGCAGGCAGCCTCGACTATCGGTCTTCCAACTGAAGCTTTACTTGCCCAGGCAGCACTCGAGACCGGTTGGGGTAATCATGTGATGTCTGCCGGCAACGGAAAAAGCAGTCACAACCTCTTTGGCATCAAGGCGGATCAACGCTGGGATGGTGATCAGGTCAGGCGCGATACCCTTGAGTATGAGAATGGAGTGGCAATACGCAAACGCGATGCATTCCGTGCCTACCGGTCTTACGACGAGAGTTTTCAGGATTATGTGGCATTTCTGCAGAGCAGTCCGCGTTATGCGGAGGCTCTTGCCAAGGGGCATGACAGTCAGGCCTATTTTTCAGCGTTACAAGATGCCGGATATGCAACAGATCCTAAATATGCAGAGAAGATTCTGCGTGTCATGGATGGAACGGAGATGCGTGCGGCCCTGCAGGAGCTCAAGAGTGAAAAGGTTCGACCGATATAAAGATAAGGTAATTAGAGGCGGCTAATGTGAGCAGCATACTCTCAATCGGTGTATCTGCCCTGATCAGTAACAGACAGGGGATGGATACTACCGGTCACAACATCGCTAATGTGAATACCGAGGGTTACAGCCGGCAACGGGTGGACTTTGCGGCTCGTGAACCATCAGTCAGCGGTTCTCATTTCATTGGTAATGGCGTGGAAACAGGTCAGATTCGCCGCCAGTATGATAATTTTATCGCCAATCAAATGCGCGCCAGTCAATCAGTCGCATCGGAACTCGATGCTTATTATACAGGCGCACGCAGGCTGGATGATCTGGTGGCGGACCCGAATGTGGGTCTGCAGCCGGCGATGGAGGGCTTTTTCAGCGCCATTCAGGGTTTGGCGAATGATCCGGCTTCCTTGCCTGCGCGTCAGGTCATGTTGGCAGAGGCGCAGTCGCTGGTTGATCGATTTCAGTATATTGATGGTGAATTTAACCGTTCCCGTGAACGCATCAACGACCAGATAGACTTTACTGCCAGCGAGATCAACCGTATCGCTCAGAGTCTTGCCGAGATCAATGCCAATGTGACGGTTGCCTATGGCGCCTCGGATAATGCCATACCCAATGATCTGTTGGACCAGCGGGATCAGTTGATCAACGATCTGTCCAAGCTGGTGGATATTCAGGTCCTCGAGCAGAGCGACGGGGCATTGAATGTGTTTATCGGTAAAGGGCAGGCGTTGGTGATGGCGACCGATGCCGCCACCTTGACCACCGTTCCGTCGAATACCGATCCAAGCCGCCGCGAGGTGGCATTCAACTTTGCTTTTGGCTCCCAGGTGATTACAGATCAGCTCTCGGGCGGTCAGATTGGCGGTTTACTTAGGTTTCGGAACGAGATTCTAGATCCCGCCCAGAACCAGGTTGGGCTCGTGGCGATGGGTTTAGCGACAAACCTGAACAATCAACATCAACTGGGGCTGGACCTGGATGGGCTCCCCGGCAGCAACCTGTTCTCCACGGGGTCTGTGCAGGTCTTGGAACCAGCCACCAATGGTAGTTCTGTCTCGGTCAGTTACGACTCGATAGGTAACCTGAATGGCAGTGACTATCAGCTGCAATACGACGGTACAGACTTTGTTCTGACTCGCTTATCAGACAACACCACTAGCGTATTGCCTCCTGGTATTTCGATCGTGGACGGTTTGTCCATCGATATTGATCCGACAGGGGCCTTGGCTGGCGACATCTTCGAGATTCAACCAACCAGGAATGGAGCGGAGAATTTCGGCCTGCTGGTCAATGACGTCAGAAAATTGGCGGCTGCCTCTCCGCTGCAAAGTCAGCCTGCGGTGGATGTGAATGGTAATCCGACCAATGCGGGGAATGCAGAGATCTCCTTGCCTTCGGTGACAAGTACGACTGGTTTGCCATTGGCTGGGTCTATGGAATTGGTCTACTCAGATGATGCAGGCGGCCCCGGTGTGCCGGGCTTTACCATTCTCAATGGTCCCGCTCCGCCTAATGATTTTCTTGCTTACGATCCGGTAACCGATAGCGTCGGTAAGACCTTTCCGGACGGGACCAACCCAACCCAGTTCGATGCCTTTGGTGGTATGAGTTTTCGCATATCCGGGATGCCACAGGAGTTGGTTGCAGGCGCTGGTGATCGCTTCATCATCGGCAATAATACAAGCGGTGTCAGTGATAATCGTAATGCCCTCAGCCTGGCCGGTTTGCAGGGCGTGGATCTGATGCTTAGCGGTAGCAGCACATTCGAAGAGACCTACTCCCAAATAGTCTCGGATATTGGCTCAAAGACCCACCATGCGGAAGTCAATCTGGCAGCCCAGGAAGGCTTGCTGGAACGTTCCCAAGCCGCATTGGACGAGGTTTCTGGTGTCAATCTGGACGAAGAGGCGGCCAAGCTGATCCAGTTTCAACAGGCCTATCAGGCCTCGGCGCAGATGATCAGTGTCGCCAACACCCTGTTCGACACCCTGCTTTCAGCCGTGAGGTAAGCGCAATGGACAGAATCTCAACCAGCATGCTATTTGATCGGGGCATCAGCGGGATGCTGGATCAGCAGGTCAAACTGAGCAAGACCGAACTGCAGCTGGCAACCGGCAAGCGCATACTGTCTCCCAAGGATGACCCGGCGGCCGCGGCCTATCTGCTCGATCTGCGCAGCACCATCAGCCAAGTGGAGCAGTATCAGTCCAACAGCGACCGGGCGAAAGCGAGGCTGGAGTTGGAAGAGACCACCTTGAAGGGTGTCGGCGATCTCATGCCGCGGATTCTCGAGCTGGCGATCCAGGGCCAGAACGATACCAACACCGCTGCGGATCGCAATGCCATCGCCATGGAGCTGCGCCAGCTCAACGACGAAATCCTGGCCTTGGCGAACACCAAGGACAGCAATGGCGAATACATCTTTGCCGGCTTCGATGCGGATTCACCTCCCTTCAGCAATCCTGTGGAGGGCATCTACGCCTATAGTGGCGATATGGGCTCACGTCAGCTGCAGATCTCCGCCACCCGCCTGGTACAGGATCGGGACAATGGTTTTGACGTCTTCATGAATGCGGAGATCGCAACCGGCGCCATTCCAGGGGAAAAACGCAATATCTTCGAGACCATTCATCAGGTGATCACCGGGTTGGAGGCCAATGCTCCCGATTCCGCCTACCTGGACGATATCCATCTGGCGCAACAGCATGTGTTGGATTATCGGGTCAGCTCAGGGGCCCGCTTGAACACACTGGACCAGCAGAGTAACGTCAATGAAGATTTTCTGTTGAGCATGAAGACTGCCCAGTCAGAGGTCGAGGATCTCGACTATGCTGAGGCAGTCAGCCGCTTTCAACAGCAACTGCTGGCCCTGCAGGCTGCCCAGCAGTCGTTTTCCAAGGTTCAGGGTCTCTCCCTGTTCAACTATCTGTAAGCGTTATTTCGTTGAACACTCTGGATGTGGTGAGTTAATAAGCGAACCGCATCGATCTGCTGGTGCTTCCTGAATGGCGAATGATGCAGTTAACAACACATCCTCCGCGAACCGTTCACCCCATAAGGAATCACCTTCTCTGCGTCCCGGTGAGTGGACTTATGCTGAAGTGAGGGAAATTAAATTCCTTTGACATCAGTTATATATCGCTATGGTATTGGCTGGCAGATTCAGATTTTGCTTCTCCAGTTGGATAAAGTTCCCATCTCCTTAGCCGTTACAGACACCGGAAGCGGTAAATACAGTCATACCCGACAGTATATCCGCTAAATATCAACCTAACGCCCAGGCTCGATGCAGGACATCGCCGGGTGATTAAGGAGAAACAATCATGGCAATGGTAATCAATACCAACGTAATGTCGTTGAATTCCCAACGTAACCTGAACTCCACTCAAAACTCTCTTGCAACTTCAATGGAACGCCTCTCATCCGGCCTGCGCATCAACAGCGCCAAGGACGATGCGGCCGGCCTGGGCATAACCGATCGCATGACCTCGCAGATCCGTGGTCTGAATCAGGCAGTCCGTAATTCCAACGATGCTATTTCCCTGTCTCAGACGGCTGAAGGCGCCATGCAGGAGTCCAGTAACATCTTGCAGCGTATGCGTGAGCTGGCGGTTCAGTCTGCTAATGATAGTAATAGCGCCTCTGATCGCGCCTCTCTGCAGAAAGAGGTCAACCAGTTGCAACAGGAACTTGATAGAATTACAGATACAACCACATTCAACGGTAAGAAGCTTCTGGATGGGAGTTTTTCCTCGGCTCAATTTCAGGTTGGTGCAAATGCCAGTGAGACGATAAGTGTATCAATAGGGAATGTTAGTGCTAACTCTATCGGTAACAACACTGTCGATAGCTATTCGGCAGCCGGTACTATAAACGAGGCAAATGCCGCTGCTGTCAATAATGTGGTGGCGCAGACATTAACATTGAGTGGCGCATTTGGTGTTGGCACCGCTAGTGTTGGCATTAGTGACTCCGCCAAAGATATTACCGCCGCAGTGAACAGTCAATCGGAGGATTCCGGTGTTAGTGCTACGGCTGTCACCTATGCAAAACTGGACGGTCTTGGTGCTGATGACACGGTAAGCTTTACTCTTACTGGTTCAGACAGCGCCACCGTCAGTGCATCCATTACCCAGACAGACTATTCGAACCTGGCGGATTCCATCAATGCCGTGGCTGGTCAGACAGGTGTGACAGCTACGCTCAGTGATGATAAAGCCTCGATCCTACTTGAAAGCAGTTCTGGTGAGGATATTAAAATTTCTGCATTTGATGCGGGTGTTGCGACTACAGATTTGGACATCACTGGTTTGCAGGAAGATGCCACGACAGAGGTGGGGACAGCTGTAACCTTGATAGAAACTACACCGGGTACGACTGATCTGGCGACGGTGGGCGGAGTGGTTTCCTTCAACTCAACCAAGGCATTTACTGTTGCTAGCGATACAGGCACCACTTTAATTAATACTTCGGCAGCTTCTGCTCAGGAGAATGTAACAAGTGTTGATATTTCAACGGTGGGCGGTTCGAATGATGCTATCTCCATCATCGATGGCGCGCTTGCCGCTATCAGTGATACCCGTGCTGACATGGGCGCCATTCAGAACCGCCTGAGTAGCACCATCGCAAACATTTCCAACATCAGTGAGAACGTTTCCGCTGCGCGTTCCAGGGTTCAAGATGCTGATTTTGCTGCTGAGACTGCTAACCTGACCCGTGCGCAGATCATGCAGCAGGCGGGCGTGGCCATGTTGTCTCAGGCGAATTCGCAGCCGCAGATGGTGCTGTCGCTCCTGCAGTAATCCGCTTCTAAGTAAAGGATGCCCCCCGGCTCGGTTCCGGGCGGTATCTAAATCAAGGTAAGAGAGGTGACGATCATGGCAATCGACATGTCGATCACATTAAATGCCCTACAGGCCAAGGATTCCGGCAAGGATGTTCGTCGTACTTTTGAACATCAGCCAGCTACTCCCCAACAAGGTGTTGGCCCGGTCGTCGAGAAACAGCCAGTAGAAAAAGCCGCTCAGTCCGAGAGGCTTACTTCTGTGCCAAAGCAGGAGTTGGAAGGCGCTGTCAGTCAAATGAAAGATTTCGCGCAGATGCTGAACCGGGAACTGCAGTTCGACGTGGACGAAGACCTGGGCCGCACCGTGGTGCGGGTGCTGGACAAGGAGTCCGGTGATCTGATCCGGCAGATTCCTTCCGAAGAGGTCCTGGCTCTGGCCAAGCAGATGAAGGAGATGCACGAGACTGGGCTGGATGGGGTCGAAGGCAGCGGTGCTAGGGAGCAACCAGTAGGGTTTTTGATGAAAACCCAGGCCTGAATTGGTATTCAGGCCTGTTTTTTGCTTGTGTATTAATGAGTGACGGGAAATGGACGGTTTTATTGCTTTTCCCGTATTTTTAAAGGTGGGTTCCCCCCACCCTGGCCCTCCCCCAGCGGGGGAGGGAATAAGGTGGATCTGCCCTCTCAGAAGGGGAGGGAATAAAGTGGATCGCCAGCTCAATCCGGAGACAATAAATGCCAATACTTTCCGTGCCCGGCATCGGTTCGGGGTTGGATATCGATGGAATCATCAACTCCCTGATGGCGGTTGAGCAGTTTCCCCTGCAGAAGCTGCAGCTGAAGCAGGGGGATTATCTGGCGCAGATCAGCGCCTACGGCCAGCTGCGCAGCTCCATGGCGTCTTTTCAGGATGCGGTGGGCAAGCTGAAAACTTTCGACGATTTCAGCGCCGTGAAGGCCAGTTCGAGCGATACTTCCGCTTTTACTGCAAGCGCCACCAATGAAGCCGTGCCTGGGAGCTATAGCATCACGGTGGACACGCTGGCCCAGGCCCATAAGCTGGGTTCCACTAGCCAGACCGATGCGGACACCACGACTTACGGGAACGCCGGGGATCAGATGACGATCTCCACCAGTGCGGGCGCTTTTACCATCGAATACGGTGGTAAAACCCTGAACGAGATTCAGATCGCGATCAATGAGGCCGCGGGCAATATCGGTGTCAGCGCCGGCATCATTCGCGAGAATGACAGCAGTTTCTATCTCTCTCTGAGCAGCGAAAAGACGGGCCTGGATAATGCCATGACCCTGTCATTTACCGATAGCAGTGGAGGGACGATCGCGGACCCCTTGGGCTTTGCCCAAACCCGGGAGGCACTTGACGCCCAGATCACCATCGACAACAGCTATACGGTCACGAGCAGTGAAAATACCATTGCAGATGCTATTCAGGGCGTCACCATCGATCTACTAAGCCAGAGCACGGGAGCGGCTCAGTTGGATGTGGCCAGGGACAGCAGCTCGATCAGCGGTTCTGTGCAAGGGTTCGTGGAGGCGTACAACGATTTACGCACAAGTTTGAATGGACTCAAATCAGGGGCGTTGTCCGGAGACAGCACCTTGCGTCTGGTCGAGAATCAGATCAGATCCATGCTGGGTTCAAGTGCCGGGGCGGGTGGTGCATTCAGCTATGCCAGTCAGGTGGGTATTTCATTTGAGAAGGATGGCTCACTCTCGTTCGATAGCACTGAACTAAGCGATGCCCTGGCGGAAGATTTAACGGGTGTGGCGGAACTGTTTGCCAATGATGACCAGGGATTTGCGTTTCGGCTCGATGGTTTATTGGAAAGCATGCTGGACGCGGATGGCTTGATAGACGCCAGAGAGGATGGACTCAATTCCAGCGTCGATTCCACCAATGACCAGATGGATAATCTGAGTCATCGGCTGGGGCTGGTTGAGGCCCGTTATCGCGCCCAGTTTACGGCGCTCGACTCGCTATTGGGGCAGTTACAGGCAACCAGCAGTTATGTGACAGCGCAGTTATCCAGTCTGGAAAATCTACTGCCGGGTAATAACAATAATTAACCATGCGCAACCTATGATTGGGATAACAGATTTCGTATTTCCTTTTTGTTATAAACGATTCATTAAAATGTGAATCTGGTGGGGATAAATTCAATGAACCAAAAACGTGGGGCCCGTCAGTACGGTAAGGTTGCGGTTGGCTCAGAAGCTGCATATGCCAATCCACACAGACTTGTACAGATGCTCATGGAGGGCGCCCTGGAAAAGATTGCGGTTGCCAAAGGGCATATGGACAGGAAAGAGCACGAAGCGAAGGGCAAGCACATCAACTGGGCGATATCCATCATCAATGGACTGCGCGGTAGCCTCAATCGGGAAGAGGGGGGGGAGATGGCTGCCAATCTCGACAGTTTATATGACTACATGGTGCGGCGTCTGTTCGAGGCCAATCTCAAGAATGATCTGACGATTCTCGATGAGGTAAGCTCCCTGATATTGGAGATCAAGTCCGCCTGGGATGCCATGCCGGAAGAGGTCAAACAACCGACTGCTGCTGCAGGAAAACCTGTTTCAGCTGCTTAGGCTTTGATGAACTCCACTAACCAAACACTGACCCAGAGCTTGCAATTGAGCAGGCGTATGCTGGAGTTGATGAAAGAGGGCGCCTGGGATGAGGTGGCTGAGCTGGAGGCAGAACGCCTCCGAATGATTCAGCAAGAGTTTGCCGCAGAGTCTCGGCAGGAGATCGAGGAAAAAATCGAGATATTACGTGAGATAGACGCCCTGAATAGAGAGATGGAGTCTATTGGCCGCCAGGGGCAAGCGAATTTATCCAGTCAACTGCGCGAGATACGCCTGGGCCGTAAAGTAGCTAAGGCCTACGGGAAAAATCGCTAGGTTTAACCTCTTCCGAGAATTAGTTCTAGCGCAACCTTACTGCCGAAATAGGCCAGCATCAGCACCACAAATCCACTCAGGGTCCAGATCAGGGCTTTTTGCCCGCGCCAGCCAAAGTGAAAGCGTCCCCACAACAGGGTGCCGAAGACAAACCAGGCGGTGATGGACAAGATGGTTTTGTGCGCCAGCCGTTGGGCAAACATGTCTTCCAGAAAGGTAAATCCAGAGATCAAAGCCAGGGTGAGGAGCACAAACCCAGCACCGATCATCTCGAAAAGCAGGCTTTCCATGGTCTGTAAAGGGGGCAAGGCGCGGACGAAACCACCGGGGTGGCGGTGGTGCAGGTGGTGGTCCTGGATCGCCAGGAGAACAGCCTGTACGCTGGCCAGGGTGAACAGGCTGTAAGCGAGCATGGAGACCAGGATATGGATGGTCAGCCCGGTAGATGCTGTGTCGCGAAGCAAGTGAACAGAGATATAGCGGGCTTCGAGCACGATTGCCAACGCCCCTAATGGCAACAGGACTATACCTAGATTTTCGACTGGCTTGCTGAGACTGGAAACCAACAGTAACAGCAGGATAGTCCAGGTAATCAGGGAAAAGGCATTGAAGACGCCGAGATTGACTCCAATCTCAGTCACTGTGTTGCTATAAAGCAGAATGCCATGCAGCAAAACGCCGAAAAAACCCAATACCAGTCCCACGTGTCGCAGGGGGATTGTTATCCGCTCGCTGCGAAACAACTGTATGGAAAAACATGCTGTGGCCCCTAGGTAGGCGGCAATGGCGGCGAGTGAAAGCAATGTGTGCTTCTCTTGGTTCCTGAAAAAGCCAGCCGGAATAATCGCACACTTTCTGACGATAGTGAATGAAATCAAATAGCCCCGGGGTGATTTCCCTTCAGCTGATATATAATCTCTCCAATTCTAATTACCCAGGCGGGTCAGCGCAGCTGGCGGATAAGCATGTTTGACAATCTGACTGATAGGCTCGGCAAGGTCCTCACCAATCTAAGGGGCCAGGGACGCCTCACTGAGGAGAATATCAAGGACACCATGCGGGAAGTGCGCATGGCGTTGCTGGAGGCTGATGTGGCGCTCCCGGTAGTACGCGACTTCGTGGATCAGGTGAAAACCAAGGCCATGGGCGAGGAGGTCATGAAGAGCCTCTCACCGGGACAGACGCTGATCAAGATCGTCAACGATGAATTGGTTCGGGTGATGGGCGAAGCCAATGAGTCACTTGATCTGGCGGCCCAACCGCCTGCGGTGATTCTGATGGCGGGTCTGCAGGGGTCGGGTAAAACCACCAGTGTCGCCAAACTCTCTCGTTGGCTGCAGGAGACTGGCAAAAAGCGCGTGATGGTGGTGAGCTGTGATGTCTACCGTCCGGCGGCTATCGATCAGTTAAAGACCCTGGCTGGGGAGGTCAAATCGGAGTTTTTTCCGAGTTCTCCCGATCAGGCCCCGATCAAGATTGCGCAGGATGCGCTGGCGCAGGCTAAAAAGGCCTTCTCTGATGTGCTGATTGTCGACACTGCAGGCCGTCTGCATGTGGATGACGCGATGATGCAGGAGATCAAGGAACTCCACGCCGCTATCAATCCGGTTGAGACCCTGTTCGTGGTGGACAGTATGACCGGCCAGGATGCCGCGAATACCGCCAAGGCCTTCAACGAGGCCTTACCCCTCACCGGCGTGATCCTGACCAAGGCGGATGGTGATGCACGCGGAGGGGCGGCGCTCTCCATCCGGCAGATCACCGGCAAGCCGATCAAGTTTATCGGTATGGGTGAGAAAACCGACGCCCTGGAGCCCTTTCATCCGGACCGAATCGCATCTCGTATCCTCGGTATGGGGGATGTTCTCAGTCTGGTGGAGGAGGTTTCCCGCAAGGTCGATCAGGAGAAGGCGGCAAAACTGGCGAAAAAACTCCAGAAAGGGAAAGGCTTCGATCTGGATGACTTCAAGGAGCAGATGTCCCAGATGGCCAATCTGGGCGGCATGAGTGGGCTGCTGGACAAGCTGCCTGGAATGGGTGAAGTGCCCGACCATGTCAAGAATCAGGTCAATGATAAGGAGATAGGCAGACTGATCGCCATTATCAACTCCATGACGCCTCAGGAGCGGCGCTTCCCGGCAGTCATCAAAGGGTCACGCAAGCGACGCATAGCGGCCGGCTCCGGAACCCAGATCCAGGATGTGAATAAGTTGCTCAAGCAGTTCACCCAGATGCAGAAGATGATGAAAAAAATGAAGGGTGGCGGTATGAAGAAGATGATGCGCAGTCTGGGCGGGCGATTTCCGGGTGGCGGTATGCCGCCGGGGGGGGGATTTCCGTTCTGATATGCGACGCTCTCGCGGATTAAGAGCTGATTTTCCAACACCGGGGTTCACATTTCCATCGATTTGGCTATAATGCCCCGTTTCCCGCCGGTGGGTTTGCCGGTGCTTAAAGAATTTTTTAAGGGTACAACATGGTAACCATTCGTCTCTCCAGAACCGGCTCCAAGAAGCGGCCTTTTTATCACATCGTTGTGACAGATAGCCGCAATGCCCGTGATGGTCGCTATATCGAACGCCTTGGCTTTTTCAATCCCATTGCAAAGGGTGGTGAGGAGCGGCTGAGGTTCGATAAAGAGCGGATCGATCACTGGGTTTCCAAGGGCGCCCAGGCCAGTGAGCGTGTGGCAAACCTATTGAAACAGGCAGAAAAAGCGGCGGCTTGATTCCGCTGCTGGCCTCGTAAGAGGGCTGGGTTCATTGCCGAAAGCTACGGACGTATCACAAATGTCCGACAGCCAGATGGTTGTGATGGGCCAGATCTCAGGTCTGTTTGGCGTCAAAGGCTGGGTCAAGGTCTATTCCTATACAGAGCCACGCGAAGGGATTCTCAACTATTCTCCCTGGTTTCTGAAGCGGAACGGCGCCTGGGAGGCCCACGAGTTGCAGTCAGGGCATCGCCAGGGTAAGGGAGTCGTCGTGCAACTCCAGGGTTTTGATGATCGAGACCAGGCAGCTGAGCTGATCGGATGCGAAACAGCGGTTCAACGTGAACAGCTGCCCCGACTGGCGGATAATGAATATTACTGGAGCGACTTGCAGGGACTGCGGGTGATCAACCTTGAGGGTGTGGAACTCGGTAAGATATCCCACCTCTTCGACACGGGCGCTAACGATGTGGTTGTGGTCAAAGGTGACCGGGAACGCCTGATTCCATATATCTGGGGCCAGGCAATCCACAGTGTGGATCTGGATACAGGCCTGATGGTTGTGGACTGGGATCCGGATTTTTAAGTCGGGTCCATGCGGTTCCATGTCATCACGCTGATGCCGGACATGTTCGATGCCCTGAAGGATCAGGGGGTCGTGGGACGAGCCATTGAGCGCGGCCTTGCGGACATCCAGCTTTGGAATCCGCGAGACTATACCCAGGATGTGCATCGCACGGTTGATGATCGTCCATACGGAGGTGGTCCCGGGATGCTCATGAAATTTGAGCCACTGCAGGCAGCCATTGAGGATGTCAGAGCTATTGCCCCGGATGCTGAGGTCATTTATCTGAGTCCGCAGGGGCGGCGCTTTGACCAGCAAGCGGCGCGCGAGATGGCGGATTCGGAGCGGGATCGGATCCTGATCACCGGACGTTATGAAGGTGTTGATGAGAGGATTATCGATCGCTATGTGGATGCAGAGTGGTCTATCGGCGACTATGTGTTGAGTGGCGGAGAGATGCCGGCCATGGTGATGATGGATGCGGTAATACGGCTGCTGCCGGGTGCGCTGGGGGCAGCGGATTCCGCACAACAGGATTCATTCATGGATGGCTTACTGGACTGCCCCCATTATACCCGTCCGGAACAGATTGACGGTTTGGCTGTGCCGCAGGTGCTGCAGAGCGGTAACCACGAACTGATACGCCGGTGGCGTTTGAAACAGGCGCTACAGCGGACCCTTAAGCGGCGTCCTGATCTGTTGCAAGATCGGGAGATGACGCCGGAAGAAGCTAAATTATTAGATGAAATCAGAGCCACGTCGGGAGACGTGGAGTAAATACAGGAGCAATAAACCATGAGCAACATCATCGCAGAACTCGATGCTGAGCAGATGAACCGAGAGGTTCCGGAGTTTGGCCCCGGTGATACCGTGGTTGTCCAGGTGAAGATTAAAGAAGGTGATCGCGAACGCCTGCAGGCCTTCGAGGGGTTGGTGATTGCAAAACGCAATCGGGGTCTCAATTCTGCTTTCACCGTACGCAAGATTTCTCATGGTGAAGGTGTCGAGCGGGTATTTCAGACCTACAGCCTGAGTATCGACAGCATCAAGGTGACTCGTCGCGGTGATGTGCGTCGCGCCAAGCTCTACTATCTGCGCGGCCGCACTGGTAAGTCTGCGCGTATCAAAGAGAAGATCTAGTCGCACAAGCAGTACTGAAAAGCCACCCTGGTTCCAGGGTGGCTTTTTTTCTGCAATCAGGCCCTGCTCAGTGAAGTAGGATCCGCACCTGTTTGATACTGCTGTCCTCCTCGATGACAACGACCCTCTACTGGCACGATTATGAAACCTGGGGCGCCGATCCCCGGCGTGACTGGCCTGCCCAGTTTGCAGGACTGAGAACCGATGAAGAACTGAATCCAATCGGTGACCCACTGGTGATCTACTGCAAGCCGGCCAATGATATGCTGCCGCAACCGATGGCTTGCATGGTGACGGGTATCACCCCGCAAAAGGCGCTGGCCGAGGGACTGATCGAGTCTGAGTTTATCAAACGCATCCATCATGAGCTTGCCGTGCCCGGCACCTGTACCCTGGGCTACAACAGCATTCGCTTCGATGATGAGGTGACCCGCAATACGCTCTACCGGAATTTTTACGACCCGTATGCCAGAGAGTGGCAGAGTGGCAATTCCCGCTGGGATATCATCGACATGGTGCGCCTCACTCATGCGCTGCGCCCTGAGGGAATCGAGTGGCCCAGACACCCGGATGGTAAACCCAGCTTTCGGCTGGAGGATCTGACGGTTGCCAATGATATCGTGCATGCCTCAGCGCATGACGCCCTATCCGATGTGCATGCCACGATTGCAGTGGCCAAACTGATCAAGCAGGCTCAGCCGAGATTGTATGACTATGTCTTCCAGCAGCGCCAGAAAAAGCTGGTTGCGCAACAGCTGAATCTGCAACTGCGCCAGGCCGTGCTGCACGTCTCCTCCATGTATCCTTCGGACCTGGGTTGTATCGCCATGGTGGTGCCGTTGGCGAAACATCCAACCAATCCCAATGGGGTCATCGTCTATGATCTGCGGCATGATCCGGAGCCGCTCCTGAGTCTGGATGATGAGGAGTTGCACAAACGTCTCTTTACCCCGTCCAAAGATCTGCCCCAAGGTGTGGAGCGACTGCCTTTGAAGACAGTTCATCTGAACAAGTGCCCGGTGGTGGCGCCGATGAAGACCCTGACAGCGGAAGCTGCGGAGCGCTGGTCTATCGATGTGGAAATGGGTATGCGCTACCGGGAGCGGTTGTTGGCGGCGCAAGGCTTAACCGAAAAGATCGATCGGGTTCATCGTATGACCCAGTTCGAAGCGATCTCTGATCCTGACCTGGCCCTCTACTCAGGTGGTTTTTTCAGTCAGGGAGACCGGCGGCGCATGGACCAGATACTCGCATGCAGGTCAGATGAACTGGCAAGCTTTCCTTTGGTATTCGACGATCAACGGCTGCCCGAGATGCTGTTTCGCTACCGGGCCAGAAACTGGCCCGAGACCCTGTCCACGGAGGAGAATGAACGCTGGGATGAGTATCGCCATGCCAGATTTTTCGAGCCCGAGGGTGGGGGTAGTCTGCAGATGGATGAATATCTGGTGCTACTCGACCAGTTGGAGGCGGACCAAGACCTGCCGGAACAGAGGCGTCGCTTGATTCCAGACCTGCTTGCCTGGGCTGAACAGGTCGGCTGATCTACTCTGCTGTCCAGCCTTCCAGTGCCTCAATGATGGCCTTTGCCTGGTCTTTGCTGGAGATATTGAATTTGGATTTCGGGAGGTATTCGCCACTGCGTTTCTGATAACGGCGTATGGTGTATTTATCCGGTCCATACTCTTCTTTGGCGCGGTTCCAGTCCTGATAACGATATATGATGGTCGTCCAAGCGCCTTTGGATAGGATTTTCTTGTCCAGTTCCTTGACGACGTCGACGCCATCTTCTGAATAGTTAACGGTCAGTTCATCAGGTGTCGATGCCATAGTTGATCACTTTTTAAGTTGGTTTCAGGATTTGTAGGGTCGATATCTTTCAGGGGCTGGTTATCGCGCCAAATTTCCTCAGCATCTGCTCAATGTCCTTCTGATTGAGTTCGATTGCAACTTGCAGAGGTGTTCTGCCTGAGCTGTCTGCTAAGTCGATATCAGCTCCCTTTTGCACCAGATATTTTGCGATGACCCGGCGCCCATTGATAATAGCCAGATGCAATGCAGTATTACCTTCTGCATCTGGGTTGTCCAGAGCGGCGCCCTGTTTGGTGAGGAAGTCTATCACGTCCCGGTCGGCCTGGCCCAGCAGCACGGTTTGCCGGAGAAGTGCATCAGGGTCAATATTGGCCTGTTGTTTTACCAGGTAATCCGCCACCAGTGTGTTGCGTGCCAGCAGGGCAGTGGCCAGGGGAGTGTGTCCCTGTTTATTCAATACCTCTTTGTCCGCGCCATGTTGCAGCAGCATTTTTACCATCACCAGGCTGCCTTTGTGGGCCGCAACATGCAGTGCGGTTAGACCATCCTGGCCGGGTTGATTAACATTAGAATCCCAGTTGAGATTGCGTTCGACTTGATTGATATCCCCGATATGCACCGCACGATAGAGGTTAATGGTAGGCGGTTCCGGTTTACTGCAGGCAGTTGAGATTGCCAGAAGGATGAGTAACATCAGGGGGAGTTTTATCTGCATGGGTAGATAGTAAATCGACATCCGACTGAGCCGCAAGTCCGGCAGGCTCCAGTACGCTGAATTATTGACGCCTACATCGATATCATCACCCTGATGATAGGCAGAGTTAGGTTGTCATGATAGGGTTGCAGGTTATGATTACAAAGCTGCTACTTACCTTGAGTGTGATCGGTATCGCTTGGTTGGTAATACGCAACCGGTCTCGATCTAGTCAGATCTCAAGCGCTGAACAAACCACACGCCTTGCTGCGCCAGCGACCCGGCAAACTAACCGCACACCGCGTCTGGCGGCGTATGGACTGATCGTGTTTATGATACTGGCCAGCAGCTTTTTTCTCTTTCTGCAGTGGCGCGATGAGTATCGAATCGTCAGCGTACAGGTGATCAACACGCAGACCGGCGAGACCGTGATGTACGAGGCGCGCCGTGGCGATGTGGATGGGCGGCGCTTTCAGACCCTGGACGGCAGGGTTGTGACCGTGGCGGAAATTGAACGGATTGAGATGGGGGGAGA
>JBDLIT010000082.1:0-17621 GCA_039714735.1 Pseudomonadota bacterium
GCTGAGCTTTGTACCTTCCAAGTAACAAAATTATAACTTATTGATTTTGTTACTTTCAGATGTGGGCGTGCGGAGCAAGCTGGGGCGCTAATCACCTAACATTATTAAAAGATTAAAAGATGGAGCAGACCAAACTTTTCATTGCCCTGGGTGGCTTATTGATCTTCACCCTGGTCCTGGCAGGCGCCGCTCGGCGTTATCAGGAACTCATGGCGGAAAGACGCATGCGTATCAAACGGATATTGCGGGGGGTTGATCTGGTCAAGGATCTGTTTGAGCGGATTACCGATTGTCCTCTTCCGGCTGAATTGGAAAGGATCCTGCATCAGGATATTCTGGCTCGTTTTCTAAGAGTGAGAGAGATTGATGCCCGATATAAGGGCATTGAAGCATTAATCGCAGATGCGGAACAGGCGGGTAATCAGGTTGTAGAGAGTCAACGCTTCGATATTCAGGACAAGCCACAATTGCAAAAGATCACTCAGGCACTGGGCGAGATGATCAATTTTCTGCAAAATGGCAGTTTATTAACCCCGCTCTCTGCTGAGCAGGCAGCAAAATATATGGAGCTCGTCGGCACCCGCCGGTCGGAATGTGTCTACCGGTTTCATATGGAGCAGGCAAGGAAGCTCCAGGAAGAGGACGAGCTACATGGTGCGTTGGGGCACTGTAACAGTGTCAAAACGTTCCTCAATGAACATGGCCCGGTCAGCAGCCAGGTGAAGGCCTGGTTTGCGGAGGCCGAAGAGTTGAGGAAGGTTTTGAGCGAAGCGCGTGATTCGTCAGCGCCTGCGGCGTGAACCTTTCTTGCGCGGTATGTCTTTCGAAACGTAGATTTGTCTTCCGTCCTGCTCGCTTCCGTCCAATGCGGCAATGGCTGCCCGCGCTTCATGGCCTTCCATGTCGATAGTCGCGAAACCCTTGCAATCTCCGGAAAAAAGGTCTTTCGCAATCGTAAGGCCTCTGACGGTTCCATACTGTGAAAAGAGTTCCGTCAGACTTTCTTCAGTGGTTGAACGAGGCAGGTTTCGGACGGATAGTTTGATCATAAGGTATTTTCTTAAGGCAGAAGTAATTAAAGTGACAACATAGAAACTATGTCGCCAACCTGAAAGAGGGGATGGACCGGCCCGGTATTAAACCGGGCCGGACTTAGCCGGAGCCGACCGTTGTTACATCGGCACCACGTTGTCAGCCTGTGGACCTTTCTGACCCGCGACCTCGTTGAATTGGACCTTTTGACCTTCACTCAAAGTCTTGCGACCTTCGCCAACAATTGAACGGAAGTGGACGAAGAGATCGGCACCGTTTTCTCTCTCGATAAACCCATAACCCTTTTCATCATTGAACCATTTGACGGTGCCGGTTTGCTGTTCAGACATAATAAAATTAAACCTCGTTTGATATAAAACTGCTTTTGCGTGTCGACACGCTCAAGCGGACTTGCTGTTGTGATAAAAATCTCTGAGTTGAATCAGAGGTACCAGCGACATATTTCCACGCCGCCTTTTTCAGTGGTCACAGGCCATTGAAAAGGTAGGGAAACTAAAAACATAGTTTTTGGTTTCCCTGAGTTCAAACCAGTCCGACCATGGTCCGGTATCATAGTTTCCAAAGAAATACGGTGGAGCTTGCGAGATGTTGAGATCAAAAGATCGGTAATGCTATTACTCTAAACAGGCAGGATTTCTTAAGATTCTCTCAGTAGAACGTATTATTGATGGTGAAGTCAAATTTTTTGTCAATATTTTTCAGGTGGATGCGCCGGATATTCGTCAACCGGCTCGGAGATGCGGTTGCTCTCACCCAGCCAGTCGCCAAGATCGATCAGACGACAGCGTTCGCTGCAAAATGGCCGCCAGGGGGACTCGCTTCCCCAGGCCACCTTTTTATTGCAGGTGGGGCAGGGCACCTTGGTCTTTTTCATATTCTTAGAACACACAGCTGGTGAGCTGAAAATTCACATCGTGGGTGGTTTGCAGCGGTCGTCCGGTATCCACTGTCTCAAGAAAGCGGATGCTGAAACGGTGTTTGTTTCCGCTGATCTCGACGAACAGAGGCGCCTCTTTCGGCAGTCCGACCCGAATCATCTGCGCGGGAGCGGAACTCTCTAAGGATTTCTGGAAAAACCCCTTGCTGGCCAGCTCACGGCTTGGCGTGGTGCTGCCGCGCACCAGATTCAGCAAAAGCAAAACGGCCTCCCGCACCGGACTGAGCTCCTGAAGCCAGTCACTCATTTGAGTCTGACGGATCTCATGGGGTTGATTGAGCCAGTAGTGGTATTGGGGCAGGTCGAAATTGCAGCTACCGCCTGGGATGCTGTTGCGTTGCATGATGGTGGTGAGAAAATCATTGTTGCGCAGATGTTGTGCAATCTGCCCATTCAGCCGGTAGATCTGATGGATGGCCTGCTCGAGATCATCCAGGATCTGTCCCAGGGCCTGCATGTCGACACCAGGCTGGCGGCGAACGCGTTCAAGGTTGCCGGTATGCCGTTCCAGCTCTTTGAGGATTTCTGTCTTCAGGTCGGAACGGCTGAAGATGCTGACGATATCCAGGAGTCCATCGATTGCGGAGCGGAGGCTCCAGACATCCGCCAGGGGGCTGAAATGGTCAATTTGCAGAAACAGGTGCTCAAGACGCAAAAAGGTGCGAATCCTTTCATTGAGCGGATGTTCGTAGATAATCAGATCGGCCACGATTGGGTTTGCTTTCTACTCGGTGCAAATCAGGATTGTCGCGCATTTGCGGAGAGAAAGAAAATAGCGGTTTGTTAGCCCTGTTGCAAAACAGGCTAAAGAACCAGCTCTCCCGATGCATCCGCAAACACAAAAGAAACGGGCTGAAGGTCAGCGTACCCCGGGGCTCATATGGAAACTGTCCAGGATATGCACATAGTTACTGCGCTCGAATTCGGCAGGATCCGATACGCTGATCTGGCTGACCCTGCCGCGTACATCGTCCAGGGACTCGAAGCCCTTTTCCTCCATCCATTCCCCGATGCTCCGGAGTATCGGCCCGATTGCCCGCGGGCCCTGTTCCAGCAGCAGACTGCAGAGATGCACCACGTCGGCGCCGGCCAGCAGTAGCTTGATGGCATCGTCAGTGGTGTGGACGCCGCCGGTCGCGCCGAGCGAGAGATTGGTGCGGCCATACAGGATCGCGATCCAGCGCATGGCCAGCAGGGCCTCGGCGGAAGTGGAGGTGTGCAGGCTGGAGACCAGCCGCAGGTTGTCGATGTTGATATCGGGCTGATAGAAGCGATTGAACAGTGAGACACCCTTGGCGCCGGCGGCTTCCAGCTGTTTCACCATATTCGCCACCGAGCTGAAGGCGGGGGAGAGCTTCATGTTGATGGGGATGCTGATGTGCTGGCGCAGTTCGGCAAGCAGGTCGAGATAGCGCTGTTCGATCTGGACGCCGTTGACCTCGATATCCGCCGCCACATGATAGACATTGAGTTCCAGGGCGTCGGCGCCGGCCTGTTGCATCTCACTGGCATGCTCGATCCAGCCGCCCGGGGTGACCCCGTTCAGACTGGCGATCACCGGGATACCCAGTGCTTCTTTCAGCGCCCGCAGGTTTTCCAGATAGCGGTCCTGCCCGTTGGAGAAGTCGTAGTGGTCCGGCAGAAAACTGTCGGCCTCGCCAAAGCCGGTATCCTGATGGTGCAGAAAGCGCACCATGGACTCCTCTTCGGCGGTCACCGCCTCTTCGAACAGGGAATACATGATGATGGCCGAGGCGCCTGCATCCTCCATTCGCTTTGCATCATCGATGCTGCGCGACAGGGGTGAAGCAGAGGGCACCAGCGGATTCTTCAGCTGCATGTCCAGATAATTGGTTGTCAGATCCATTGCTGGCTCCTTTCGGTTGGTTGCCACAAAGGCACGGAGAACACGGAGATTATGTTGTTGATATGTCCAGTGTCCTCTTTAATCATCGGATTCCGGCTTCTGCTCCGCATGGGTCACGGCGAGGTGCGCCAGCTGCTCGTAGAGGAAGAAACGTGACTTGACCTGTTTTTGCGCCTGACGCATGTAACGTTCCGCCGCATCCGGATGGGTGCGCTGCAGCACGCTGAAGCGGGTCTCGGTGCTGACGAAGTCCCGGTAGGGGATCGACGGCTCCTTGGAGTCCATGTGCAGCGGGTTCTCTCCCTTCTCGGCCTTGCGCGGGTCGTAACGGAACAGGGGCCAGTGGCCCGAGGCCACCGCCAGGTCCTGCTGGCGCAGGTTGTTGGAGAGATCCACCCCATGGGCGATGCAGGGCGAGTAGCAGATCAGCAGCGAGGGTCCGTCGTAGGACTCCGCCTCCAGGAAGGTCTTGAGGGTCTGCACGTCCTTCGCGCCGAAGGCCACCTGGCCCACGTAGACGTTACCGTAGGCCATGGCCATCATCGCCAGGTCCTTCTTGTTGGTGGGCTTGCCGCCGGCCGAGAACTTGGCCACCGCGCCGAGCGGCGTGGCCTTGGAGGTCTGACCGCCGGTATTGGAGTAGACTTCAGTGTCGAGCAGCAGGATGTTGACGTTGCGGCCGGTGGAGAGCACGTGATCGAGTCCTCCATAACCGATGTCGTAGGCCCAGCCGTCACCGCCCACCAGCCATACACTCTTCTTTACCAGACTGTCGGCTATGCCTTCGAGGCTGCGGGCTTCGATCTTGTCGATGTCCTTGAGTATCTCCTTCAGGCTCTCGACCCGTTTGCGTTGTTCGAAAATCACCGACTCGCTGTGCTGATCGGCACCCAACAGGTCGTCTACCAGTTCGTCATCGATCTCATCCCGCAGGATCTCCAGCAACTCCCGGGCGTGCTCGGCCTGTTTGTCGATGGCCACCCGCATGCCCAGGCCGAACTCCGCGTTGTCCTCGAACAGGGAGTTGCTCCAGGTGGGGCCGCGCCCCTCCGGGTTGGTGGTGAAGGGGGTGGTGGGCAGGTTGCCGCCGTAGATGGAGGAGCAACCGGTGGCGTTGGCGATCAGCATGCGGTCGCCGAACAGCTGGGTGGCGAGCTTGAGATAGGGGGTCTCGCCGCAGCCGACGCAGGCGCCGGAGAACTCGAACAAGGGCTGCATCACCATCGCGCCCTTGAGGGTGGTTTCGCGCAGCTTGGTGCGATCGAACTCGGGCAGTTCGACAAAGAAGTCCCAGTTGGCCTGCTCTTGATCATGATAGCCCGCCTCGCTGGTCATGTTCAGCGCCTTGCGCTTCGGATTCTGCTTGTCGCGGATCGGACAGATCTCCACACAGAGGCCACAGCCGGTGCAGTCATCCGGCGCTACCTGATAGGTGATCTTCAGGCCCTTTTCGAAACCGCCGCCTTTGACGTTGGCGCTGAGGAAACTTTCGGGGGCGCCCACCAGATCCTCCTCGCGAAAGATCTTGGAGCGGATCGCCGCATGGGGGCAGACCAGCGGACACTTGCCGCAATGGGTGCAGAGATCGATCTCCAGTTTCGGCCACTCCAGTGCGATATTGCGTTTTTCATAGGCTGCAGTGCCGGTGGGCCAAGTACCGTCTGCGGGTATCTGGCTGACCGGAATATCGTCGCCCTTATTGGCAATGATCTTGGCGGTAACGGTTTTTACGAATTCAGGGGCGAAGTCGGGCACCACCGATTTGCTTGCTACTTGACTGGTCACCTCTGTGGGCGCTTCAACCTGATGCAGACCGGCCAGTGCTGCATCGATGGCGGCAAAGTTTCTTTCCAATAGACGCCGGCCCTTGCGGCCATAGGTCTTTTCCACCGCCTGTTTGATTAAAGCAATGGCCTGGTCTTTCTCAAGGATTTTGGCAATCGCGAAGAAGCAGGTCTGCATGATGGTATTGATGCGCCGTCCCATGCCGGTCTGGTCGGCGATTTTGTAGGCATCGATGACATAGAAGTCGAGCTGTTTATCGATGATCTGCTGCTGCATGCGTCTGGGTAGTGTGCCCCAGACCGCCTCGGGCGCGGCAGGTGAGTTGAGCAGGAAGGTCGCCCCATCCGCGGCATGGTTCAGCATCTCGTAGCGATCGAGAAAGATGGGCTGGTGACAGGCCACAAAGCTGGCTTCGTTATCTCCGACCAGATAGGTGGATCTGACGGGTTGCGGTCCAAAGCGCAGATGAGAGATGGTGACGGCGCCGGATTTTTTCGAATCGTACTGGAAATAGCCCTGGGCAAAATTATCGGTCTGTTCGCCGATGATCTTGATCGAGTTCTTGTTGGCGGAGACCGTACCGTCGGCGCCCAGTCCAAAAAATACACAAGCCGTCACGCCCTGTGCGGCGGCTGGGCGAAACGCCGGATTCCAGTCGAGACTGCTATGCGTCACATCATCATGGATGCCGACGGTGAAGGGGTGTTTGGGTTGCTCATTGTTCAGTTCGTCAAAGATTCCCTTCACCATGGCGGGGGTGAACTCCTTAGAGGAGAGTCCATAGCGACCGCCGGTAACCCGTGGCATGCCGCTGATGGCGCCGCGGGTGAAGGCCTCGGCGTATGCGCTGACCACATCTTTGTAGAGCGGTTCGCCATCGGCGCCGGGTTCCTTGCAGCGATCCAGCACCGCGATCTTCTGCACGCTTTGCGGAATGGCCGCCAGCAGTTTGTCGGCGGCAAAAGGCCGATACAGCCTGACCTTGAGCATGCCCACCGCCTCGCCTGCCGCAGTGAGATCTTCAACCGCCTCTTCAGCGGCGCCAATGCCTGAACCCATGAGGATGATGAGTCGCTGTGGTTGTTCCGCACCGACATAATCAAACAGTCGATAGTGTCGGCCGGTCAATTCGGCAAAGCGATCCATCCATTTCTGCGTTACATCCGGCAGAGCACTGTAAAAAGGATTGACGGTTTCCCGGCCCTGAAAATAGACATCCGGATTTTGCGAGGTGCCGCGGATGATCGGATGGTCAGGCGTCATCGCACGCTTTCGATGTGCAATGACCAGATTCTCGTCGATCATGCTGCGTACGGTCTCATGCTCAGGCAGGCTGATCTTGTTGACCTCGTGAGAGGTGCGAAAGCCGTCGAAGAAGTGCAGGAAGGGAATCCGGCCCTCCAGGGTCGCAGCCTGTGAAATCAGCGCGAAGTCGGCCACCTCCTGGACATCCGCGGAGCAGAGCATGGCGTAACCGGTGGCGCGGCAGGCCATCACATCACTGTGATCGCCGAAGATGGAGAGCGCCTGTGCGGCCAGGGACCGGGCCGAGACGTGCAGCACGGTGGGCGTCAGCTCCCCGGCGATCTTGTACATGTTTGGGATCATCAACAGCAGGCCTTGCGATGCCGTGAACGAGGTGGAGAGCGATCCTGCCTGCAGAGCGCCGTGAATGGTGCCGGCGGCGCCCCCTTCGCTCTGCATCTCAATCACATCAGGCACCGTGCCCCAGATGTTTTTGATGCCCCTGGCGGACCATTCGTCCGACCACTCGCCCATGGGCGAGGCGGGGGTGATGGGATAGATCGCGATGACCTCGTTAGTCAAATGAGCGATATGAGCGGCGGCCTCGTTGCCGTCGATGGTGACCATCTTTTCTGGCATGAGCGGTATTCCTGGTAGTTGTGTTTTTTTGAAATACTTCTCGAAGTGTATAGCATTAAATTTGTTGGTGGAATACAGGTTGTTAGTTGATGAGTGTCAATAGAAGAACTCAATGGGTGATTTATGGTATGGACAATTGGATGTTATTATTTTAATAGTTATAAGCAGGGAAATAAAACTAAACCAACGGAGGGTCCACTTCTGTATCGATGGGGTCAGACTCCATTGATAAGACATGCAGCAATTATGAACGTTTGATGACAATCCGTTGAATTAGATCAAGGGTTAATCCGAAGTTTATTTTTGTCAATTATTGACTAGAATTCATTTGAATTTAGATAACAACAACACAGGGAACCACTCAGTGTCTGCAAGGGATAAACGCCGCCCAGCCTTCATTTCCAGATTAGGATTTCAGGAACTGCTCGATCAACTGCGTGCAGGAGGGTATGAATGCCTCGGGCCGGTTGAGAAGGATGGCGCCATCCAGTTCCAACCGATCGATGGACTTCAGCAGTTACCGAAGGGTGTGCGCAATGATCAGGAGCCGGGACGCTATCAACTCCAACCAAGTGGGGACGATAGGCTTTTTTCCTGGAATCATGGACCTCAGGGGATAAAGCCCCTCTGTTTTGCTCCACAGGAGGTACTCTGGAGTGAAAGCCGGTCAGCGGGAGGGGACTGCCAATTTGCACACAAATTCCCGGATATCGAACCCACCGCCGTGATCGGCGTGAGGGCCTGTGATCTGGCCGCCCTGGCGATCCAGGATCAGCACTTTCTGCAGGAGGGATCTCCAGACCCCCATTACCAGAGCAGACGTGACAATCTGTTGCTGATTGGCGTGGATTGCGCCCAATCGGCCCAGACATGTTTCTGCGCCTCCACCGGCGATGGTCCGGCCCTGGATGGTGGTTTCGATATCGGACTCTCAGAGCTTGCAAACGGCTATCTCATCTGGTCCGGTTCGGAAAAAGGGCAAGACTGGGTTGAGCAACTGCCGCAAAAGCCCGCGACTGACGATCAATTGGCGGAGATGCTTCAGGCCACGACGCAGGCCGCAGTGAACCAGTCGCGCCATCTGCCGGATGAAAGACAGTTGAGTAAGCTCTACGATCGGTTGAATCACTCCCAATGGAAACTAGTGGCCGAGCGCTGTCTCTCCTGCGGTAACTGTACCGCGGTCTGTCCCACCTGTTTCTGTTACGGGACAGAACACCAGATGGCCTTGGATGGCCAAAGCGCGGTTATGGTGCGGCAGTGGGACTCTTGTTTCAGCCCAACACATAGTGAGATGGGCTCTTTTCAGGTCAGAAACAGCACCGATCTTCGTTATCGCCAATGGTTGACCCACAAACTGGCAGGCTGGCAGGAACAGTTTGGACGCAGCGGTTGCGTCGGTTGTGGCCGCTGCATCACCTGGTGCCCGGTGGGGATCGATCTGACCCAGGAAGTATCCGTGATTCTGCAGGAGGCTAGCCGCGATGTCTGAAATGCATCTCCCCCGATCGGCGGTGATCGATAAACGGGTGCAGGAAGCGCCGACCATCTTCACTCTGCGCCTGCAGTTCACCGATAGCGCCGCGCAGGAAGTGTTCGACTTTGTCCCCGGCCAGTTCAACATGGTCTCCCTGTTTGGCGTCGGAGAGATACCCATCTCCATCGTCAACGATCCGGAAGACAGTCATTTCTTTGATCACACCATACGGGTCGTGGGCCGAGTGAGCCGGGGCCTGGAGAAATTGCAGCCAGGCGATCAAGTCGGCATTCGGGGACCCTTCGGTCGTGGCTGGCCGCTGGATGAGGCCAGGGGTCAGGATGTACTCCTGATTACCGGTGGCCTGGGTTGTGCTCCGCTGGTCTCGGTGATCCATTATCTGCTAAGGCGACGGGACCAGTTTGGGCATATCCACATCCTGCAGGGCGTGAAGCATACCAATGACCTGATCTGGCGGGAACAATATGAGGCCTGGCACGAGCAGCATGACGTGAACGTCCTGTTGGCGGCGGATGTGGCACATCCCGACTGGCCCTGGAAACATGGCATGGTCACCGAGTTGATCGGCCAACTCAAACTGCGTAAAGAGCGCACCATCGCCATGCTCTGTGGGCCTGAGATGATGATGCTGGCATCGATCGCTCAATTGCGTGGACGGGATCTGGAAGATCACCGTATCTGGCTGAGTATGGAAAGGAACATGCAGTGTGGCTTGGGGCAATGCGGACACTGTCAGGTTGGGCCAAAGTTTTCCTGTAAACAGGGTCCGGTGTTCTGTTATTCAGAAGTGGCGGACTTATTTGGTGCCAAAGGATTTTGATACCTCTGTAGAAAAAATATTAACGTAGTGTGGGCACTGCCCACCATCAAAGGACAGATCGAGAGGTATCAGGTGGGCGGTGCCCACCCTACTTGATTTTTCTTAAGACATCGCAAAGAGCCACACTAACCAAGGGTGGGTGAATGAACAATGTAAAACCAAAACTCGCCGTACATAAATTCAGCTCCTGTGACGGTTGCCAGCTTGCCCTGCTCAATCTGGGCGAGCCCCTGCTCGAACTGCCAAACCTGGTGGATATCGTCCACTTCGCTGAGGCCGGTCCGCTGGATCCCGAGGCAAAGGTGGATGTGTCGCTGGTCGAAGGTAGCATCTCCACGCCGCATGATATCGAACGGATCAAGCAGGTCAGGGAAAACAGCGGCTATCTGATCAGCATCGGCGCCTGTGCGAACACAGGCGGTCTTCAAGCCCTGGCAAATTTTAGCGATCGAGACGCCTGGATGAGCCAGATCTATGCGCGTCCCGACACTATCGATTCCCTGCAGACATCCACGCCAATTTCAGCGCATATAAAAGTGGACCTGGAGATCCCCGGCTGTCCGGTCAATTCACGCCAGGTATTGAAGGCCCTGCGGGATCTGCTGTCGGGGATTGTCCCCAGCAGCGAAAAACAGCCGCTCTGTCTGGAGTGCAAACGCAAGGGTATCGTCTGTACCCTGGTGACCAAGGGTGAGCCCTGTATGGGGCCGGTGACCATCGCGGGTTGCGGAGCGCTTTGTCCCTCGTTGGGCCGGGCCTGCTACAGCTGTTACGGACCCTCGACCCAGGTCAACGACAAATCCCTGTCTGATCGATTTGTCTCCTTGGGGTTGGACCGGGAGGCAGCTGCCCGGCGCTTTCATTTCATCACCAGCACCGCCCCGGCCTTCAAGCAAGCGGGTGAACGGCTCAAATCAGAGAAGGAGGGGTGAAGTAGATGGACGAATCCCGTGAGATCCATATCAATGTCCCAGTGCTCACCCGGGTCGAGGGCGAAGGCGCCTTGGAGCTGGACGTTCTGGATGGCCGCATCGAGAATCTGAAACTGCGCATCTTCGAGCCGCCGCGGCTGTTTGAAAAATTTATCGAGGGTTACGAGTGTGACCAGGTGATCGATATGGTGGCGCGCATCTGCGGCATCTGTCCGGTGGCCTATCAGATGAGTGCGGTGCAGGCCTTCGAGCGCCTGTTTCAGGTCGATCCCGGCCCCTGGGTCAGGGACATGCGGCGGGTGATGTACTGTGGTGAATGGTTGCAGAGCCATGCCCTGCATGTGCATCTGCTGGCGGCGCCGGACTTTTTCGGTTTCGATTCAGTCATTGCGCTGGCGGCCGACCATCCCGATGCGGTGCGCCGGGGCTTGAGGCTGCAGGGTCTGGGCAATGACCTGATCGCACTGTTCGGCGGCCGCTCGGTGCATCCGGTTGGGGTGCGGGTCGGTGGTTTCTACAAGGCCCCGAGTAAGACGGCGGTAGCGGCGATCATTGCACGCCTGGAAGCAGCGCTGCCGGAGGCGGAGGCACTGGTCGAATGGACCGCGCAACTCGATTTTCCTGAAGACGAGCAGGCCTTTACCAGCGTGGCCCTGAGTCATCCTGAAGACTATGCGATCGGCGAGGGACGCCTGATCTCCGGTCAGGGGTTGGATATCGATATCTCCGAGTTTGATGAACACTTCAAAGAGATCCAGGCGCCGCACTCCACGGCCTTGCATGCGGAACTCCATGGCCGGCCCTATCTCACCGGCCCGCTGGCTCGTCTCAATCTCAACTTACATCAACTGCCGGAACCGGTGCGCAAGCTGATGGATGGCTGTGGTATCAGTTTTCCCAGCCACAACATGTTTCACAGTATCGTGGCGCGGGCATTGGAGATCTGTCTGGTGATCCGCGAGGCCTTGCGTCTGCTGAAAGACTATCAGGCGCCCGACAGTCCCGCAGTAGAAGTAAAACCTATAGCCGGTGTCGCCTATGGTTGTACCGAGGCGCCCAGGGGCATTCTCTGGCACCGCTATGAGCTGAATAGCCAGGGTCGGGTGACCAGCGCCCGCATTGCGCCACCCACCAGTCAGAACCAGCCGCGCATCGAAGAGGATGTCAAACTGTCACTGGAGAAGCTGGGCCTGGACAAGGATGACCAGACCTTGCGCCTGCGCGCCGAACAGGTGATCCGTAACTACGACCCCTGTATCTCCTGCGCCACCCACTTCCTCAAGCTCAAGGTCAATCGCGGGTGAGGAGGGTCATCGGTATCGGCTCCCCATTCGGGGCCGATCAGCTGGGTTGGCAGGCGATCGATCTGCTGCATAATTCCCCTTTAGGCGACTGTGAACTCATCAAACTGGATCGCCCCGGTAGCGATCTGATTCGATATTTTGAAGCTGTGGATGATCTGGTGCTGATCGACGCAGTGCAGTCCGATCAAACGCCAGGCAGCCCGCTGCGGCTGGATGTCGCAGACCTTTCATCTGTCGAATGCCGGACCTCCACGCATGGCTTCGGCGTGGCCGAGGCGCTGCAGATGGCTGAACAACTGGCGCTGCTGCCTGACAAACTGCTGCTGATCGGCATCGAAACCGGCCCGGATTTGACCCACACTCCTGAGATTCGGCTGGATCATTTGCTCAGCCTGCTGAAATACCAGGCTGACTGATTTTCACTCAACAGGTTTTCTTGCCTGTGCCGTTAACTACCTGTAGCAGTCAACAAGATTAACCCGCATTTCTCACGAGGCGGACCCAAATATATTGGAATGGTGATATGAAACAGGTAGTTATCAGGCATGGTGGATTGCTGACTATTTTACGAACTGTCCTGTTCGGTTTTTCGCCCAATCTGGCGGCGCATTTTGCCCGATCCTCCTCAAGCCATAGCTACGACTATGGTTTTTCGGACGATCAAACAAACTGCTTTGCCACATTGACCGAAAATTCCGAACACTCGTGAGAAGTGCGGGTTATATTATGGCGCCAAAGACCATTGGACGATTCAAAGTCGGTAAACAGCTGGGTTCCGGTAGTCAGGGAACAGTCTATCTGTGTGCGGATACCGAACTGCAGCGCCGGGTGGCGATCAAGTTGCTGAACAGGTCCCTGGCGGAGGAGACCTATCGGGCAGAGGCTCGGGCCATGAGTCAGTTGCAACACCCGAATATCGTCTCCATCTATGAAGCGGGCGAGCAGAATGGCACGCCTTACATGGTCTTTGAATATGTAGAAGGTCAGTTGTTGTCCGATGTGATCCGTGAAGACAAGTTGGATCATGCGCAGAAAATCGCGGCCTTTCGGGGTTTGCTGGAAGGTGTCAGTCAGGCCCATCGGGTGGGTATTGTGCATCGTGACCTGAAGCCGGGGAATATCATCCTAAACGGTGAGCGGATTCCGAAAATCATGGATTTTGGGATTGCCCGTCTGCTCTCCGGGGGCAAGGAGCGGGATCAGCAGTTGATCGGGACTCCCCGCTATCTGGCGCCTGAATACATCAGCAAAGGTGAGGTCGGCCCCCAGAATGATGTCTTTGCCCTGGGTCTGATCATGGATGAAGTACTCACCGGGATGCCGGTGTTCAGTGGCCAGAATAAGAAAAAGGTTATGGATAACATCCTGAAGATCACACCCAGACCCCCTTCACAGTTCAATGAGGCGGTGGATGAAAAGCTGGATCGTTTCATCTTGAAGGCGCTGGAGAGGAACCCGGATAGCAGATACAGCGACGCAACGGATATGCTGCAGGCATTCAATGCTATGTTTCAGTCCACGGTTGCTGACGATGTCGATACAGACGCGGGTCACGGTACGGTGGAGTTTCTGTTGCGCCGCATGAAACGCAAGAGCGATTTTCCAGTACTTTCACAGTCGGTGCGCAGCATCAATGCCATGTCCCAGGCCAGCGACAAGGATGTCAATCATATCGCCGGCGTGATCGTTAAGGACTTCGCGCTGACCAACAAGATCCTGAAGGTAGTCAACTCTGCATTCTACGGTCGTTTTTCCGGACGCATAGGGACAGTCTCCAGGGCTGTCGTGGTGCTCGGGATTCAGGCCATTCGCTCCCTGGCGGCCTCACTTATTTTTTTCGAGCACATTCAAGACAAGGCGCAGGCAGAGCAGTTGAGGGAACTGGTCTCTTCAGCCATGTTCAGCGCCACATTCGCCAACCAGGTGGCCAAGGATATGGATAGGAAGCAGGCGGAGGATTTTTTTCTTTCCGCCATGCTGAGGGATCTGGGCAAAATCCTGGTTGCCTTCTATCTGCCTGAAGAGGCCAGCGAAATAGAGCGGATGATCAATCAGGAGTCGATGGAATCGCTGAATGCACAGCACAACGTGCTGGGTGTGAGTTACGAGAAGATCGGCATTGAGATTGCCCAGCAGTGGAATTTCCCCAAATCACTGACTCAGTCCATGCGGCACTGGAAGCCAGGGGAGACACCCAAAAGTCTGACAGACAAACGGAGACTGGTTGCCGAGTTTTCCAAGGAGGCCGGCGAACTGATGGTTGGAAAAGGGCTGGAAAACAAGGAGGCGGTGAACAACCTGCTGAAAAAGTATCAGGGTGATCTGGGGCTGGACAATAAAAAATTCAAGCAGCTGGCGAGCAATGCCTTCGATGAATTTCACGAAGTGGCAAAGGCCCTGTCTGCGGATATCTCCCAGTCATTTGTGCGCAAACTTTCGAACGGTATCGAACAGAAACGCGGTGTGAAACCGGCAGCGGTAAAACAAGAAGCTAAGCCAAAAGAGGATGGGCTTACAGAGACCCAGATACTCAATGGAGAGGAGTGCAGGGATGAGATTGATGAAACGCTTGAGATAGATCGTCAAGAGCCATCACGGGATACGGAGGCGATGTTGATGGATGGTCTGCAGGAGGTCACGGGACTTCTGGTTGGGGAGTACAGCGTTGCGGAGATCTTTAATGTGGTGCTGGAGAGCATGTATCGTTCGATGGATTTCAGGCAGGTGGTGCTGGCCCTGCTGGATCGCAAATCGGGTCAGATGGTTGGGCGTCTCGGCTTTGGTGAGGAATCGGACTCATTCATCAAACAATTCAAATTTCCTATCCATTACAGCGTGGATGTTTTTCATGGCGCACTGAAAAACGCGGTGGATGTCTATATTTCCAATACCGCGGATAAAAAGATGCAGGCCGATATACCAGACTGGTACAAGAAGATCTCGGATGCCGGCTCTTTTCTACTATTTCCCCTGGTGGTCAATCAACGGCCGGTTGGATTGATCTATGCGGACCATGCCAAGTCCAATGGTCTGGAGATCGACAAGAAAAAACTCAATCTGTTGAAAATGCTGCGCAATCAAATTGTCCTGGCCGTGAAATCCTGAAACTGGATCTGATAGCAGACAGTGCATCTCAGTCACTCCCTTGGCCAAACCTTTTTAAGCAGATTTCATAGCTGACTTGCATCAGTTAACTGATTGTCTATCAGAAATTCAGTGATTATGTATATCGTCTATTAATAAAATACTAGAAAACTCAGTCACTTGCTGAATTACACGATTTATTCCCATTTTTAAAACTGTTCCACAAAAAATGGTCGGAAATTCCCAATCCTTAAGTGGGATTTAAGATACGTTGGCTAGGATTGAAGCCGATCATCAACCATATCTGGTTTTGATCTCGCCTTTCAGCAGCGGTAGCGCCGGAAAAAAAACAGTAAAACTACTGATGAGGACTGTTTGAATGGCGAAGGAGCAGTATCTTTTGAGGATTGGAATCAACAATCTGTAAGCGAGGTCAAAGATGACTTGGTACTTGCGAATTCATAAAAAGTCTGCCCTGCTCGCAAATATGGCGCTGCTAGCTATTTGTTCTTCAGTTGTATATGCGGACAGTGATAATAATTTAATAAGTAGTTCCACCACTCAAGACACTACTACTACTACTACTACGACTACTGCTGCTGTCGAGCTGCCGAAAAACAGCTTCAACATCATGATGAACTATGAGCTGGGTATGCATTGCACCGGTTTCGAGTTCGCCTATTGCTGCGTGCTGCCGCCCTACAACTCCATTCTTGCTCAGGTTGTGAAGACTCAGCAAAATGAGAAGGGAGCATCTGCGTTTGCCCGTCTGTTGGAGGGTGATCCGGTAGAGGGTCTGGATGCCCTGGGCAGGCAGACCGTACTGCGTGACCCGGATCTGGATGCAAACGGCGATTTTCAGAAGTATGTGCTGGAGTACTGGCACGAAGCCCAACCCCGTGAGACACGTCCCCAGGTGGTTCCCCAGACTTCCACTCTGATCAGTGCGACGGAGGGTAACTCCCTGTTGATGTGGAATACCCTGGCCGATTCCGCTGCGATCAATCCAGACGGATCAATGGTGATGTCCGGTCAGGATGGCAATCCCACCTGGAATGGCGTCACCGGCGCCATGTTGGGCGACGGTGATTTCAATGATCCGACCGATGACTACTGGAATGCGGTGTGGAATCACCTCTACATCTATGCGGATCTGGAGGGGACAAACCCCAACAACTCCACAGCGGAGAGTGACAAGATCCGTCTGGGCATAACCGGGCATATAGAGTATCCGGCCGATTGCGGCGCCGGCCTGCACCCGATGGGGCCGGTTAGTCACCCAGATGGCCTGCCGACCAACCCAGCGGTTCCCAATGACTGTGGCGGCGCTGCCAACGGCAATGTGCTGACCTTCTCAGGCGAACACGGCACCATCGTCTACACCCAGATGAAAGTGGTGGAGAATCTGCCCATCACCCTCACATCGCCGCGCATTTGGGAGGCTTTGGGCCTGCCGCTGACCCCCTTCGAGGATTCCATCAACTTCTTCGCCGACCCTGGTGCGATGTATGAGGACTCGGTGCGCCCCTTCGTGGCGATGAAGGCCAGGCTGCGTCACTATGACGAGAACGCCTATGGCGGCATGGGCGAACCGGTGCTGCAGAATGGGTTACCGGTGGAAGGCTTCGGTACGGCGCCTATCGATATCCCCAACTGCGAACGCTGTCACTCGGAGGTGGATACCACCAACTCCCCGCATCGATCGGGCGATGAGGTCTGGCCTCTGGTGAAACAGGAGTATGACTTCTGGATGAGCTATTACGGTATCACCAGTGCGGACTCCGACTGGTATGCGCGTCTCAAGAGTGCGGCGATCAGTATCCTTGGGCTGCATGACAAGAAGCATGGCACCGGCTTTCTCGCTAATTATCCAGCCTGTGCCAGCCCGCGGGAGTGTGATGCCCTGGCCGCTGATCTTTCCGCAGAGAATGGCCGTCCGGTTTTCACTCAGAGCACCCGTATCGGCAACACCTCGGTACTCTGTCAGCGTTGTCACGCGGACAATGTCATTGCCCAGGTTAAATCGGCCTCTTTCGTCGATGAGCAGGGCAATGACAAGTTGATCCTGCCCATGTCGGAAGCCATCCACCAGACTCACAAAGGTACGGGTGAGGGTGGTCCGATCACCTTCACCGACAGCCTGGGACGTTTCGGCGGTTGCCAGGGTTGTCACCCGGCGCACCGCTCGAATGGAGACATGGCCGGTTATCCGATTACCGAAACCGGTGACAACTTCTATGCGGATACAGACAACCGGCTTGGCGCAGGCGGCTGTTTCGTGGGCCGTGATGTGCACTCCAACCCGTTCAAAGATATTGATGGAGCCGAAACGCCGGAGTATCTAAACGCGATTGGACAGTGGTTGTCGGATAATGTGGCCAATAATCAGGCAGGACTGGCGGGCAGTGAGCGTGATGCCCGTGGTATCTGGTGCACCAACTGTCACAACCAGTTGAG
>JBDLIT010000083.1:0-17194 GCA_039714735.1 Pseudomonadota bacterium
GTTGTTCAATTGTCTGCAACTCGAAGAGCACCTCAGCCCCAGCCGTCATGTGGGTATATACGCCATCGTCAATAAGATGCTAGAGCGGGCAACGAGCCTCTCCGATGCCCAGACCACCCCATGTGGCGGCCTGAGGGCATCAGCTATGCAGAATCGATAGTATTTCGACCCAGTATCTTGGCGTTATACAAGCGAGGTGGGTTATCGATTGAATTATTGGAGATTAGATCGCATTTCTTCGTCCAAGGCCATCAGGGTAGGGCTGCAGATATTGTTGCTGCTCCATGAAGCTATTCTGGTGGGTTAAGAATAAGCAGAAACAGCGAATTGATGTCAAAGAAGAAGTCCCGCCAACACATTGCTTTTTTCAAAGCTCCTTAAGACTCTTGGCAATCTTGTAGGGAAAGGCCTAGCTAATTAAGCGGGAATCACCTGTGCCCAGGGAGGGTAATTCATAGTTATCTTGCCTGAGTATTCACGATAGCCTTCTCCGACACGAATCAGAATACTAATAAGAATTATTCAATAGCCAGTGATTTTTTCATATTGGGTTGTCGTTGGAAGATAACTCAACAGAAAAAGCGATCAATATTTCATCTGGTGGATTAATTCTTTAGCGCAGGCTACCGGACAGGAGCGGGCGTAAGGAGCAGATAAGCATTGTCTTGGCGATGCTTTTCAAAGTGGCACCGGGTCTGCTGCAAGGCATAAGGTGCTTTTATAGGGATGTCAGGTAACCAAATGCTCATGCCACAAGCAAATGAGCCTTGTCAGGCATCTTGGTTATCGATATCAAAACTAAGGAGAAAAATAATAGGATGAAATTGAAAAACCGATTTTTAACACATAGTGCGGTATCCGGTATTGCAATGATGGCTGCTCTATCTGTGGCCCATGCCGGTAAGATTACCTCTGAAACGACACTGGCAACTGGTGCGGATGGTTGGGGAGGCTGGAATCTTGGAAATATTGGGGTAATCCTCAGCGGCACCGACAGTTGGTTCGACTATGAGACTGGAGACTATGAATTTGGCGATGGCACAGACCACTCCTATGTAGCTAATGTGGCCGACAGTACAGGCACTGTCATGGGCATAGCCCTGGCCAAAGATTGGCCGGTGGGCGAGCCTCCTGGCATCAAGGTAATCAATGACGACCTGCTGGTTAAGGCGCCCAAGCCCCCGAACTGCATTATGGCCACCTCCTATTTGGCGGATCACTTTCTGGATTCGGATGATCCTCAACAGGATATCTGCAGCAGCGCATTCCAGACCCATAAGCGCTATAAACTGGCCATGTTGCCCACCTCGGTTGATGGCCAGGGCTCCGAGGGTATCGATCTGGTATTTAATGTTGAACCGGAGGCAGGTTCACGTGACTACCAGATATTCCAGAAGATCAATAACTGGACCGATGGGCGTTTGGAAGGGTTCTCGATTCAAGTCGGTTTTGGAATTGGCACCAATTTCAAGACGGTAACGCAAGCAGGCGTTGACCTTGCGGATATGAATATCTCCGTACCCTCTGAAATCTGGGAGTTGGATCAACTGGCGGTATTCTCCGTCGGCTTGTTTGGCGCAGACCCCCAAAGGGATGTTATCGGTTATTTTGATCCTGATACGCGTGCCGGCTTCGTCATCAATGAATATAGTGTCGGCCCTCAGCCTCTTACCGATACCCTGACTGCCACGGAAACCCTGGGTAGCGACTATGCCGAAGTTCCTCCCGGCGCCGCTGTTGCCAATCAGTTCGGTCCCTGGCTACCTAACAATATGTTGCCGACCGGTATCTTCTGGGACGACGATGGAAATCCTGAAACCGATGCACAGCTGATGGCATGGTTTGGCTACAATCCCGTACTTGATGAGCATGGCTGGATGAGTGGTTCCCAAGGCACCGAAACCAACCCAACAGCATTCGCTGAAATCCCTGCCGAGGATATTACGGCAATGGGTGAAAACCTGGCCTTTACCAGTGGTGAGATCGATGATCTGGTGAATGTCGGATTGAGCTACATCGTGACTGTCGGCGATGTATCAAGCTTCCCAGATTCGACCTTCACGCTTCGTGTCACGCCGACCAAGGATACCTCTGGAACTCCGGCGCCAGGCTATGTTGATGTAGCCGTACCAAGCCTGCTGTTCACCAGCTCTGATGCGGCTGTCCTGCTCGACCCCAACCCTGAATTTGTGGTCGGTACTCTGTTGACTGCGCGTGTGGGCGATGCGGATCTGAATCTGGATCCACTGGTTGCGGAAACCGTGGATGTGACGGTTGAGAGTTCCACCGGGCTGAGCGAAACCATCACCCTGGTAGAACAAGGTGAAGACCGTGGCGTATTTGCGCTTTCATTAGATGAGGCGTTCAGTAGTGTCGAGGTGGGAACGGAAGTGACCCTGACCTACGTAGATGCTGATGACGGCATGGGTGGTACGGATATTGTGAAAACATCCACCACCACAGCTGTCGAAGAGCCCGTGGTCATCGCCTCTGATGTGTCCATCACTAACTTCTCTGTGCCGGCTAGCGTAACAGATGGCAGCAAAAGCTTGTTGACACTCACCATCACCAATGACAATAAGGCCGCGGAAGCCGCTTCGGGTACTGTGTTCGTCACAGGCAGTGATGGCAGTGATTGGGATGATGACTTTACTGACCTGCAGCCCGGCCAATCAACGAACTTCTCATTCAATTGGGAAGCCGAGCTTGAGGATGAGGATGTTGCGGAAACGGTTACCTGGAGCGCCTCAGTGGTGATCAGTGAGCAGATCGTTGATGAAGCGACTGCGGTAACGCTTATTACCACGGAAGAAGAAAAAGGCGCCAAGAAGAACGAAGGCGAAGAGAATGTTCCCAAAGGCGGCAAGGAAGACGACGAAGGCGAGGATTAAGGCGCCATCCGCCAGCTAATAATGCAGTGCAAGGCTGTATAGATTAGTGATTCTCTGCAACCCCTCCTCCCAAGGAGGGGGGCTCTCTTATTTTTCTTCAGCAAGTGCGTCAAGTTCCTGTCCAAGCGCTTTTTCAAGATGTTTTATCCGGGTGTAGGTTAAACAACGTTGGCCTTGCACATCGAATGTTAATTCGCTAGCGTCATTTACAAGTAAAACTGTTTTTACTCCAACACCCCAGGCATACCCTACCTCTAGATACACGTTTGGATTTGCATGTGTGAGATCCTTTTCTTTACCCACGTCATTACATCTCCCGTAAATGCAGCTAAGTCCGCACGTTCACAAATGTACCCCCGATGACGGACTACGTTTTGTATTCCATATTGAGTTTCGTGCAAACCCTAGCATCACTCTGATTATTTAGACAATGCCTGTCTGCGTGTCAGGAAGCCTAACTGGATGTCATTCCAGTGCAGTAAGATATCCATGTTCCGAGATCATCCCATGCACATCATTTCGGTATACTGTATTACCTTGATGGAGTACGGTGAAAAAACTTGTGGGGATGTGCCTGATTTATGTATCGGATCAATCTGAATTCCGGCCAATTGATTTCTTTGAGTAACAGAACTGGCTCCTTCATTCTAAGGGTGTTGTTTCTTGTCTTCTCAAGTCTGGTTTTTGCTCAGGTCGAAACCAATACCTGTCTTTCATGTCACCCCTATCAGGCTAGTGAGTTTTCCCCCGCACATGGCTTCGCCACTTCGTCATGTTTCAGTTGCCATTTGGGTGATCAAGACGCTAGCGATCTGCCTCAGGCGCATGAGAATCTGATTGCCAAACCGGGTGATCTGCACAAGGACCGGACTATCTGTGCAGCCTGTCACCCCCGGCAGGCCGGGAATGTCCTGAACAGTCTGATGAATTCAGGCAAGGGATTGGTGCAGAAGACCCGTCAGGCATTGGGGGAGGGTGATCATCCAGAGATCGAGGCCGGTCTGGAGTCTCTGGGCGATTCTCCGGCCGATTCCATGTTGCGAAAGCTCTGCGCCCGTTGCCATCTTGCCCATGCTTCAACTCATCCGGTCGCCGACGCCACCCAGGCCAGAGGCGGTGGTTGTTCCGCCTGTCATATCAATCAACGGGAGGAGAAACGTCACCCTCATTTGACTGCGAAGGTTGAGGACGCGCGCTGTTTCGGTTGTCACTCCCGTTCCGGGAGGATCTCCCTGAATTACGTGGGGCTGGCGGAGGCGGACCCGGACCCGGCGAAATCCAAAGTTGAGCTGTTACGATTGACTGATGGCCGCACAGTGATGCAGCACGCCAATGATATCCATCACCAGGCAGGCATGAGCTGCATCGATTGTCATACCTCCACGGGACTCATGGGAGGCGGGGACAATAGCGGATTCAAACATCAGGCGGTGGACATCGAGTGTGGTGACTGTCATCTTGCTTCGGTCACCCAGGCCAGTCGGGATGAGTGGCCGGACAGCTATGCTGAAATGCAGCGTTATCTCGAGCCCAACAACCAGCCGGACAGGAAGGTTCCTCTGACCCGGCGTTATGGAACGCCGCTTTGGCATATCGAAATACGTGATGACGGCAGTCGCTTGCTGACTCCCAAGCTTGGTGGTCCGGCTTTATCGATTCCTGATTATAAGATAAAGGAACATCCCAATCAGGAACAGCACACCCGGCTGACTTGTTCCGCCTGTCACACGCAATGGGCGCCGCTCTGTTATGGCTGTCACAGCAGCTATGATCCTGCCGGCAAACAGTGGGATCATTTAAGGCGGCAGGAGACTGCGGGTCGCTGGACAGAGATCCGCTGGGACGTGCGTGCCGAGCTGCCGCCCCTCGGTGTGGATGGCCAGAATCAGATTCGACCGGTCTCACCGGGGATGATCATGCAGGTCGACCATCCGGCCTGGGAGAGTACCTTGTTCAAGCGACTGTTTGCGCTCAGTGAGCCCCATACCTCCGGTCCGTCCCGCTCCTGCGAATCCTGCCACCGCAATTCAAGCGCTTTGGGGCTCGGGCAGGGGAACTTAAGCAGGAAAAATGGAAAATGGGTCTTTCGGCCGGCCAGAAAGAACCTGCAGGATGGTTTGCCGGCGGATGCCTGGACTTCATTGGATGGGAGACTCAAAGGTGAATCCAGCGGAGACCATATACGCCCCTTCAGCAAGGAGGAGATTCAGGCTATCCTGAATGCGCAGATAGATCGGTAGGTTCGCTAACGCAGGGGAGATTCTTTCAGTTCTGGGCGATGATCAAAAACAGGGTGCGCAGAGCGCACCCTGGATAGGGAATCAGCAACCTTCATCCACTGGTGGACCTCCTGCCCCGGCGCCACCAGGTTGTAATACGGGAGGTGTGTAGCCCTTGGCTTTCTTGGGCGCCAGCCTGACCTTCATCACCGGTTGGTCGCCGGAGGTTGAAAAATAGCAGCTCACAGCGCGCTTCAGCGCCTCTTCCGGGGCCTCATCATCAGCGGCCTCGTCAGGAATATCCGGATTGAGGATGCGCGCCTGCCAATGATTGTAGCCGCCGAGCAGCAGATAGGCATCAAAACCTGCCAGACGCAGCATCACGCTCGCCTTGGCCGCCTGCTCGGAACCATTGGAATAGACCACCAGTTTCCGTTCCTGGGGCAGACTCTCAAGCGTTTCCGGCAGCAATAGTTTGGCCAGCGGGATATGCTCGGCGCTCTTGATGTGGCCGTCGCTAAACTCATCTTTACTGCGGATATCCAATAAGCTGAAGTCATGTTTGCGGCTGATGATCCAGTCCGCCATCTGTTCGGGCGTGACTCTGTCTAGTTGTTTTGCCGCTGCCTGGGCGATCGGTTCCAGGGCGGCTGACAATTCACCGCTCTCATTACCGCAACCCCCGAGGATTCCCGACACTCCAAGCAGGATTAAAAGTCTGGCATGCCTCATCTTCACCCCATTATTTAATTTCACTTCAATTCTCGGTTTTGTAGTTTAATTTGACCCGCTCCAGTAGTTGCGGATTGTGTTCCATACGGTAATCCTGCCAGGCGGTCTCCTGTCCCAGATTGACCGTGATATGTCTCAATAGATAACCCCCCAGCAGCACCAGGATCGGTCCCAGCAGCGCCAGGACTCTATGCTCCTTCACCAACTCCCTGAATTCCACCACCAGTGGAACCATCAGCCCCAGGCCGATGAAGAAGACCCAGAACGCCAGCGCATAACCGTTGAGGCTGGTGAGATATTCGAGGGCTTTCAGATGCTGTTCGGAGCCGGTCGCCAGGTTGATCAGGAGAAGTGCGACGACCACCAGTTCGACCAGGATCAGGCCTATATCCATCCGTACATACCAGTGTTTTTCCGCTTTCTCCTTCGCCAGCAGAATCACCATGGCAGCGGCGGTGGAGAGACCTGAGACCAGAAACAGCACACCCAGCAGACCGCTGTTCCAGAACGGACGCGCATTGAATGCGCTGAGCAGGATACCGGTATAGATGCCGAGGGCCACCGCCGAGGGAATCGCCACGATGGCGATTTCACGCTGGTAGCGGCTGGTCAGATCGAGCACCCAGCGGCCGATGCTGATGCGGTCGACAAAACCCGCGATCAAGGGATAGCCGGGACGCAAGGTGGAAAGAATCTGCAGAATGGTCACCGGATAGATGATCATCAGTATCCAGGCGCCCCAGGACATGGGCGAGGTGGGTACAAAGGCGGTATAGAAGCGAAACACGAAGAGCTTGTGTTCGAGATCCAGAAACAGGGTGGTCATACCCAGAGACAGCACGATTGGCGCCCACAGCGCCAGGCTGTTGGCGGAGAAGCTCCGTACTGCATCCTTTTTGTTGAGGGCCGCCAGGGCAGCGAACACGATGATGCCGGCGGTGAGACCGCCGAAAAACAGATAGACCGAAATCTCCCAGGTCCAGATGCCCAGCAGGGGATCGACCTTGGGATTGAATCTTGGCGTAACCAGTAGTTCTTCCAACATGCCGCCTCTCAAATCAGATAGTAGACATTGGGCTGATTGCCGGTTCCCGGCATCAGGGTTTTATAACGGCGGGACTTCAGCAGTTGGCTCACCTTGCTGCCCGGGTCGTTCAGAATGCCGAAATGCATGCAGCGGGTCGGGCAGGTTGAGACACAGGCTGGGTCCAGCCCATGCTCCACCCGGTGATGACAGAAGGTGCATTTGTCCACATAGCCATCCGGGTGCATGATCAGGCGCGCATCATAGGGACAGGCGGCAATACAGGCCTTGCAGCCGGTGCATTTGTTGGCGTCCACAAGCACGATATTGGTGTTCCGCCAATTGTGGCTGGCCCCGGTCGGGCACATGGCCACACAGGTGGCGTGGGAACAGTGGTTACAGCGCTCGGAACGGAATTCGGTGTGCAGTTCGGGATATTTGCCGGAGGTGGCTTCCACGATCCAATCCCGATTGAGTCCTGCGGGCACCTTGTTTTCCGTCTTACAGGCCACCACACAATCCCCACAGCCGATGCAGAGCCGGGTGTCGATCACCATTGCATATTGCACAGTCATCTATCCTACTCCCTGCTCTTTGACAAAGGTCACGAAATTGCCCCGCATCCCGGTCGCCCCCATGATCGGGTCGATCAGCAGGCGGCTCATCAGCTCGGAGTCATCGGCCCCGGCGCCATGTGTCAGCCTCATTTTGTTCGAACGTTGCCCGAAACCGTGGGCCATGAATACCGCATCCAGCCCGGTCCGTTCGGTGACCCGCACCCTGACCGGATTGCTGGTGATGCCGTCCTGATTCTGCAGGCGGATATAGCTGCCACTCTGCAGTTTCCATTTCTTGGCGACGATGGGATTGACCCAGAGCGTATTTTCCGGCGCCAGTTGAAACAGTAAGGGGTTATTGGTGGTCTTGCCAAAGGTATGGGCCGGCATACGTCCATAGTTGAGCCGATAAAAGTTTTCCGGCGGCTCCATGGGCGCTGTATAGCGGGGCATGGGGTCGAACCCCGCATCCGCTAATTGCTGGCAATAGAGTTCGATTTTGCCGCTGGGAGTCCAGAAATGCGGCGGGTTTTCGGCAGTGAAATACAGCGGTTTCTTACGCGGAAAATCCTTGACCCCAAGCTTCTCCATCTCTTTCAGCGAGCTGTTGGCGGCTTTCAGCTGCCAGTCCAGGACCTCTGAGTAGTCCTTCCAGGGATAATACTTTTCCAGACCCAGGGCCAGGCCGATCTCCCGGGAGATCCACCAGCCGGGTTTGCTGTCATAGCGGGGTTCGAAGGCCGGCATGCGCAGGGCTACAGAAGGCACGCGGGCGCCGGAGTTACGCAATATATCGTAGCGTTCGAGATAGGTGCACTCGGGCAGTATCACGTCCGCATAGCCGGTGATCTCTGCCGGCATGGTGTCCACCACCACGATCAGTTCGAGGGTCTCCGCCGCTTCCTTGAGTTTGGGACGGATGCCGGGTATCGAGGAGGGCAGATTGGTGCCATAGACGATCCAACCCTTGTAATAGGCGTCCGGGCCGGCAGAGGCCTCGATCAACGCCTGACTGACGGTCTTTTTGGCGATAGGGAAACGACCCTTGTGCGCCACCACGTGGGATTCACTGGCAGGTTCCGGGTAGTGGGGCAGGGGATACTTCGGCAGTTTCACCTTCTCCTGAATGTAGAAACCGCCCTTGCGTCCCCAGGAACCCAGCAGTGCTGCGAGTATCGCCATCGCTCGGCCGCGTTGCGTGTCGTCGCCGTACCAGGTGGTGTGCCGGCCGGGATGCACCAGGGTGGCGGGTGCGTAGCTTGCCATCTCCCGCGCGGTTTCACGAATCAGGTCAGGTTTGAGCCCGGTTTGCAGATAGGCCCATTCAGGCGGGTAGGCCTGTACATGCTCGGCCAGTTCATCGAATCCGGTGCTGTACGCTTCGATGAATTCCTGGTCATAGAGTTCTTCATTGATCAGCACATGCATCCAGGCCAGCAGCAGGGCGATATCGGTACCTGGCCGGATCGGCAGCCAATATTTTGATTTGCTCGCCGCGACGGAGAATCTTGGATCCACTGTGATCAGGCTGGCGCCCTTATCCAGCGCCTGACTCAGCTCCTGTACCTGACCGTTGTGCAGATTTTCGCCGATGTGGGAGCCGATCAGCACGATGCAGTCGGAGTTGGCCATGTCGGTGCGTTCCGGGGAGCCGAGGATATCGCCGAAGGTCAATTTATAGGCTACATCGCGCGGTCCACGGCACTGGGCAAAGGCCGGTTCGGCATGACTGTCCGAGCCGTAGGCGCGGATCAGGTGTTCAAAATGCCGGGCGCCGGTGCCATGATGCAGCAGGGCCAGTCTGTCCGGGCCGTGCTTTTCTGCAATCGCCTGCATACGTTGGGCAATCAGCTTGATTGCCTCTTCCCAGCTGGCCTCCCGGAAAGACTGCCGACCCTCTTTATCCGTCTGGCGGATCAGTGGTGTCTTGAGTCGATCACGATCCAGATAGGCGCCGATGCCGCCGGTGCCACGGGTGCAGAACCGTCCCGAGCTATGCAGATCTTCCGGATTGCCTACCACTTTCCAGGGTTTGCTATTTTCGCTGTAGACGAAACCGGCGCACTTCCAGAAGCACATGTCGCAGATGGTCGGGGTCTTTTTGACCAGGCCATCACCGGGTAGGGGCTTGCTGCTGCAGCCGGAAAGGAAGATGGATGGCGCTACCGCACCGGTACCCAGCAACCCAGAGAGCTTGATGAATTCTCGCCGGTTCATTCAGCGTCCGCCTTGATGTTCGTTTGTGTTTCCAGTAGTTCGAGTATGGGCCTAGGTACCATGTAGTAGTGTTCTCTAGCCGCTTCGCTAGGGAGAAATGCATCATTGGGGAAAAAGGCCATTCCTACGGATACGACCAGGGCCAGTCCCACCAGAATATACTGGATTGATCTGAGAACAAGCGATGAAATTGGCTGGACATTGTGCCACACCAGATGTTGTACCAACCGCATGCCCACACTCATAACGACTCCGATCAGCACCAAGATCAGGATGGTCTGCCCCACTGATGTGCCAAACAGCTGGTCCATGCGTAAGACACCCCGGTAGTCACTCTTGTAAAACTCCACCCATAACTCGTAAAGGTCGCCAAACAGCAGACTGCCGAGAAAAAATCCGATCACAAACACCATGGCATCCAGTTTACCGGTAAAACTCGAGGCCAAGGCGGTGCCTGGGCAGTAACCACCCACCACCATGCCGATGCCAAACAGAAAGCCACCCGCCATCACTGGAACCAGGTAGGTCGGAATAAAATAGACCTTAGAGATATCGAGATAACCGATCAGGCTTAGCCCCCACAACCCCAGCATACCGGTGGTGATGGCGGTGAACATCACCGTGGGTACATCGGTATCCTTGAAATAGAAGGTCCTGCCGATCTTGCGACCATCGGTAAATCCGGCAAGCTGCAGGGCCATGCCAAGCAAAAAGCCCGTCGGGATTGCCAGCCACAAATTCTGCGCTTCAGTGATAAAGCCGGTCTTGGCTAGAGGGGCGATTATATCCATTGTTTTCTCACCAGATAGGCCGCTGCAAAACCACCAGCGAAGATACAGACTGCAAAAGCCCAGGCGCCAACCGCCAGTTCCGCACCACCCACCAGGAGCTGACCACTGGCGCAGCCACGCGCGAGCCTGGCGGCAAATCCGATCAAACCACCGCCGAGCAGGGCCAACAGCAGACGCCCGGCAGATGAGATCCGTTCACCCCGCAGGACCTCCACTTTCCAACTCTTGGTGATCAATGAGGTGAGCAGAGCGCCAAGCACCAGGCCAACAGCAAAGTAGGTCAGCCAGTTATCCAGCGGGTGTGTGTCAGTGAAGAAATAGCGGGCGAAATAGGCGCTTTTTTCTGTGACCTCCGGCAACAGTTCGTACTGCACTGTTGCAACCAGGCGAGTCAGAAAACCACTGGTGCCGATTCCCCGTCCCGCGATAACAAAGGCGGCCAGCATCGATAAGCCGATCAGTATTCCGGAAAATATAGGCGGTGTTTTTGAGATGTTATTCATTACCGTTTACTTAGTTAACAAAGAATTAATTTCCTATATGCTACATAATTGAATTTCACCCACACTGATCCATATCAACAGATCAGTTTAAATAGATGAAACTTAGTCAGCGGAATCCCATTTAAGAGCGATAGTTAAAAAACGCGAAATAAGAAATCGAAAAGACTAGATCAAGCAGTTCGTTCGCCAGTTCGGATTGGCGTAAGAAAGTTATTGTGATTATTGAACCAGTCATTTTTATTATGCCTTATCTTCTTAAAATATTATCTCAGAGTCGAATGACGTTTTACCATTAGGTTATTTACTCATATCCCTGGTAAATGGAGAAACGACTTAAGGATTAATGATTAACGGGTTGTTATTCTGATGTAAGCCTTTTGTCAGGTAGCAGGGCCGGAATATCCCGCATAGCGTCGGTGTATGGCCTTCAGTAGTTCCATGGCCAGCATCACCGACAAGGCCAGGCCCAGCAATTGCAGCCAATGCTGGGGGGATACCGGCTGGATATCGAGCACATCACTGATCCACGGCGTATACATGGCGCCGATATGCACCAGTTGCGCCGCCACTGTGCCAAACAGCAGGATAGGGTTGTGCAATGGATTGTGCCTGAACAAGGAACGGGTCTCGGAGCGGCTGTTGAAGACGTGGATATTTTCGAACAGCACCATCAGCAGCAGAGTGCCGTTACGCGCCTCATCCAGCGTATAGCCTTGTTGCAGCAGCCACTGAAACAGGAAAAATGCCAGGCTGCCGATCACCAGCGCCGATACCACCACCCGTTCGATCATCACCCGGTTGAAGATGGATTCCTTAGGCGAGCGCGGTGGCTTGCGCAGTTCATCCCCCTCTCCAGGCTCGAAGGCCAGGGCCACATCCTGGATGCCGTTGGTAACCAGGTTCAACCAGAGGAGCTGCACTGCAAGCAATGGCAAGGGCAGGCCGCTGAACAAGGCCAGGGTGAACAACACCAGCTCTGCCGCCCCGGTTGATATCAACAGAAAGATCACCTTGCGCACATTCGCATAGGCGATCCGGCCCTCCTCAACCCCTGCGACGATAGAGGCGAAGTTGTCATCCGTGATGATGAGCTCAGCGGTCTCCCGCGCTACATCGGTTCCGCTTTCACCCATCGCCACGCCGACCTGAGCGGCTCGCAGTGCCGGTGCATCATTCGCTCCATCACCGCTGACGGCTACAAAATGGCCGTTACGCTGCAAGGACTGGACAATCTCCAGTTTCTGGCGGGGCTCGACACGTGCGTAGACCCGCGCCTGACAGGTTATCTCATCCAGCTTGTGGGGTTCCGTCAACGCATCCAGCTGACTACCGATCACCACCTGGTCCTGACTTTCAATGAGATGCAACTCCCGGGCGATGGCCGCCGCGGTAGCCGGATGGTCTCCGGTCACCATGGCGACCTCGATGCCTGCCTCATGACAGGCGGCAACCGCCACCTCCATCTCGGGGCGTAATGGATCGATCATCCCAACCAGCCCGATCAGTGACAGGCCTCTCAGGTGTTCTTCAGAAAACACCTCGCCAGGCGCCAATTCCACCTCGCCGGTGGCAAATGCCAGCACCCGGTACCCCTGGGATGCCATCGCATGGGCCTTTTGCAGCAGGAGTCCGGTATTTAGTGGGATATTGCCATCGGTTGCACTCATCCGGTCGCACATGGGCAGCAGATTCTCCAGCGCGCCTTTGACGTAAGCAGACTGTGTACCAGAGTCCCGATTCAGACTGGCCGAGAAGCATCGCTCCGATTCATAGGGGATGGCATCGATTTCCGGAAAACTGCTGTCCGCCTCCGCCTTTACGACACCGGCCTTGTGAGCCATCGTCAGCAGCGCCACATCCACCGCATCTCCATGATGCACCCAGGCTTGATTGCGCCTACCGAGAAACCCCTCGTTGGCCAGTACTGCCGCATGACAGAGCCGGCCAATCTGTTCCAGCTGCTTGGTCGCCGGCATTCCATGCGGTCCCTGGATCACACCCTCGGGCTCCATGCCTTCGCCGCTGATCTGCAACATGTCCCCCTGGGGAAAAAACAGTCTGCGCACGGTCAACTGATTGACCGTCAGGGTGCCGGTCTTATCCGTGGCGATGAAGGTGCAGGAACCCAGACCCTCTACTGCGATCAGCCGGCGGATGATCACGTTGCGTTTCGCCATGCGCCGCATGCCGATCGCAAGCGCCACGGTCAGTGCGACCGGCAAACCCTCGGGTATCACCGACACCGCCAGCGCCACGGCGAGAAAAAAAATCTCGTTGAGCGGCATGCCTCGGTTCAAAGCCACGGCGGCCATGAGCAGGGCGGCTAATCCCACGATCAGCGCCACCCGGTGGGTGAATGTTTCCATGCGCACCAACAACGGAGCTTTGGCTGGAGGGCTGGTTAATACGGCGTCGGCGATGCTGCCCAGTTCGGTGGAGAGTCCGGTGAAGACCACAACGCCGCGGCCGCGGCCGCGATTCACCAGGGTGCCGGCGAAGGCCATGTTACAACGATCTCCCAGCACTGCCTCAGCAGCCAACACCTGACCGGCATCTTTCAGTACCGCCAATGATTCGCCGGTGAGCAGTGATTCATCGATCTCGAGATCATGGCTGTCCAGCAGGCGAATATCCGCCGGAATCCGGCTCCCGGAGCAGAGCAGGATAATATCGCCAGGCACCAGTTCCTCGCCGTCCACTTCATAGGTTTCAGCGTCCCGTAAGACCTCGGCGCGGGTGCTGACCAGCTGGGTGAGCGCACTGGCTGCCCGCTGTGCGGAAAATTCCTGGACTGTGCCGATCACAGCATTGATCAGCAATACACCGGTGATAAAACCGGCATCCGAGTGTTCTCCTATCAAAACTGAGATCACCGCTGCCGCGACCAGTACATAGATGAGCGGACTGAGAAACTGATTGAGAAACACCCGGGCAATCCCGGGAGGTTCAGTTTTGGGCAGGGCATTTGGCCCGAACTCCTGCAGGCGGACAGCAGCCTGCTCACTACTCAGGCCATGAATGGATGAGCTGAGTTTCCGCAGAACCTGTTCAGCATTCGAGGCATGGGGCGCCAGTCCTGCCTGGTGATGGACTTGCTCGTTCATGGCCGGCCTGTCTGTCCTTACATCGATTTTAGGTATTATCTCATGTTGGGCATGACAAGGCGTTGCTTTCAGACAACTTTACAGGTCAGTATCTGCCTCCTGAAGGCAGCTGTCTTTGCCACTCACACTGCCTATGAAACCGGACTGGAAGGCAATCGCCAGCGTAGCCAAAGGTAGCCGCAGATGGCTGAGGTCAGGGAGCCGGCCAGAATGCCGATACGGTCATCCACGGCGAAGTCGGGTCCACCCTGCTCGAAGGCCAGAGAACTGATGAACAGGCTCATGGTGAAACCAATGCCGCACAGCAGAGAAACGCCATACATCTCCGCCCAGCCTACCCCAGAGGGTAGTCGGGCGAGATGCAGTTTAATCGCCAACCAACTGATTGCCATTATGCCTATCTGGTTGCCGAGAAAGAGTCCCAGCGCAATACCCAGGGGTACTGGTTGGAACAGGGCGTCCCAGCCCAGGCCGGTCAGGGGTACCCCGGTATTGGCAAATGCAAACAGGGGCAGGATGCCGAAAGCCACCGTCGGATGCAGATCGTGTTCCAGTTGCCTCAAAGGGGATTCACCATTCTTACCTTTGAGGCGCAATGGGATGAACATGGCGAGCAGCACCCCGGCCAGGGTGGCATGCACACCGGATTTCAGGACTGCCGCCCACATAACCACCCCCACCAGCAGGTAGGGTGCAATCCGCGCCACTCTAGCCCGATTCATGACAGTCAGGATAAGCAACACCACTCCTGCAATGCTCAGGGAACCCAGTGAAAGGTCGGAGGTATAAAACAGCGCGATGATCACGATGGCTCCTAAATCGTCAACAATAGCCAGGGTCAGCAGGAACAGCTTGAGCGAATTGGGTACACGTCTGCCCAGCAGGGAGAGGACCGCCAGCGCAAAGGCGATATCCGTTGCTGACGGGATCGCCCAGCCTCTTAGCGCCACCGGGTCACCGGTATTGAAGAAGACGTAGATCAGCGCCGGCGCCGCCATGCCGCCCAGCGCGGCGAATGAGGGCAGCGCCACGCGAGCCGGGTCAGAGAGCTCACCCTGCAAGACCTCCCGTTTCAATTCCAGACCGATAAGAAAGAAGAACACCGCCATCAGCCCGTCATTGATCCACAACAGAAAGGGCTTGGCGATGGCCAGCTCACCGATGCGGATTTCCACCGGCGTTCCCAACAATGCATCGTAGTATGTATTCAGTGGGGAGTTCTCAGCCAGCATCGCCAGCACTGCGGCGATCAGCAGTAATATTCCACTGGCCGATTCCAGGCGCATGAACTCACGAAAATACGAAACCATGGTCAGAGTACTCCCTGGGCAGGTAGGGTTCTGCTATGCATTTGATTTGTCCTCCACTGTGTAACCCCTCCTGATTAAGAGAGGCTACCATCACGATCGTCGATAAATGTGTTCACAACCGATTCGGGGTTCGGCAGGATCAGTGGGCCTTCTCCGATTATGTGTACCGTTAACTCATATTAGTTAGTATTTTGCTGCATTTAGTTCAAACGCATGCCGTAAATCTCCATGCATCAGATTAAGAATAAAATGTTATACTTATATTATGAGTAGGAGCAGGCTATACATGCTGATTATTTGTTGAGTATGTTTGCAGGGAAGGAATCTTTTGGCAGTTATCCACACCCTTTTGTCAAACTATCTGCGTTGGAATTACCGCAGGCATATGCAACTGCAGCCATCACCAGGAATCCAGTCCCAATTCCACAGTGGCAAGCGATGCCTTCTCTATATTCACGTTCCCTTCTGCGAGTCGCTCTGTCCGTTCTGCTCATTCCATAGAGTCAAACTGAATCATCAACTGGCGCGACGCTATTTTGAGGCCTTAAGACAGGAGATCCATTTCTACCACAATGCCGGCTTTGAGTTTTCAGATGTCTATGTGGGAGGTGGAACACCAACAGTGCTCCCTGAGCAACTGACTGAGACACTCGATCTTGTCAGGCGCCTGTTTGAGGTCAACCACATCTCGGTTGAGACCAATCCCAATCACCTGCATCAGGAACTGTTCGATCAACTGCAGAGAGCAGGGGTCAACCGGCTGTCAGTGGGTGTCCAGAGTCTGGAAGACTCTCTCTTAATGGAGATGGAGCGTTACCAACCCTACGGCAGTGCAGGGGAGATACTGAAAAGATTGAAATTGACTCAGGGTCAGTTCGATACCTTCAATGTAGATATGATTTTCAATTTTCCGCACCAGGCAATGGATTCGTTGATAAAGGGTATTGAACTTTTAAAAGAGATAGAGGTTGATCAAATTACCCTGTATCCGCTGATGCCGGCGATCACCACCCAAAAAGCGATGTCAAAACAGATCGGTATGGTGGAGTTCGAACGGGAGCCCCGCATGTACAAAGAGATTTGGGAGACCCTGAAGCCTGAGTACCAACCCGATACCGCCTGGTCCTTTGCCAGATATCCCGTTGCTGCTATTGATGAGTATATCGTCGATCACGATGAATACGTGGGCATAGGTAGTGGCTCATTCAGCTATCTCGACGGTGTGATTTACTCCAACAGCTTTTCCATCAATCGCTATATCGAGCTGACTAAACAGGCGCGCTCCGGCGTGATGGCGAGCCACCAGTTGACACTCAGTGAGCAGGTTAAATATGCCTTTTTGTTGAAGTTGTTTGGCCTGTCGATGAACAAGGCTAAAATGCAACGGAAATTTGGGGATGCATATCAGCGTCTGCTTCACAAAGAGCTGAAATTCTTCAAATGGCTTGGGGTTATCGATGAAACCAGCGATGAGTATCGGCTCAGCCAGGAGGGTATGTATTACTGGGTCATGATGATGCGGGAGTTCTTCATCGGGGTGAATAATCTACGTATGCAGATGGGAACCCAACTCGGCGAAAAAAGGCTTGGACGAAATTGAGTGCAGTCAGATGCTAAAGGAACTCTCTCTTCAGATTAACTGATTGGTCAGCATCCTGGTCATGCAACTATCTGTTGTTACAGCCTAAGTATGTCCATTCGCTCCCACGTCAACTAAGCGGCTTTGTCCAAAATACTCAAATCTTTTCCGCGTGTACTCATTCTCGAACCGACGAATGGAATGGGATAACCTGGAAGCAGCATATGCCAGTAGACCCACTTGAAGGATAACTTACCCCAGTGATTG
>JBDLIT010000084.1:0-17164 GCA_039714735.1 Pseudomonadota bacterium
TTACAACGCAGGCATCTACGACTACCTGCCCTGGACGATCCAGGATGGCTGGCTCAATGAAGCGCCTGTGGCGGACGCCAATGGTCCCTACCTGGTGGCTGTCGGCGGACAGGTCCTGCTGGATGGCTCGGCCTCTTCCGATCCCGATGGCGACGAGTTGACGGAAACCTGGACCGTCGAGGGCGGCACGGTTGACGGCAACCTCTATACCGCGGGTAGTGTAGCGGGTATCTACGACATCCGACTGGTGGTCAACGACGGCCAGGTCGATTCCGAAGCGGCCGCCAGCACGGTGGTGGTATACGATCCCGACGGCGGCTTCGTCACCGGTGGCGGCTGGTTCGATTCACCGGAAGGCGCCTATCTGGCAGATCTCACCCTCACCGGCAAGGCCAACTTTGGCTTCGTCTCCAAATATGTACAGGGAGCAACCGAACCGACCGGCGTGACCCAGTTCCGCTTCAAAGCGGGGGATCTGAGCTTCCACTCGGACAGCTACCAGTGGCTGGTGGTCAACCAGGACGGCACCAATGCCCAGTTCAAAGGCAGGGGCGCCATCAACGGCGAACTTGCCCCCAACGGCGAGCTCTATGGCTTCATGATCTGGGCCGGAGACGGTGACGCTACCGCCACGGATGATACCTTCCGCATCCGCATCTGGTATGAGGACGAGACCGACGGCACCGAATACGATGTCTATGACAACGGTACCGACCAGGCCATTGGCGGCGGTTCCATCCAGGTCCACACCGGCGGTTGATCGGAGTCCGGCCTAACCATTTCCCTTCGGCTATATAGAAGGGAGTTTTCATTTACATCGCCAGGGGCGCTGTACCAGGCCCCTGGTTTTTTCTATCCGGAAATATCAAAAACCTATAGCGCAAGGCCGATAACAGTTAATAAATCTGCGCATAGCATAACCCCCAGACTTGATAAATCTATAGGCTACCCTAGTCGGGGTCTTCAACGGTCCAGATATCCTCGGCCAGTCCCGTCACGTCCATCACATCGCCAATCGCAATCAAGTTTTCGAAATCAGATTTCAAGCGTTCGCTCTTGCCTGGAGATAACTGAACCAGGCGGTCGATGGCCTGTTCTATTTCGGCTTGAGGCGGTACGTTGGGGAGGCTTGCGACAATTTTCACACAACGGAAATCGTGCTCCAGGGCTTGCCGAACGAAGGATCGGCGGGACGCGTTGTCGGTGATCTCGAAATCGGCCAGGGAGTGGAGCATAAATGATGGAGAATCGGTACGCCGTTCTTTAGAGAGGTAGATGGTGATGTCGCCCGAGCCGCTTTCGGTGACGTCCTGCATGAGCCGGTCCAGCCGGCCGTTGCTGGTGAGTACGTCGAAATCAAACTCGCCGTCAGCAACCTCGAAGAAGCCGGTAAGCGGGGAGGGGGAGGATACCAAGCCAAGTCTGAAGGTCCAGTCCTTGGGTGATCTCCGATAGATGAATACGGGGAGGGTTGAAGAGCTTTCGACAAAGATCGAGGAATAGAGCCGCGAGGTGGCGGTGCGCAGTGTATGGGAGGTCTCCATCCGCAGGTCGGACTGGTGTTCCGCCAGGTAACTCGAAAAAGCGTTCGCGAACTGACGCCCCTTGGATGTATTGCGGATCCTGAGCCGCAGATATTGCTCGCCATCACCCAGCCTCCCGACGATCTCTGCGGGAACGTTGCGAAACGTTCCCTGAATGCGGGCTAGACCTGAACTCTGTGCTTGCAGTTCCGGGAAGGTTATCGTCACCGTTTGATCGCTCTCGATAGCGATATCCGGCTCGGCAACTATGACTGACAGTCCATGGGCTGAGACGTCACGGGTCTCAACCTTGTATGTCCGGTCTTCAACACGAATATCCACGCGCATCCGTCCCAGGAAGCGGGTCTCACTACGATTTTCCTGGATGTAACGGATGGGGACTAACTGTGGGGTGGATAGAGGCTGTTGGTCGTCCTCACAGATGATCGGATCCTCGTAAGAGGATTGTGCTGAACTACAGGCAACCAGACTCCATTCCCGGATCTGTTCCGTTACATCGATCAAGGCGCCTACGATCGACAGGGCATTGGCATCCAGCAGCAGTTTGCGCACAAAATCTTCACCCTGTTCCGCCAACGGTCCAACCGCTTCCTCGATCCGCATCGCGACGGGTCGGCGTGCGGTACGGGCGACGACCTTGAATACTCGAAATTCCGGCTGATCTGTGTATTTCATCAGCAGACGGCACCAGTGCTTGTGGTTCTTGCATTCGAGGTCGGCTCTGACCTGAGGGGTTTTGTCGTGGGGGGAACGATGTACTGCAATGAGTGTATCGGCTTTGCTGTCGCGTGCCGCCAGTCGCTGGAGCAGTTTGATGCGTTTCGGCGTAATCAGTGAACGAAAATTATACTGCCCCGGGGAGATTTCGAAGGCTTGTAGGGGCTGCTGGTTAACCTGATTGCTGAAGATGATGAGGGGCGGTGAGTCAGCATCCCGATCTTTAAACAGAAAGAAGGGTAGAATCGTCGTGGAGCGCATGTAGAAGCGTTCCGACAGTAGAGCCTGGGCAGTGAGGAGCGTGTCTTCAGGATCTGCCTGCTGGATTATTGCTGCCTCGTCTGAAGATGCAATATGACTGGCAATGACAATAAGGCTGTCCTTAGGCTCGGTTTCGACACACTGTAGGGCCAGGAGTGTGTCGTTCAACAGGCGGCGGGTACGTACTACCCGGTAATCCAGTTTAGGCTGTTCAAGAGTGCGCTCGGTAGAGGGCGACACGTCGACGCGCACCAGGTCGCCCACCTTAACTTCCACTGGCATCTTCAATCTCAGCTGCAGGCCTGATATGGAGATGTCACGAGTTTCCGCCGGAAACACCTGTCCATCCCAGAGCAGGCGCATATTGAGCGTCAACTTGAATCTGTCGTAGATGCGCTTTTCGAAATAGGAGAGATCAAAGGCCAGGTTATGGGAGATCCGTTTGGGCTCGATGGGAGATTCTGTCGAATTTGCATTGATGAGTGCCGGCTCGGTTCTGTCATCGGTTGGAAGCTCAGCCTCCAATACCTGGTCGCTTGCATGAATGGCGTCGTTACACTGCATGAGAATGGATTCATAGGTCTCGACGGTAAACACCCCTGCGTTGTGCTTTAGCCCTTCGAGGAAGAGCTGATGGGCGGTTGGGTCCAACCACAGGGAGCGGCCACGATAGGAGAAGCGTTTGCAGGACCCGTTGACATTCGGCCGCAGGTCGAGTGGGCGTAAACATTCGCTCTCGAGACGCTGGCGTTCGGCCCGGTGCAGAAACTCTTCTGCAGCGCTCGGTATCTGATCGTTTTCATTCATTATGTCTAATTGTATTGTTCTGGGTCATCGAGAAATGGTGGTGCAAGCTAGATGAAATTTCGGCTCTTATATTTATCGCCATATTCGGAGTAAGCTTTAATCCGGCCATGCAGACCACTCACGTAAATATCTAACGACTGGGGGGCATCTCTGTGATTGAGCTGGTCTTTGAGCTTTTTGCGGACATCAACAGCGGAAACTTAACCCACTGGAAAGATGTCGGTGGCCCGGAAATGAAGATCGTAGCCACCCGGGCATTGTTTCAGTAAGTCGTGGTGAAAAAGCAGCCCTATGCCAAAGGTGGCCGTGAGGTTACATCCTCGTGCTGGGGAGGATTCTGGGTGCAAATTCAAAGGGGGTATCGGGGCAGTATCTCAGGATTGCGTAGCTGCCAATCCTGCTAAGGTAAATATCGTGAAAACCGTTGAGGCTAAGAGGCACGTTAACTAAGCGGCTCCGGCGAATAATTTCCTGAACCTCTACAGTTGATGTTTGCTCCCTGCTGATGCTTCGTTTGGATTCAGTCCCAGAATGCCAAAATTGTCGCTATGGCGCGGGTGAATTCGTCGAAGGAGTGTGGCTTTACAATATAGTCGTCGACATCGTATTCAAAAGCGGCGGCCCGGTCTTGTGGCTCATTGGATGAGGTTAAAACGATAATTCGCAGTTCTTGTAGTTCAGGGTCGTTGCGCAGTTCACGTAAAAACTCGATACCGCTCATCTTCGGCAGGTTGAGATCCAGTAGGATTAGCGCCGGTTGTGCAATCTTTTCAAACCCACTATCTCCACGCAACAGGCTGAGCGCTTCCAGACCGGTTCGGGCAATATGCAGGGGATTACTGATATCGTTCTTCTGCAAGGCGCGCTGCACGGTCATGATATCGACCCTGTCGTCTTCTATAAGTAATATGGTTTCGTCTTTGTCTAACATAACGCGTTATTCCCAGTCTGTCTCAATCTGATACCCGGTTGTTATTTCAGGATGCACTATTCGGATGAGTGCCTCTTTGGCCAGGTGAAGTAGAAACACGCACCCTCACCGACGGCGGACTCCAATCTTATTGTGCCACCATGTTCTTCCACAATCTTTTTGACCAGCGCCAGACCGATTCCGGTGCTGTTTTCAAAGTCACTCGATTCCAGGGTCTGAAACATCATGAAGACCTTATCATGATACTTCGGCGCTATGCCCCGGCCGTTGTCGCACACGGAGAATTGATAGACTTCTCCATAACGCTCACCTGAAATCCTGATCTTACCTTTGCTGCTTCCGTGATGTTTCAGGCTATTTGAGATTAAATTGGAGAACACCTGTCCGAGCTGGAGGCGGTCAGCGTACAGGGTTGGCATTTCACCCTGGATCTTGATTCTGAACCCTTTCGGAGGAGAGAGTGAGTCGATTATCTCGTTGACCAGTTCCCGTGTGTCGACGTCATGCTCGGAGTCGCTGGTCTTCCCGACCCGGGAATATTCCAGCAGTCCTTCGATCAGGTCGTGCATCCTGCGCACCCGGTCGCGCAGCAGGGCCAACTGCTCTCTTGATGCGTCGTCCAGTTTGTCAGTGAGATCTTCCTCGATCCACTGGGCAAGGTTACTCACCGCCCGCAAAGGGGCCTTCAGGTCATGCGACGTGACATAGGCGAACTGCTCGAGATACTGGGCCCTGCGTTCCGCCTCGGCCGTGCGGTAGGCGATATGATGCTCCAGCGTCTCGTTCAGGCTCTGCAGTTCCAGCTCGGCCGATTTGCGCTCGACCACTTCCCGATTCAGGGCCTGCACCGCCTCGCGCAGCTGTGAGGTTCTCACCTCGACCTCCTGTCGTATCCGTCTCGCCCGCCCCACGAGGGTTGTAACATAAATGGTGAGCAGGGCGGTGAACGCGAGCCCGCCGGCCAGTATGATCCAGCTATTCCTGGTTTCGACCTGGAATTTTTCAGTGGCAGGATTGCAGGCCACCTCCCACGTTTGGTTGCCGATCGAAATTCGTTGGCTGTAATTTATCTCGGAGCTGGCATTTTCAGTGTCGCGCGACTGGCCTACCCGTAACCGGGAGAGATGGGTGTAGAGCAGCTTGTCATCTCCGGCTGCATGATCCTGATAGAAATGGAGATCGATTCCTCCAGATCGAAGGCTCTCCAGGGCCCGTTCGATGATGTCGCCGATATAGAAGACACCGAGGGCAAATCCCCTGATCTCTGGAGGTGACTGAGACGAAAGATCCGTCGGCTTTTCGCTCTCGAGGAAGACCGGGACTGCCACTACTATGCCTGTCTTCCCACCGGTTTCATCGCTGAAGGAGACTCCGGGAGAAACCTGCAGGGCTCGGGAGAGCTCCGCCTCCATCAAAAGGCTTGAAACGATTGGGTTGGCGCCCATGTTGAGACCTAATATCTCTTTGTTGCTTTGATAGGGCTGAACGTAGAGTACAGGATAGTAGATGGAGCGATTCCGGCTCTCGATCAGCTTGCCCAAAGGGTCGGTCTCCATGATCCGGAAAGGAGGGAAACTTTGCTGAGCCTCCCGCATGAAGTCAGGCCGGTCATTGGCGAGTACCATAGGCACCCACTCGAGCGCCTTGATGCCCGCCTGGCGTTCCAGAGCGGGGCCAACGAATTTACGAAATTCCCGTCGCTCCACCGTCTCTGATGCTTCGAAATAGCTGGCGATATCCTGGACGATCCCAAGGGTGTGTTTGATCTCCCGCTGGATGACCAATATCCGGTCCTGTGACGCCTCGCGAAATGCGATCTCGACTTGGCTTTTCTCCCAGTTCAAAGATTGGAAAAACGCGGCAATCGTTATCGATACGCCAATCATGGTAACCAGTGCGACAGGATAGTAGCCCCACCAAAGTGACCTTGGTAGTTGGGATTTCTGCCGGGCTTGCAATCTGCTCGAGCTCGGGATGGCTTTCTCTATGATTCGCTGATAGGTCCTGAGAACAGTCAGGCGTAATCCATCGATATGAGCCGTTATGTCGTTGACTGTGGGCTTTTTTCGGCTGCTTTGTTTCCTGCTGTGCATGTCATTGCCTGGCTGGAAAGTGCTGCATGATGGTATGGCTGATGTGCATCAGGATCTCATCCAGGGCCTCTTCGACATCGCTGTTGATGATCAGCGGGATCTTGTGTTTCTCGGATTCGCTAACAAGATAGGATTGTAGCAGCCATATCTGATCGAGCTGTTTCAGATAACGGGATGAGGCTCGCTCGGGTTGCTCTCTCTCCCTGCGTTTAAGACGTTTTCCGAGTGTCTTTTTGTTCGGCACGACCAGCATCAGGGGAATAACAATGGCCTGATCACGGGGAATGTCCAGTTCGAGCTTCGAGGGCAAAACATGCACACCATCAACGATCAGATCGTGGTTTTCCTTGACAGCGCGGTTGATCGTTGCTTCCAGGCCATGTTTGACAACCATGAATTGGGAGAGAAAACCGTTTATCAGTTCGCTTTGTTTGGCTTCCGATGCTGAATCGGCATCCTTCAACAGACCGCGCCAGGCCTCGAAACTCGAATAGGAGAGGGTAGGGATCTCGGTTGGTGGAAGATAACAGCGTACGATCTCTCGCATCATATCGGTTGATTGGGTCCTGACGACATTCAACTGATAGGCCAGTTCTGTAGTCAGGGTGCTCTTTCCCGTCCCGGTGATGCCGCCAACCAACACGATCAGGGGGAGTCCGCTGTCTTTGAAGCATCGCCAGGAGATAAATCGGTCTGCAGCCGATTTGGAGCTGTGCGCCTTCAGGTGCTCGTAGACGATCTGCCTGAGAGTGGCATGGTCGATCAGCGTTGTTCCATCTTTCTGCAGAGACTCGTGGACCTGCTTCGCGGTCTCCAGTGCATCCGTGCGATTGATGGCGCAGGCTTGTAGTGAGCGCGAGAGTATGCCTGCTGAAAAAGGCAGCTCATCGTTCGAGGTCTGGACCGTGATCTGCCGGCCTCGTAAGGATCCCCGGTCGTAAGATTTTGCCAGCGACTTGCCGAACCGCTCCCGCACTTCGGCGGATACCTGCTCTCTGAGTGTGTCGGTAGAAATCTCGACGCTATTCTCCAGATTACCGCGGATAGACTGGGCAACCAGGTAGGCGTCCTGAAATGAGAGGCCGGCCCGGACAAGGGACTCCACCAGCACCCCCCGCAGGAAGGGAATCCGTTCGTTGCTGCTGCTCTCGATGATGAATAGTTTACCCACTTACTCCTACCGCTAAATAAAGAACCGAGACTTCTAAGGCGCTGTTCATTACCGACCAGAAGGCAGGTCTTCTGTATCCCGAAAATCCTCGCCATATCCCCAGCGATAGGCAGTGGCGAAGTAGGGCTGGCCACCGATGGTAACAGCCAGCTGCATGGCGAGGCCAAGTAGCATGCCGGCATTCTTATCTTCGAGTGTGGTTGCGACACAGTCCTTCAAAACCTCGTCGGCCGCCAATTTGTCTTCTCGGCTGCCTCCATTGTAATAAGCCCTGTCATGTTCCACACAGCAGTGACGCCAAGGGAGCGTCTCACCGAACTTATCATGTACCCATTTTGGCAGTTTCGCATAGGATGCCGACATTCCACCGCTACAGCCGTCGGAGTGTTTTTCCGGATCGAATTGAGGAATGCCTTCAATAGGAGGACCAAAGCTGTCCGGATGATCGCGGCCGCAGAGGGTGTCGAGAATCTGCTGTGTAGTCTTGAATTGCATAATTATTCTCCAGTGCTATGCGTTGATTTCTTGTGTCCGTAATTTTATCAGAGCTAACCAATGCATGTGTTCGCTGATCAGTATCGAGTCAGTGAAACCTATCTGTGACCATTTCGTGAATCTTTTGTGATTCTGCTGCAATCACTCTGAGCTGAAATGGCAGTCTCTCACTTTCCGGGAGTGTAGGAAATGACAAGCCTGCTATGATCATGTGCAGAGTAATATAACGTTGAGAAAAATGCGTCGCAAAGTTCTAATCATAGAAGACGAACCGGATATTGCCCGGTTGGTGCAGACTCATCTGAACGACATCGGCCTGGATGCCGATATTGCGCAGGATGGCGCAATGGGGATGCAGCTGTTTGGCGCATCCGATTATCAGTTGGTGGTGCTGGATCTGATGCTGCCGGATACCGATGGCCTGTCGATCTGTCGTCGAATGCGGGAATCCGGCGGTTATGTGCCGATCTTGATGTTGACCGCCAAATCCACTGAGCTAGATCGGGTGCTGGGCCTGGAGGTCGGGGCTGATGATTATCTGACCAAGCCATTCAGTATTCTGGAACTGCTGGCGCGTATCAAGGCCCTGTTTCGGCGTGTCGATGCACTCGGTAGTCAAAGCCATGATGTGCAGGCCGATGAACTTATCGAACAGCGGGGGCTCACCATTGACACCGGACAGCGCAAGGTCATGGTGCGGGACAGGGAGGTGGAACTGACCGCGAAGGAGTTCGACCTGCTGCTGTTTTTCGCCAGACAGCCGGGGCGGGTATTCAGCCGGGTGCAGCTTCTCGATCAAGTCTGGGGTTACAACCATGACGGCTATGAGCATACCGTCAATTCACATATCAATCGCCTGCGTGGCAAGATAGAGGCGGATCCAGCCAGGCCGGACTATATCCTCACCGTATGGGGTGTCGGGTATAAGTTTGTCAACGATTGATCGGATCTATCTCATGTTTCACACCCTCTATGCCCGACTTGCCGCTGTTCTGGTGACGCTGTTCCTGGTGATCGGCTTGATCTATGTGCTGATCACCACTTCCACCACGGAACGCTATCTGCAGGAGATCACCCAGCACTTCAACCGTGATCTGGCACAGCGCATCGTTGCCGACCGGCATCTGGTGGCGGCCGGTCAACTGGATCAAAAGGCGCTGAAGGAGACCTTCAGCGCCTATATGGACATCAATCCGAGCATCGAGATCTATCTGCTCGACAAGGGCGGACGGATTCTTGCCTTCTCTGCGGATCCAGGCAAGGTGAAACGGCAACGGGTTGACCTTGCTCCGATCAAGGCCTATTTGAATGGCGAAGGCTTGCCGTTATTGGGGGACGATCCACGCTCCCATGACCGGCGCAAGGCGTTTTCAGTAACCCAGGTGCCTGCAGGTTATCTCTATGTGGTGCTCAGGGGGGAACAGTACGATTCAGCTGAGCAGGCGGTCGAAGCACCCTACGTCCTGCGTCTGAGCGCCTGGGCAGTCACCGGCAGCCTTGGCTTTGGTCTGCTGGCCGGTCTGCTGCTGTTTAATCTGCTGACCCGCCGGCTGCAGAAACTGGCCTTGCTGATGGAGGATTTTCAACAGAGCGGATTCACCCGGCACATGGATTATGCTGTGGATCCCGCCCAGGCTGCGGACGAGATAGACCGATTGGGGCAGGCCTATGATCAGATGGCCGGCCGCATTATCGACCAGTGGGGTGAGCTAAGAGAGCAGGACCGGCTAAGGCGGGAACTGGTGGCCCAGGTCTCCCATGACCTGCGTACACCCCTGGCTGCCCTGCACGGCTATCTTGAGACCCTGCAGATGAAGGCCGGCGAACTGGATAAGGATCAGAGAGATGAATACCTCAGCATCGCCCTGCGCCAGAGCGGAAACCTGAAACAGATGGTGGAGGGCCTGTTCGAACTCGCGCAACTGGAGGCGCGGGAGACCCAGCCGGTCTGTGAGCCCAGCAGCATTGCAGAACTGATCCAGGATGTAGTGCAGAAATTCCAATTGCGGGCCGAACAGGCGGGAATTCACCTGGAAATGCTGCCGCCCGCAGAGCTGCCGGTCATTCAGCTCGATGTGGGCATGACCGAACGCATACTGGACAACCTTATCGGCAATGCCATCGACCATACCCCGCAAGGGGGTGAGGTTAGCGTCATGCTCAATCTGGCTGAGGATATTGTTGTGGTCTCTATCCAGGACAGTGGGCCGGGTGTGGATGCAGCGGATCTGCCACATCTGTTCGATCCCTTCTATCGCAGCCAGGGCGCTGGCAAAGACGGGCAGCATGCCGGTCTCGGACTTGCCATCGCGAAACGCATGGTGGAGATGCAAAATGGCAGGATCTGGCTAGATAGCCCCCCTGAAAAAGGCGCCTGTTTCAGCTTTTCATTTCCTGCGTGAGAGTTTTGTGAGTTTTTCGTGATGGCAGGGTGAACCTGCCGCTGCATACTGCGGCTTAACAGCAGATCAAACATCAGCGGTTAGCCGGGTCTCCGACTTTCATGATTCATGAAAATCCCTGAGTTGTCTGACTTTTTTAATGCTTGCTGTTTGCGTTAGTCTTATTCTCATAGTTTGAAGAGGAATTGCCATGAAACGAAGAGATTTTATTCTGACCCTGGGTGGTATCGCCCTGCTTCCCCTCGCCGGGAGCCGCCTGCTTGCTAAAGGAGAGAACAGCCCCATGAGTGACAATAAACTGATTCTGACCGATGCGCAGTGGCGGGAGAGGCTGACTCCTGAGCAATTCAATATCCTGCGGGAAGAGGGCACGGAGCGTCCCTTCACCAGCGCCCTGCTGGAGGAGAAGCGTGAAGGTACCTTCATCTGTGTCGCCTGTGATCATCCATTGTTCGATGCGAGTGCCAAGTATGAGAGCGGTACCGGCTGGCCAAGCTTCTATGACACCCTGGAGGGCGCCTTCGAAACCGAAAAGGATTTCAAGCTGATCTGGCCACGCACCGAATATCACTGCGCCAAATGTGGCGGGCATCACGGGCATGTGTTCAACGATGGACCCAAGCCGACCGGGTTGCGCTATTGCAATAATGGAGTTGCGCTGAAATTCGTACCGGCCTGAACCTTGTAAGATGAGGCCATATCACCTGCTTATGTGACGGTTGCTACCGCTGATGGTCAATGCAGCCTGAAAGCCCGAAAGAGCAGGTCAGGTTCAGACCGCAGGGGATGGCTTGCGTGACCGGTTGCGGCATGGCGACCGCTCACCGGCAACTTTGATAATTCAAGGTGCTACTGTCCTCAGGCAGAATAGATTAGGATGTTTAAAAGCAAGAAATAACTGACAGCCGACCTGTGATTGAGTCTTCCAGTAGAGGAGAGAGCGCCGTGAGTTGGAAATCCGCCTATCGATCCTTTTATTACGCAGGGGCCCCGGAACCTGAAGATCCCATTCTGCATCCTGCCGAGACCATTCTCCTGAGTATCGATATTCAGAATATCTACCTCCAGACAGCCGATGATCCGGCCGAGCGGGAACGCTGGGTCCCATTCCAGCGTCGCATGCGGGACATCGTCATCCCAACGGTCAAGCAACTGCAACAGGCATTCCGGCAACAGGGAATGGATGTGATTCATGCGCGGATCGCCTGTCTGCTGGACGATGGGCGGGACAGGTCATTGAGTCAGAAGAAACCCGGCTGGAACTATCTGTTACTGCCGAAGGACGAGGATGAGTCGCAAATCGTACCTGATCTGCAGCCGCAGGCCGGTGAGATTGTCCTGACCAAGACCACCGACAGTGCGCTGACGGGAACCAACCTGCGGCTTATCCTGAACAATATAGGTATCAAGAATGTCGTGATGACCGGGATTTTTACCGATCAATGTGTCTCCTCGACGGTGCGTAGTCTGGCGGACGAGAGCTTCAATGTCATCGTCGTGGAGGATGGATGTGCCGCCGGAACTGATGAACTGCACAGCCGTGAACTGGAGATACTGAATATGATCTACTGCCACGTCATGAGCAGTGAGGAATTGATGGCATTCCTGGATTAGCGGCGATGGATTCCTCCGGAGGAGCATGAAATGACAACCATTTTTAATCCTGCTGGTGGTGATTATTCTTGCCAGCCTGGAGGGGAACTACGAGGTCAATCTGAAGAAGATGTCCTTTCGCTGTGATCTGGCATGCTGGGTGATATTCCGAAACACTCTCAAGAGTGATGTGTGACTGTTGGTTTTATGTATTAGAATATATTAAAATACCGATTCATTTGCCGGTCAATCAGGTTTTGGGGAAACGTGTCATGCTGAAGAAAACTGTCATTTCAATGGCTGCCGCGGTGTTCCTTGGGGGAGCAGTAGAGACCCAGGTCGCCTTTGCCGACGACGATATGTGGGATCTGATGAATCCCGGCTGGTGGATGGATCAGATAGATGACGATGATGATGACGACTGGAGATACTGGCGTCATGGTCCAGGCCCGTATGGCTATGGCAGCCCTTATGGTTGGGGTTATCCCCATGCCTATCCAATATCGCAGCCTGCCAAGAAAAAGCAGCCTGAACTGCCGATCCCGGAATAACGCCAATCGATCAGTGGAAATTCCTACTTAGTAAGGAACCTCAAGCGCTGTACAGAGATACCGCATAAAGGGGTCCGCTTGTTTGAAACTGCGGGTGATAAATTGCGGCAGGCTCCGTTTGGTTATTTCGCCACATTTGAAGCCTTTGCAGGCGATGAAATCTTTGCGTTTGAGATCTTCCATCAGTTCATGCTCAGTTGGATAACCTCTTGGAGGTCTTTTCAGTGAATCGCCCTCCAGGGTGAAATCGCGTTTGAAACCTTGCTGATGAAGCGCGGCCTTCCAGGAGGCTGGATTGTCCACGATAAAATCTCGGATTTTTCCCAGAGTCCGGTTTTCCGGATGCCAGATGCCTGCACCCATAAAGCAGCTTTCAGGCTCTATGTGCAGGTAGAATCCAGGGGCATGCACATCCTTGCCCAACTCATGTCGAAACTGGATGCCGACATTTGTTTTGTAAGGAGTTTTGTCCTTGGAGAAACGTATGTCCCGGTAGACCCGCATCAATGAACCTCCCGACTTTTTCGCGATGGCGTTGAAGCGGGGTGAGATTTCTCTTAACCGAGGCCCCATCTCTTCGATGAACGCCAGTGCAGGCTCGCGTATCAGTTGTTCGTAGCTGTCTTTGTTGGCATGAAACCACTCTTTGTTATTGTTATTGGCGAGTTGTTCGAGAAAATTCCTTGAACCTTCTGGAAAGCCTGTGAAATCACCCATAAATCTCATCCTCCAGCAAGTGTTCTTGTGGTAACTGTGAGCATAACAGAGTCTGACTATAGAAGGGATCTACGAGTTTTGTCGCAGATTTTAGACGCGGCTCTATGGATTTTCTCGGATTGACGCGCTTTCACCCATACTGATAATTCTCTTTCTAAGGGAATGTCCCCTGCGTCATGGATCAGGTCAAAAGAATCCGCGCCATCCTCATTTAGTCTTTCACTGCTAATTATATGCCTTGAATGGAGTTGTGGGTGTGTTCACTTGGTCGGACGCCAATGCTAATAAATTGTGAGGAAGATATGTTGATAAGAAAAATGACGGCATTTGTAATCAGCCCCATCGCGCTTGCATTGATGGTAGGTTCTGGCGCTTTACAGGCAAAAGATGGTGGTTATTTGTCGCCGATTGAGGAGTTGGGTAAGACGATCTTTTTTGATGAGAGTCTCTCGATCAATGAAAACCAGGCCTGCGCCAGTTGCCATGTTCCTGAAGTGGGATTCACCGGAGCCATCTCTGAGTTTAATGAAGCCGGGTCGGTCTATGAAGGCTCTATTCCAGGTTCATTCGGCAACCGCAAACCGCCAAGTTCGGCATATGCCACCTTGGCGCCGCGCTTCTATGCCGACTTTGGCAACCGCTTGATGGGTGACAATGATGACGAACTGGCAGACGCCCCCCTGTTCGTTGGTGGTAACTTCTGGGATGGTCGCGCGACCGGTTGGGAGCTGGGCAATCCTGCCGCAGATCAGGCCCAAGGCCCCTTTACGAATCCAGTCGAGCAAGCTCTGCCCAACACTGCCTGTGTGGTCTACCGGGTCTGCGAAGGTGAGTATGGTGAGCTGTTCGATGAGGTCTGGAGCCCCGGTCGCTGTATGATCAAATGGCCAGCTAACATCGAAGATCTATGCGAGCAACAGGTATGGCCAGATGTAGATCCTGTGAAACAACGGGATAAAGTGGAAGCTACCTATGATCGTATCGCCCTGTCCATTGCCGCTTTCGAAGGCTCCTCCGAGAGCAACGCCTTCACCTCCAAGATCGATGCCCACCGGGCTGGTGATTATGATTTCAGCAAAGAGGAGATAGCGGGCCGTAATATCTTCCGCGGCAAAGGCAAGTGTTCCCTATGTCACACCGGTGCTGGTGGGCCGGGCGCTCCAGCCCCCCTGTTTACTGACTTTACCTTTGACAATCTGGGTGTGCCGAAAAACCCGGAGAATCCCGCCTCTATTGCCAATCCCGATTGGGCGGATCCTGGCTTGGCGGGTTTCCTGGAGAACGTGAGTGGTTATGTAGACCATGCACCGAGCAACCTGGGCAAATCGAAAGTGCCGACTCTGCGTAACGTCTCCTTGGGTTCCTGCGAAGCCGCGGAGGAAGATGACAAGGGCAAGGGGCATGGCAAGCATGACGACTGCATCGTCAAGGCCTACATGCACAACGGTTACTTCAAGAGCCTGAAGAGCGTGGTGCACTTCTACAATACCCGTGACGTGTTAGATTCCTGTGAGGATCTCGGCTTTGTGGATGCTACCGAAGCAGTTGCACTGGAGAACAATTGCTGGCCACAACCCGAGGTGGCTGAGAATGTCAATGTCGATGAACTGGGCGATCTGGAACTGACGGAGGATGAAGAGAATGCCCTGGTGACCTGGATGAAGGCCATGAGTGATGGTTATTACGACAAACGTAAAGGCCACCATGATTAAGCTCTGAAGAGCTATCTGAACTCTATCCTCCGCAGGGAGGATAGAGGTTCAGTCCAACGTTCTGAGAGAGCCCTGCTGTTGCAGGGCCTTTTTTATGCCTGCGTTTCCTTGGTTTCAATCAATATGTCTGGTGCGTTCAATTTCAGCTATTGCCACGCTATATGGCAGCCTTGACCTTGAGTAATTAAAGCTTCCGTATGCCCTTGATACGGATTGCGACAAATGACAAGATGTTTGTCGTGCAAAAGTCTGGGCTAGAACGGTTTAGGCAAAGAGTAGAAAGAAGTGGAAACTCTCTTCTCTTCGGGAACTGATCAAACCGTGGCTAACGGCCGGAATTTTGAAGAAATGAAAAATCAACTATTGACTAAGAGTATAAAAATCGGAGTAGTGCATGCATTCGTCCGTATCTAATCTAGCTGCAATGGCCAGCGATTTTCGCATCGATCAGATGATGCGTTACAGTCAGTTTGTGCCTCGATTGTATAATCTGTGTAAATCGCTGGGTTTTGAGGCCGGTAGCATCATACCTTCACGGGCCTTTTGCTCGGATGAAAATCAGGGATTCCCGGTTATCCTGATTGCCAAACATTTTGGCGCCTTTCCTTTTAATCACGGCCGGGTCGGCGGGATTGTGGCCACTGACCGGCACGGCCCACATGCCCATCATGGTAAGGATATGGTGATCATCCAGGCCAGCCATGTGGGATACGACCCGGATACTGAAACCTTTGGCAGCTATTGCCGGCTTCAGACCCAGGACGGCAAGAAAACCGCAACCTGTGGCAAGATTGGTGGCGTGATCCAGTGGTATCAGGATGAATACCGGTTCGCACAGAAGAATATCTATCTCGGCCGGGAGAACGGTGTTTTTACGATCACCATTGACAATCAGTTATTGGACGAGAGCCGTACGGATGGCCTGTTTCTCAATCTGGATAGGTTGGTCCAGCGAGAAGAAGGAGAATATCAACTGATGCGAACCCTCAGTACATCACGTGTTTTTGTTGCATCGGAAGATCTTTGTAAAACCTTGCCTGATAGTGCCTGGCCTGATGGACGAAGAGCCAATATCGGTAGCCATCTCGAACCTGGGATGTTCTTTTTCAGGCGGAACATCATTGGTGGCGTTGAAGGGCAGGGCCATTTGGAAAACAATCTCATCGACGCCATGCCCCACATTGTAACATCCAAGATGCCGATGCTGCTTGCCGCCCAGGTCAATACACAGGCAGAATTTGATCGCGCCTTTCGCAGCATCATCAAAGAGCCGGAGTACCGAGGTAAGAGACTGCTTTTTATCTCTTGTCTGAATATTGATATCTCACCTCAGGTAGGGCAGTTGTTTCCACTGACAAAATGTGTTCCTTGGGCGGCTTACATCCAGGATAGTGATGGCAGTTCCCGTACCCTGGAGCAACCTGAGATTGTTGAGCAGCTGATGCAGCAAAGTACAGAAAACCCTGACCAGATCGACCTGGAGGCAGAGATCCAGCAGATGATCGAAGCCCGAGAGATAAAGCTCGTGCTCTGAATATTTCAGTAATTACCCGCTATCTGTGGCGCCTTATCCACAGTCTAGAACGGCCATAGGCTCCAGCTGCTTTCCAGTTCATCCTTACAGCGTCCGATCTGAGCACGGTAGCGCTTGGCGTTGTTGTTTACCTTCTGGGCAACTTTAGAGAGCCAGGGCTTTTTGCTGAAGCTCTTGCGTTTGAAACCGCCATGTCCTTCGTGGTAGGCGAGGTATTGGTTGTAGGCGTCCCATTTGGAGATCTTCAGGGTCCTGTGACTCATGTTGCAGTACCAGCCGATGAAGTCCACGGCATCCTCATAGTCATCCCGATCGGCCCAGGTATTACCTGTCTTCTCTCGATACCAGTCCCAGGTAGTGTCCTTGACCTGGGCGTAGCCGTAGGCGGAGGACTTGCGGAACCAGGGGATGAACCAGAAGAGTTTTTGACGCGGTGGCTTGGCATCGTATTTGAAGCGGGACTCCTGGTGGATGATTGCGAGTTGTACATGGATTGGCACACCCCATTTCTCGAAGGCGTCCTGCGAGGCCTCATACCAGTCATCCTTCTCCGTGAAAATGGAACAGGCGTTCTCGGTATTGCGCGGAGGTGAACTGGAACAGCCAGTGATCAGGAGCAGGAAAAGACCTGAGATA
>JBDLIT010000085.1:0-17163 GCA_039714735.1 Pseudomonadota bacterium
TTTCTCCAGATTCTCTGCCAACACCTTCAAAACCTTGGCGGCATCCCCAAGGAATATTCGCGCCTGCATATCATCCAGGGTCGAAACATACTCCAGGATCGCCGGCAGAAAATCGGGGATCTCCCCCGCTTTCAACTGCAGGCCACTGCCCTTGAAATGTTCTGAAAGATCAATAAGTGCCGGTCCGCGTCCACGGTCATCACCGAACAGGTGATGGGTCAGATGCAGATCATGTTCCGGCGTCATGTCAAAAGTCCGTACATACTCAGCCTGCAGTCCGGTCAGATTCTGCAGTTGTATCCACGAGATCAGCTGCGTCAGCTCTTCCCGCTCCTGTGCCGTCACCAGCGGGTCCTGTTTCAGCATCGCCATAATAGCGGGCAGGTTCTGCATCAGTTCATCCGTCGGGTAGTCCAGCAGACGCGCCATGATGTTATAGATTCGCATAGTGATATCTCCCGGTTAACCCTTCTTGCGTGGCTGGACGCCCTGGGGCGTGTAGGTGCGCTTGCGCGGCGTCGGAAACAGGGTAAAGCCCTGGCCTGAGTCGCGGCCCTGGGAACTGATATTGCCTGGGGCAAAACCGTTCTGTCCCTGGAATGCATAGGGATCTTCCTGGCTCATCTCCTGATGCGCCGTTGGAATAACAAACCGGTCTTCAAAGTTGGCAATTCCGAGCATCTGATACATCTCTTCGGCCTGCAACTCCGTCAAACCAACTGCTTCCAGAGCTGCGGTGTTCGGCTTGCCTTCAATGGCCTTGGTGCGCTGGTTGCTGCGCATCGCCAGCATTCTTTCGAGGGCGCTGATGATCGGCGCTTCATCACCAGCGGTCAGCAGGTTGGCCAGATATTGTGCCGGAAAACGCAGTGCATCAGCCTGGGGAATAACCCCATCTTCAGAAGTCGGCAGATTGCCCTGGTCGATCTGGCTCTGTACCGGCGATAGAGGCGGTACATACCACATCATTGGCAGGGTACGGAACTCAGGATGGATCGGGAACGCAATCTTCCACTCCATAGCCATCTTGTAGACCGGCGAATCCTTGGCGGCATCCAGCCATTGCCGGGGAACACCCTGCTCCAGCGCCTCGGCGATCACCTCGGGGTCGTTGGGATCCAGGAACATATCCAGCTGCGACTGATAGAGGTTCTTCTCATTGTCGGTACCCGCGGCATCACTGATCTTGTCCGCATCGTAAAGCACGACACCAATATAACGAATACGTCCGACACAGGACTCTGCACAGGCAGTAGGCATACCGGACTCGATACGCGGGTAGCACAGGATGCACTTCTCGGACTTGCCGGACTCCCAGTTATAGTAGATCTTCTTGTACGGACAACCGCTGACGCACATACGCCAGCCGCGGCATTTGTCCTGGTCAATCAGAACCGCGCCATCCTCATCACGCTTGTAGATAGCGCCGGATGGACAACTTGCCACACAAGCCGGATTCAGGCAGTGGTTGCAAAGACGGGGCAGGTACATGTGGAAAGTTTTTTCAAAATCCTTGTACATCTGCTTCTGGATACCATCGAAGTTTTTGTCCTTCGAGCGGTTTTCGAATTCTCCCGCCAGGTCGTCTTCCCAGTTAGGCCCCCAATGGATCTTCTCCATACGCTCACCGGTAATCTGGGATTGCGGGCGTGCGGTAGGGGCCGCCTCGGACAACGGCTTGTTCTGTAATTTTGCGTAGTCGTAATCGAACGGCTCATAGTAGTCGTCGATCTCGGGCATCTCCGGGTTGGCGAAAATGTTCAGCAGCTTGCTGGCGCGGCCGCCGGCCTTGAGTTCCAGCTTGCCGCCCTCCTTGACCCAGCCGCCTTTCCACTTCTCCTGGTCTTCCCAGTTTTTTGGAAAGCCAATGCCGGGTTTGGACTCTACGTTGTTGAACCAGGCGTATTCCACACCCTTGCGGTTGGTCCAGATATTCTTGCAGGTCACTGAACAGGTGTGGCAGCCAATGCACTTGTCCAGATTCAGGACCATGGCAATTTGTGCGCGTATATTCATCTTATGTTCCTCAAAGTTCTTTCCACCTGGATGCAGGATGGATGTCGAGCCCACCCTGCATCGATACAATCAACGGACTTAGTTGTTGACCCCCGGAGGATTGAGTTGCGCTTCGCGCTCCGGCGTCAAATCGCGTTCCAGCCAATCCACATCGGCATCCTCGATCTTGTGGACGATGACGTGTTCATCACGCTGGCTTCCCACCGCGCCGTAGTAGTTGAAGGCGTACGAGAGCTGGGCATAACCGCCAATCAGGTTGGTCGGCTTCATGATCACCTTGGTCACGCTATTGAGAATACCGCCGCGCTTACCGGTGGTATTGGAACCCGGTACATTGACGTTCTTCTCCTGGGCGTGATACATGATGGCCATACCCTGAGGCACACGCTGGCTCACTACCACACGGGCCACGGTGGCGCCGTTGGCGTTAACAGCCTCCACCCAGTCGTTATCTTTCAGGCCAATGGATTTCGCCTCGTCCTCGTTGACCCAGAAGTAGGGTCCGCCGCGGAACAGGGTCAGCATGCGCAGATTGTCCTGGTAGGAGGAGTGAATGCCCCACTTGGAGTGCGGGGTGATCCAGTTCAGCGTCAGCGTCTTCTTACCCTTCAGCTTGTCGGCCAGGCCCTTCGGCAGGTTCTTGTGTGCGCCCAGATCCTGCGGCGGACGGTAGCAACACAGCCCCTCGCCAAAATCGCGCATCCACTCGTGGTCGAGATAAAATGATGCGCGCCCGGTCAGCGTACGCCATGGAATGTGCTCATGGACATTGGTGTAGCAGGCATTGTAACTCACCTCTTCCGACTCGATGCCGGACCAGGTCGGCGCGGTAATGATCTTGCGCGGCTGGGCAACGATATCGTGGTAACGGATCTTCTCCTCATGCCGTCCCGCATAGAGATGGCTGTGGTCGATGCCCGTCTTCTTGCTCAGAGCGCTCCAGGATTTGTGCGCCACCTCGCCGTTGGTCTCGGGGGCCATATGCAGTACGGTGTCACAGACCTGGACATCCTCCACCAGCGACGGACGGCCTTTGGAGATGCCCTCGTCGGTGATCGCGCCATTGTGTTCGCATAACTGCTCGATCTCGAGATCGGTATTCCAGTCGATACCCTTGATGTTGTTGCCCAGCTTGTTCATCAGGGGTCCAACCGAGGTGAACTTCTTGTAGGTGTTGGGGTAGTCACGTTCGACCACCTTGAACAGTGGCGCCGTCTTGCCCGGAATCAGGTCACATTCGCCCTTCTTCCAGTCTTTGACCTCACCAAAGGGCTGCGCCATCGCCATCGGCGTATCGTGCTGCATGGGCAAAGAGACCAGGTCTTTCACGGTGCCCAGATGCTCTTCCGAGAGTTCAGAGAACTTCTTGGCGATGGCCTGGAAAATCTGCCAGTCAGACCTGGACTCGAAAGAGGGATCGACAGCCTTGCCCAGCGGATGCACGAAAGGGTGCATGTCGGTGGTGTTCAAGTCGGCCTTTTCATACCAGGTTGCGGTCGGCAGGATGATGTCCGAGTAGGCGCCGGTGGAGTTGAGGCGGAAGTTGATGTCCACCATGAGATCCAGCTTGCCCACAGGGGACTTCTCACGCCACTTGATCTCTTTGGACTCCTTACCTTCAACACCCTCTTGCATGACGCCGTTTTGGGCGCCCACAAGATGCTTGAGGAAATACTCATGGCCCTTGGCGGAACAACCCAGCAGGTTGGCGCGCCAGACGAAGAGGTTACGCGGGAAGTTTTCTTCCGCATCGATGTCTTCACTGGCAAAGGCGGTATCACCGCTCTTCAGCTGCTCGACCAGATAGCTGGAGACGCCGGCCTCGTCGGTCGCACCAGCGGCCTCGGCCTGTTTGACGATGTCGAGTGGGTTTTTATTGAAATGAGGCGCGGACGGGCCCCAACCCAGACGCTGGGATACCACGTTGTAGTCAGCGATCTGGTAGCCCCGGTACTTGGCCTGGGCGGTAGAGCCCAGCACGTCGTCAGCAGCCACTTTCTCATAGCGCCACTGGTCGGTATGAAAATACCAGTAGGTAGTGGATGCCATGTGGCGCGGTGGACGATGCCAGTCGAGGGCAAAGGCGATCGGCGCCCAGCCTGCCTGGGGACGCAGCTTCTCTTGCCCCACATAGTGCGCCCAGCCACCGCCGGACTGACCAATACAGCCACAGAAGTGCAGCAGATTCATGATGCTGCGGTAGCTCAGGTCGTTGTGATACCAGTGGTTGATCGCGGCGCCCATGATGACCATGGACTTGCCCTTGGTGTCTGCGGCATTCTGCGCAAACTCGCGGCCGGTACGCTCCAGATCGGCGCGTTTGATACCGGTGATCTTCTCGCCCCAGGCCGGTGTATAAGGCACACTCTCATCGTCGTAGGAGGTGGCCAGGTTGTCGCCCAAACCACGGTCTATACCGTATTGTGCGACTTGCAGGTCAAACACGGAGCAAACCAGAACCTCTTCGCCGGAGGCCAGCTTCAGCTTGCGCACCGGGATGTTGCGCGTGAGGGTGTCGCCCTCGCCGGGGGTGAAATGGGGGAAGTCGACCGCAACCACGTCATCCTTGCTGTCGATGCAGCTGAGCTCTGCTTCGATCCCGGCCTGGTCCGAGCCGCTCTTCTCCAGCAGGTTCCACTTGCCCTCTTCGCCCCAGCGAAAGCCGATGGAGCCGTTGGGCGCCACGAATGCGTTGCTCCTGGCGTCGTAGACAACCGTCTTCCACTCCGGATTATTCTCTTCACCCATGTTGTTATCAAAGTCGGATGCGCGCAGAAAGCGTCCGGAGACATAGCGGTCGCCATCTTTATTCAGCATGATCTGCATGGGCAGATCGGTATACTTACGCACGTATTCGGTGAAGTATGGGTCTTGCTTATCGATATGGAACTCTTTTATCGCCACATGCCCCATAGACATGAAGGCAGCCGAGTCGGTACCCTGCTTGACCGGCATCCACAAATCGGCGAACTTCACATACTCGGCATAGTCCGGAGCCATGGAGACCACCTTGGTGCCGTTGTAACGGGACTCGATGGCGAAGTGAGCATCCGGGGTACGGGTCATCGGCAGATTGGCGCCGGTGATAATCAGATATTTCGAGTTATACCAGTCGGCCGCTTCCGGCACGTCGGTCTGCTCACCCCACACCTGGGGAGAGGCGGCCGGCAGGTCACAGTACCAGTCGTAGAATGAACCGCATGCGCCACCAATCAGAGAGAGGTAACGGGAACCGGCCGCGTAGCTGATCATCGACATCGCGGGAATGGGCGAGAAACCATAGATCCGGTCCGGGCCCCACTTCTTGATGGTATAGATGTTGGCCGCGGCGATGATCTCGGTCATCTCCTCCCACTCGGCGCGAACAAAACCACCAAGGCCGCGAACGGCGGTGTATTTTTTACGCTTTTCCGGATCACTCTGGATCGCTTCCCAGGCCTCTACCGGGTTCTTGCCGGCAGCCTTCTCTTGCCGATACATGTCCACCAGGCGGCCACGCACCAGGGGGTACTTGATACGGTGGGGACTGTAGAGATACCAGGAGAAAGAGGCGCCGCGCTGGCAACCTCGCGGCTCGTGGTTGGGCATATCAGGACGGGTACGGGGATAATCGGTCTGCTGCATTTCGTATGCAACCAGACCATTTTTTACATAAATCTTCCAGGAACAACCACCGGTACAGTTTACACCGTGGGTGGAGCGTACCATCTTGTCATGGCGCCAGCGGTTACGATAAGTATCTTCCCACTGCCGATCCTCATTGGTCACAATGCCATGGCCCTTGGAAAAGGTGCCTTGAACCTTCTCGAAAAACTTCAGGCGATCTAGAAAGTGACTCATAATTTCTCTCCTCTAAGCAATTTGCTTGATTTCAATCATCTCTCAGTCTGCTGGACCAGCTGTGAGCTTACCAAAAAAGAGAAGGTAAACTCACGGCTGTTCATTAGCTGGTCACTCGTCAGGGATTGTCGTATTCACGCTTTGGCCCCAGGTAATACCACCAGTTCAGCAACAGGCAAACTCCGTAGAAAACCGCGAATCCATAGAGCGCGTACTCTGGAGTCGCCAGCTTGATCTGTTCGCCGAACACTTTGGGGATAATGAATGCGCCATAAGCGGCGACCGCGGAGGTCCAGCCCAGTGCAGGACCAGCCTGCTCCTTGTCAAACACCATGGCGATGGTGCGAAAGGTAGAGCCGTTACCAATACCGGTGGCTGCAAACAACACCAGGAACAATACAAAGAATGGCAGGAAATACTCCTCGGGCGTCGCAGAGACGTAGGCCTGTTTGAGGAAGTAGGCCACTCCCAGTGCGCTGCCGATCATCACGATGGAGACCATCTGGGTCACCTTGGCACCGCCAATTTTGTCCGCAATCCATCCGCCAACAGGGCGGATCAAAGCACCGATGAATGGTCCCATCCAGGCATACATCAGCGCTGAAGGACCAGCGGCGTTGATTGTGTTGTGGGTCATTACCCCGTCAACCACAATATGCTGATAACCAAACACCACCTTGATCGCCAATGCGAATCCCGCGGAGTAACCGATGAAGCTGCCGAAAGTCATGGTATAGATAATACTCATTACCCAGGTATGCTTGTTTCCGAATATCTTGAACTGGCGTTGCAGATTCGGCTTGATATCACCGGGAATCATTTTCAACAGCATCACTGTCGCAAACAGGATGGCGGCAATGACCGGCCATTTAGCCCAGCCCGGGGCGCCCAGTCCTGTGGGTGCAGGCAGGAGCACGTACAGGCCGGCAGCCGCGGTAGCGAAACCGACAAGCAGCATGCCGGTGATTTTTCCAAAGGAACCCAAAGGCCCGCTGATTTGCGGCGACACATGCTCGGTACGCAGGTTGTTCATGCCAAACCAGCCGGCGAAGGCCAGGGGGATGAGCAGTATCAGCCAGATAAACCCGGCATTGTGGATCCAGGTATCGGAGCCGGCCGGGATCTTGCCAATGAGGGTGCCCGAGGTGTTCACCAGGGTCATCGGATCACCGCCAAAGATGCCGAAGGTCATCACCAGAGGGATCAGTATCTGCATGGTGGTTACACCCGCGTTGCCCAGACCTGCATTCAGCCCCAGAGCCAGTCCCTGCTGTTTCTTGGGAAAGAAGAAGCTGATATTTGACATCGAGGAGGCAAAGTTGCCGCCACCGAAGCCGGAGAGGAAGGCCAGGATCTGGAATACCCACAGGGGCGTATTCTTATCCTGTAGCGCGATACCGGCGCCGATGGCCGGGATCATCAACAGCGCGGTGGTAAAAAAGATGGTATTGCGCCCCCCGGCGATGCGGATAAAGAAACTGCTGGGGATACGCAGGGTTGCTCCGGTCAGGCCGGCGATAGCCGCCAGGGTGAACAACTCGGCCTTTTCGAAGGGAAAGCCCAGATTGAGCATCTGCACGGTGATGATGCCCCAGTAGAGCCACACCGCAAAGCCGCAAAGCAGGCTCGGAATCGAAATCCAGAGATTGCGGTTGGCTATCTTCTTGCCCGTAGACTCCCAAAACTGGGGGTCTTCCGGGTTCCACTCTTTGATATCAGACATGTTTATCCTCTTCTAGATGGAAATAAAAAACGATCAATAAAAACAATAGGTGATTCAATTAACCCAAACTACTCAATAACCCCGCGGGAGCCCTGCCCATAAGATAAACTCTTCGGGAAGTTTCGATCACTCAAGCACATCCACGGCTTTACCATGTAATTGTCCCTCACTGAGTTCAGCGGATTTACGCTCGGCTTTCTCACGCGCGGCTGCATACCGGTCAACCAATTTCTCCAGCAGATCGGCCTGCTCGACAGCAGCACGGGCCGCCACAAACTCTTCAGGATTTGTCTGCATCCTTGCGTACTCGTCGTAAGCGTGATGCTTGACAGCCGCCTGGGTTTTCTGCCGGTGTTCTTTGGCAAAGGTGTAATGCATCCAGATCAGTGATACACAGGTAGCGCCATAGAGCAGCATGAAGACCGTCGTGTTGACACCGGTCAGATCGATCATCGCACCGAACATGATCGGCAGCAGGAACCCACCCATACCACCGGCCAGCCCGACAATGCCAGAGGCGACGCCGATGTCATCGTAGTATTCATCTGACAGAAACTTGAAAACGGAGGCTTTGCCGAATCCCCAGGCGATACCCAGGGTGAACAGCAAGCCGGTGAAGACCCAGACATTGAGTCCGATATGAACCGAGTAGTCGCCATTGAGCGTCTTCAGGGTCATGGCCGTTTGCGGGTAGGACATGATGAACAGGCAGACCCAGGAGATCCACATCACCCACCAGGTTACCTTGTAGGCGCCAAACCTGTCCGAAAACCAGCCGCCAAGCGCACGAATCACCCCGGAGGGCAGTACGAAGATTGCCGCCAGCAGGGCAGCCGTCTTAATGTCGAATCCATATTCGCTGATATAGTACTTGGTCATCCACAGAGAGAGGCCGACAAAACCACCAAACACCAGCGAATAATACTGCATGTATTTCCAGATGCGTGGATCACGCAGCATCCTGAGCTGGTGGCGCAGGGTCACGTGTGAAGCCACCTTATGATCAGGGTCTGTATAGGTGAACATCCAGTAAAGGACGGCCACCACGAACATTGCCACCGCATAGACCTTGGGCACCATCTGCCATCCGTAGGCAACAACCAGAGACGGGGCAACAAATTTGGTGAGTGCGGCGCCGGCGTTTCCCGCACCGAAGATACCCATGGCAAATCCCTGTTTTTCCCTGGTGAACCAGCGGGCGGTGTAGGCAATGCCCACCGAGAAAGAGGCGCCCGCCACGCCGACAAAGAGTCCCAGAACAAGAAATTGCCAATATTGAGTTGCCGATCCTATAAACCATAGCGGTATGATAGTCACCAGCAAGAGGATGAAATAGACGATACGGCCGCCAAATTTATCGGTCATCATACCGACCGGCAAACGGAACAGAGAACCGGTTAGTATGGGTGTTGCCACCAGCAGGCCAAACTGGGTTTCGTTGAGTGTGAGCAACTCCTTGATCGGGATGCCGATGATGGAGAACATCACCCACACAGCAAAACACGCCGTGAACGCGATCGTGTTCATGGCCAATACCGATAACGCCATCTTGCGCTGACTTGCCATGTTTTCTAGCCCTCTTGTTATTGCGTTTCCTCAATTGAAAGCTAGTTTAATCAGGGAAAGCGTAAGGTGACAAGGGCTGGAAAAACGCCAATTCAACGCCCACTACCACCAAAGCAGTATTGGTGGTAACAACGTTAACCTGTTGTAATAACTATAAAATATGCAAGCAACCCTAGACCGGACAGAAGCACACCCAACTGAAAAGTTTTTGGGGGTAGTACCAGATAATCCTGAATTCCCCCACGATTTGGATACAATATAAATCATGGATAGAGCATTCAAAAATTCATTGCTGCTACGCATCGGCATAGCCATGACCGCAATTACCCTGCTGGGTTTTGGCGCCATGCTGGCGTCGATTATTATCAGCGAGGCAACCAAGGGCGAGGCCGGTGCTATAAATCAGGCAGGCACCCTGCGGATGCAGTCCTATCGCATCGCCGGCAGGGTGGTGTATCAGCAGGACATCGATGCCGGTGATTACTGGCAAATCACCAGGGCGCTTGTGGATGAGTTTGAAGCAAGGGTGAACGACCCGCGCCTGACTCGATTGGTACCAGATAGTCCGGATCACGAGTTACGCCAGGCCTACAACCGGATCACCCGCAAGTGGGAGCGAGTGATCAAGCCGCTGCTGAATGTTTATATGAGTACTATTGATCCGGAACATGGCGCCCAGGAGGGCTTGCTCGACGACGATAAACGCGCCTGGCAAGCTGCACAACAGAACATCCGGGGACGATTCCCATCCATTATCGATCGGTTTGTTGCTGATGTTGATTATCTGGTCGTGCTGCTGGAAGAGGATACAGAGTCAAAGATCCGTCTGTTGCGCGCCATTCAGATAGTGTCGTTATTTCTCACCCTGGGCGTTGTGTTCAAGACCATGCTCATTATGCATCACGATGTGCTCACACCCCTGAGGGAACTGCTCGATTTTGCCGAACATGCACGTCTTGGAGATTTTTCCAAAAAGGTCAAGCATCACCATGATGATGAACTGGGTCAGCTCGGCGCCGCATTCAACCTGATGGCGGATGATCTTTCAAGGATTCACACCGGCCTGGAAGAGCGGGTTCGGGAAAAAACCGCCGACCTGGAGCGGAGTAACCGCTCTCTGGAGCTGCTCTACAACACAACCAGACGATTGAACGACATACCGTTCTCCGCAACGTCCTATCAGAAATTACTGGAAGATATCGAAAAACAGGTGGGTTTTGGCCCTGCTATCATCTGCCTCACCCAACCCATGAGCGGACACGGCATCACCCTGGCTTCAACACGCACGTCTGAAGACCAGCTCCAGGGAATCTGCTCACCGGAAAAATGCGCCGCCTGCTTTGAACAGGAGCACACCCGCATCAAGGAGTGGCAGGCTACAGGCGCGAATCGGGAAAAAGCCATATCAATCCCCATAAAAGAGCTGGGAGACCAATATGGCGTGCTGCTGATTTCGCTACCAACCCGGAATACGCCGGCTGACTGGCAACTGCAATTGCTGGAGGCCGTCGCCAAGCATATCGCCATTGCCATCGGCACCGCCTACCGGATAAGCTCGGCGCGGCGCCTGGCGCTCTACGAAGAGCGCGGTGTCATCGCCCGCGAATTACATGACTCACTGGCTCAGGCCCTCTCCTATCTGAAAATACAGGTCAGCCGTCTGGAAAAGAGTCTGCAGCAGGCTGACAACGAACAGACCATTCACGGCATCGTAAAAGAGATCCGTAATGGCCTCAACGACGCCTACCAACAATTACGGGGGCTGCTCACCACCTTTCGGCTTGGTCTGGATGGCCAGAGCCTCAATCAACAACTTCTGGAAACGGTCAAGGAGTTCAGGGAGCGGGGCAGTATCGACATCCAGCTTGATAACCAGCTGCATGATCTACAATTGACTGCAAACGAAGATGTTCATGTGTTGCAGATCATACGCGAGGCCTTGTCAAATATTATACGTCATTCCGGGTGTGATACCGTGCTTGTCTCGCTACGCGGCAGTCTTGCACCCGAGTCGATGATCAGGGTGATGATCGAGGATAATGGCTGCGGCCTGCCTGACTCCCCGGAGCGGCTCAACCACTATGGCCTGCGCATCATGGAGGAACGGGCGCGCAGCCTGAACACGGCGCTGACTATCCAAAACCCGGATAGCGGAGGAACGAGAATAATTGTCGAATTCGCCTCATCAAATGAACCTGATTCAACCAATCCACCCCCCTACAATCACATCAATTTACTCGAGTCATGACTATTGAAACCCCCATCAGCATCGTCGTAGTCGATGATCATCCCCTGTTCCGTAAAGGAGTCGCGGACCTTATCGGCATGGATCCACAGCTTGCACTCATCGGTGAAGCGGCCTCCGGTGAGGAGGGGCTGAAGCTCGCCCTGGAAATAACCCCGGATATCGTACTGCTGGATCTCAATATGCGGGGCATGGACGGCCTGGCGACTCTCAAAGCCCTCAAGGAGCAGGGATATGGGGGCTATGTCGTTATGCTCACCGTATCGGACAGCGAATCAGACATCATCGATGCTTTGCGTAGTGGGGCCGATGGCTATCTGCTGAAAGACATGGAACCGGAGGACGTGCTGGAAAGTATCCGCGCTGCCGCAAGCGGCCAAATCGCGATACCTGTTGAACTGACCCAGCTGCTTGCACGAGCGCTGCGCCATGAGGGAAGGCCCGTCACATCCAGTGAAGCGAATCTCACGGAAAGGGAGCAGCAGATCCTGGAACTCATTGCAGAAAGCCTCAGCAACAAGCAGATTGCGCGCCAGCTGGATATTGCCGAAAGTACGGTCAAGGTGCATGTCAAACACCTGTTGAAAAAGCTCAAGCTGCGCACCAGGCTGGAAGCAGCGGTATGGTCGATCAAGCAGGCCGGTGAAGGCTAAGGACGCTTTGATCGAATCGTAGGGATGGGGGTTTGGGGGAAGGGCCAACATGAAGTCGGCTATAAGTCACTGATAAACGCCCCTTCCCCCATAGAAAAACTTCTAAGGGAGTTCTGATTGAAGCTTCCGCATCCTGCTCACGCCCCTCACCTACATCCTTGTAGGCGAAGCGCGAAGCGCTTCAATCAGCTTCCCAAACACTCTTCCCCGTTGTCCATCTGTTCCGTGGTGAAACATGGAGAAGAGGCAAATGATACGATCCTAGGAGCCTGTCGGGTTATGGGGTTCGTTGCGAGCATGGTGGGGAAGCGAGTACAAATTTTCACGATTTTGAGGCGCATAGTGAGCCCTACGCAACGAAAAATCGTGGGAATTTGGGCCGCTTCCCTGCCAGCGCAGTAGAATCATCCATAATCCGACAGGCTCCTACGAGAGATCCCCGGCCAGTGAGTCGCGTATGTTGTGTGGTATCGGTTCGCTGCTGTGCGTGTAGTTGTGATGATCGATGCCGGCGTTGATATCAGCATCTGTGCGAACCGCCTCAGCCATCTCCGCTGAGAGTTCAAAACGCAGAAAGTGCACCGCCGATGTCTTTTGTTCATCAGCACGCTCGAGGTCTTCATCGGCGATGGCGTAGACCGGATCAAAACCCTGCACCTGCATCCACACTCGCTGTTCGATCCCGACCAGCTGTGTCAATGCCTGTTGACGCTCTACGACATCGGTGTATTCGATCATAAAGGTTGCCTTCCAGTTGCTGCCGTCCGGAATCAGGGGATTGTAGGCATCCAGCTCCTCCTGAATGGCGCCGGCTTCATAGATGCGTTCGACGCGCAGCATCTCCTGAATCTGGTACTGCATGGTCAGCTTGTCCTCGAAATAGAGGGTCGCATGGGGGCCGATCGGCAGCTGGCGGTTTTTCTTGTGCCCCATCACGGCTGCACGCATCTCTACGCGCTGCTCTGCATACTGCTCCAGTGAATAGAGATCGTCTCGTGTTAACAATGTCATAATCATATTCCGTACGCTTTGCGTATCAGGGTCATCGGATGCATCGCTTCGGTGCCGTCATCGAGTCCGTGAGCAATGTGACGACCCGCCATGATGCAATCGCTTGTCAGGTAGTCCGCTTCACACTTGCGCACGCGGTTGACGACCGGACGGGCTATTTTCATCGAGATTTCATGAAACTCCACTTTGACTGCGTAGGTCCCGTCATGCCCCGAGCAGCGTTCGATAGTCTCAATTTCTGTCTCAGGAATCAGCTGCAACAGGTCACGGGTCTTGAGGCCGATTTTCTGCACGCGCTGATGGCAGGCAACCTGGTAGGCTATTTTACCCAGCGGGTTTTTAAAATCTGTCTTCAGCAAATCATGCTTGTGGCGCAGCATCAGGTACTCAAAAGGGTCAAAGATTGCCAGCTGAACCTTGATGACATCCGCATCATCAGGAAACATCAGCGGCAGCTCCTGCCTGAACATCAGGGCGCATGAAGGGATTGGTGCCACAATATCCCAACCTTCATCAACAAGTTTCGCCAACACCGGGATATTTGCCTCTTTGGCCCGTTTCACGGCCTCGAGATCACCCAGTTCAAGTTTGGGCATACCGCAGCACTGCTCTTTCGGAGCCAGTGTCAGCGGAATATCATTGTGCTCAAACACCGCTTTCAGGTCTTCACCCATGCGGGGGTCATTGCGATTTCCGTAACAGGTGGCAAACAGTGCTACACGGCCGGTCGTCCTGCCTGCAGGCCGGGCCCCTTCACCACTATCAGGGGAGAGACGCTGACGCAGGCTTTTACTATGGTATTCAGGCAAAACCGCATCAGCGCTGACGCCGAGGGAGCTTTGCAGAATCTTGCGAAATCCTGCATTTGCATTGGCGGCATTGACCACTGCTGACACCACAGGGATACCAGCCAGTTTGCCAACGCTATCTGTACTGCTGAGCACCCTGTTACGCAGTGAAGCACCCTGCTGTTTGAATTTTATAGCTTTGGCGCGCAGCATCAGATGTGGAAAATCGACATTCCATTCATGCGGCGGCACATAGGGGCACTTGGTCAGATAACAGAGATCACACAGGTAACAGTGGTCAACGACACTCCAGTAGTCATCTTTGGCGACACCATCGACTTCCATGGTGTCTGACTCATCGACCAGATCAAACAGCGTTGGAAACGAGTGGCACAGGCTGACGCACCTGCGACATCCGTGACAGATATCGAAAACCCGCTCCAGCTCATTGAAGAGGTTCTCCTGGTCATAGAAGTGCGGCTGCCGCCAATCGAGAGGATGGCGTGTAGGCGCCTCGAGGCTGCCTTCGCGAACTGTTGCCATAGAGGGTCTCCTTTCTATATTCACCTGCCGATTGATGTGCTTCGCAAGTTCAGCGCATCCTGTGGCAGTACATCAAGAGTTGTTTGGCTCTCAGCCCCGCTCTATAAAGGAGCGGGATTGAGAGAGTTGACATCCTAGTCGTCCAGAGAGTCCAGTGCTTTCTGGAAACGGTTGGCATGGGAGCGCTCGGCTTTTGCCAGCGTCTCAAACCAGTCAGCGATCTCGTCAAAACCTTCATCACGTGCGGTTTTCGCCATACCGGGATACATGTCGGTATACTCGTGAGTCTCGCCGGCGATTGCTGATTTCAGGTTGTCGTCGGTACCACCTATCGGCAGTCCTGTTGCGGGATCACCCACCTCTTCAAGATACTCCAGATGGCCGTGCGCATGACCTGTTTCACCTTCAGCCGTTGAACGGAAAACAGCAGCGACATCGTTATAGCCTTCGACATCCGCTTTTGCAGCGAAGTAGAGATAGCGGCGATTTGCCTGGGACTCCCCCGCAAATGCATCTTTGAGGCTGTTTTCGGTTTGTGAACCTTTGAGTGACATATGATTTCCTCCGTAATTGAAAAGATTAATCCAGAAAATGACTGGATGAATCAGAGTCTAATCGAGGAACCGGAAATAGCAAAGTTAATTGTAACAACCGTGCCAATAGAAGTTTGCTATGGAAGCTCTGATCACATCGCTGCGCGCCTCGATCAGAGCATTCCTGCAAGTTTTTCTACGGGAGAAGGGCCAACTATCAATAGATTATAGCAAGCCATCGATATTCCTTTCCCCCAAACCCCCATCCCATCGATTCATTCAGAGGCTCCCTATCAACGCATATCAGAGGCTGGAACAGTTGCTCAGGGAGTGAACGGGGCAAAATGGAGGGAGAATAAATTTCAGGATAAGCAAAAAAAAACCAGCCCGGAAAAATCCGGGCTGGCCTTCACTGATCACCAATCAATGATCAATCAGAGCACACTTACCGTACTGGTGCTGGTGCTGCTGGTAATGGCGCTAGTGGAGCAGGTGCCTGCTGAGGCGCTGCGTAGGGTGCAGGTGCCGGAGCATAACCACCACCGTAAGGGGCTGGAGGAGGATAGCCACCCATGCCCATGGGAGGGCCGTAAGGGCCGCCATAGCCACCCATGCCCATGGGAGGGCCGTAAGGGCCATAGCCACCCATACCCATGGGAGGGCCGTAAGGGCCATAACCACCGTAAGGGCCACCGCCAAAACGGCCACCGCCATAACGCCACCAGTCTTCATCATCGTCGTCATCGAAGAAGTCTTCCATCTCGTCCATCCAGTATCTTGGATCCCACTCATCATATTCGTCGTCCCAGTAATCCCATCTGTCGTTATCATTACTCCAGAAGGCTGAGGCGCTGGACGCTGCCGCAACTGTGATTGCAGCAAAAAGTGCTAGTGCAACATATTTTTTCATCATCGTTCTCCCACGCTAAAAATTCAGGTTTGTTGAAACGTACTTCATAGTATATACCATAATAGAGAGTATCTATAGAAGTATTTCACCGATTAATTATATAGAGGTTGTAATAAATCACTTTGATCCAGATCATGCAGCCTGCATCTTGTCTCTGCGTGCGTGATCTGAAACAATCACGCCCTGAATTGTATTTTGCAGATGAAACGCGCTATGTGGATTGAACTTGTCGCCATTCTGGCTGGTCTGGCACTGTTGGTCGTCACCGCCGACCGCTTTGTTGCCGGTGCTGCAGCCCTGGCGCAGAATCTTGGCGTTTCGACACTGGTTATTGGCCTGACCATCGTCGGCTTCGGCACCTCCGCTCCCGAAATACTGGTCTCCGGCATGGCCGCTCTCAGTGGAAACCCCGGACTGGCGATCGGTAACGCCATTGGCTCAAACATCGCCAACATCGGTCTGATACTGGGAGTGACCGCTGTCATTGTTCCGCTGACTATAGCCTCGAAGACCCTACAACGCGAATATCCGATTGTTGTTGGCGTCACCCTGCTCTCTTTACTACTCGTTATTGATGGCGAGCTTGGTTTCAACGACGGGTTGATCCTGCTGCTGTTGCTGTTTGTGGTGCTCTTCTATATGTGGAAAGTTGCCTCCAGGGGCGCTGATGAAATTCTTGCGGCCGAGATTGAGGCTGAGATGCCTGAAGCGATGTCGACAGGCAAAGCTGTCATATGGCTGGCGCTCGGTTTGAGCGGATTGTTGATTGCATCGAAAATGCTGGTATGGGGCGCCGTCGGCATCGCAGAGTGGCTTGGCGTCAGTGATCTCATCATCGGTTTGACCATCGTTGCACTGGGCACCAGCCTTCCTGAACTTGCTGCCAGTATTGCCAGCGCACTGAAAAATGAGCCCGATCTGGCGATTGGCAACGTGCTTGGCTCCAATCTCTATAATCTGATGGCTGTATTGTCGATCCCCGGCCTGGTTGCACCCGGCCCGGTTGCAGCGGAGGTTCTCACCCGCGACATGCCCGTAATGCTGGCGTTGACTCTGGCCATTGGCGGTGTTGCCTGGTCGCTGAGAGGGACACACCGGATATCCCGTATTGGCGGGGTGCTGCTGCTTTTTGCATATTGTGGTTACCAGGGCTGGATTATTACATCGGTGGTGCGCTGAATGAAACGTCATTGCGAGGAGCGTAGCGACGAAGCAATCTCTAACCCATTGATGTAAAAGCATAAGATTATAAATTACATCATTGTAATTTACCCTTCGGGTCGCACAAAGCGCATTCAATTTTTCTCCGAGCAAAATTAGTGCCGCGCTTCGCGC
>JBDLIT010000086.1:0-17163 GCA_039714735.1 Pseudomonadota bacterium
CGTCGGTGTGGTGGGAGATGCCCGTCGATATGAGTATGTGGTGTCCCTGCGCGCGGTGAAGACCGTGGATTTTATGACCGCCCAGTTTGCGCATCTGCCTTTTGATTTTCTTGAGGAGGTCTCCCGACGGATAATCAATGAGGTGAAGGGGGTTTCACGGGTGGCCTATGATATCTCGAGTAAACCACCAGCGACGATTGAGTGGGAGTGACCGGCACTGGCTGGCATTAGCAACAGAAAAAGGGGTTTCTGGAAGTCAGAGCGCGTGTCCAGACTTACCAGGGACAGTTCTAACGAATGAGTCTGCGCTCGAGTAATGAGCGTTCTTTCACTGCACGTTGCGCCATCTCTTTGCGTCGAGATGGCTTCACTGGTAGCGATTCTACTGTTCAGTAAAGAGTCCTATTTTTCAAAATATTACGCTGCATCAAAACGTTTCGTTTAATTAGTTGATGCTATTACCACATTAAGCGATCAGGCAATTGTAGGGGATATTCAGGCCTTCATGCAGTTTCTTGATCATTGGCAATGTCAGATTGCGTTTCTTGTTAAGTACTTCAGAAACACGTGCGCGAGTACCTAGGTACGGCTCCAGATCTTTTCGTGTAAGACCTTTTTGCTCCATCAGGAATTTGATGGCCTCAACAGGATCGGAAGGCGGAATTGGATAGTGTTCTTCTTCATATTTTTCAACGAGCAACATTAGAATATCGAGTTGATCACCTTTCTCTGTATTACGCTTAGCTCCCCAGAGTTCATTAATACGCGCTAGTGCCTGGTTATAATGGGTTTTGTTTTTAATAGCTTGACCACGTCACTGTGCATTCGAGCAGTAGTTATACCATTCAGTCATCTGTTTCTTAGCATCGCGATATTTTGGGCTGCTTTCCTAAAAGGTCCGCAGCATGGATTTGGCGATGACTCTCATGTGCTGATATTAGCGCGATCCCAATATGGGAGTAAGCTGGTATTTGACTAAAGATTGACCATTATTTGTGGCCCTGACCTGTGCCGCCTCATGCTCGCGTTGCTGCTATTCATTAAGGTTGTCCAGGATTCTTAGTGTGATGGCTGTGAACGAGAGCCATTTTATAGCATTATCGTCCGCCCTGAACCAGCCAAATCCGGGATACCAGTGTCCGTAAGGACGCACGATGATCACATTGCGATGACGCCGAATTCGGTCAGGCCTTAAAGGATGCGCCGGACCGTGGTGAATGACAACAGGACGTCTATGATCGAGGTGCCTTTGAACCTTATGCGGTGGCATGGCGTAGAGCGTCGTTGACAGGACAAAACCGATGATTCCAGCTGACAAGGCCGTTACCAGAAACCTAAACTGCGAATTCATTGCTGTTCTCCTTTGTCATTGTACTGTGAGCACATGCAGTTTATTGATCGGTCCGAACGTCTTCTGCTGCAGCCTGATATGTGGAACTCGTTTGGGAGAATTGTGCACGCTCCCTTTTCAGGGTTACCAAGCTGTTTTTAGCTGCACCGACGTAGGGGTGGTCCGACCCAAGTGTTTCCTGCAATAGGGAATGCATCTGCTCAAACTGATATTGAGCATCATCAAAGCGTTTTTGCGAAGCATATAAGGAACCGAGTCCCTTCAAACTGACAGCATGTTTAAGAGCATCGCTTGGCTCCGCTTCCCAGATGGCGATCGCCTTGCAGTACAGGCTCTCCGCTTCGGAAAAACGTTCGAGCGTTCGATAGAAATCGGCCAGGTTGTGCATGGCCGCAGCTGTATTAGAATGGTCTGCGCCATATGCGTCTTTAAGAATATTCACAGCTCGCTTCAAGAGCCGCTCCGCTTCTTGCGGCCTGTTTTGATGTATCGACAGGCTCGCAAGTCGATTCAGGCTCACAGCTACGGTTGGGTGCGTCGCTCCGAGGCTTTGCGCCCTTATTTTCAGGCCTTTACTAAACAGGAGTTCAGCGTCCTGGTAGCGACGCTGAACTAAATAGATCGTTGCTAGGATGTCGATTTCCCCAGCTATCCTGGGATCACTGGGTTCCAGTTCAGATAGAAGGATCTTCAGGAACTTGGTCTGATATGCCTCCGCCTCAGTATATCTACCTGTTCCATATGTGATCCGAATGGCTATCTGTAGGTACATAGGGTTGGTTGAATGAAGCTGTACAGCTTCCCGAATGAACGCATGAGCTATGTTCAAATTTCCCTTTTTCATTGCGTCAACACCGAGTTCGTAAGCAGCCTTTGCAGCTTGGCGCTTGCTGTTGATTAGATCTTTTTGAAGCAGGGCCTTGGCTGCAGCAGATAGGGACTGCGTTGATTCCGGTTTGTGTAGTTGTCTGGGGCGATCAGTACTCGAAATCAACCCGGCACTATTCAAAACAGCATTCATAGGTGGTGCCGTTGGGGACAGCATCGATGCCCAACTGGTGCCAGATACAGATGCGCAGACAAAAACGAGAGCAAAGAGGGTTCGTGGGCTTATATGTTTCATTTTCATAATCAGTATTCCTAAATGGTTCACAAGATGATCTTTCTGATTCATTTACTCTCCCGGCAAGAGAGCGGCATTCTTGTTTGTATGCATTTGTACCTCTGCTGCTTCATACAAACGATTGATGATTATCTTTTCGGCTAACCACAGTGGCTGTACTATGGTTCTGACCAAGAGCCGGTGAGTATCCGCATCCAGTTTGAATTCCTGTATTAGCCGAGGATGCAGACTGGTGGTAGTCTCAATGACCAGGACGTCTTGTTCCCATCCGGCAATGGTTACGTTTTGATCCATGCCGCCCATGGCGGATACACTGGCACCGCGCATATCGGTGAACACCCGCTGACGCTTTCCGTCATCGGTGACGATGAGCAGCATGGGCTCTTCGTGGGTAAGCTCCATTGTTTCTGGCCCATTCAATAGCGCCCGAAGCCCCTGGGACATTGATTCTCCGCCAGGACGTCCGCGGCCACGTCCAACCATACGGGCGCTGCTCGGTCTGCCGCCCATCCCACCACTGCGTTGACCACCCCGGCCCATTCCGCCTCGGCTGTGGCCTTGCCCTCTACTTGCGCTACGCGCCTGCTGCGTAGCCTCTTTGATCTTTTCTCGTGGGTTGTCGCTCATCTCCCGGTTCAGAGTCCAGAGACCCGACAGATCGGGCCTTACCGGTAGACCGTTTGCAGGTTCAGTCTGTCGTTTGCTGGTGTGGGTGACTGGTTTGTTCTGAGTCACCGTATTTTCAGCTACCAAGTCTTTCGTGAGCGCAGTTGTTTTCGTCGTCGGACCGTCTATTTTAGCTGTACCGGCACAGGCCACTGTTATCAGGGTTGCGCCGAATATGATGGAAAGAATACGAATCCAAGTCATTGGTATAACCCTCGCTCTAAATTTTGTTTTTGCGTTTGATTATTCGTCGTAATCCGTAGCCAGCCTGAGTCATGCTAACCGGCCGGCCCGGAAAAGCCATATCACAGTACCGGGAATCCTCCGCGCAACCGTCTGACTTGCTTGGACAACTTGTCGCGTTGCTCGGGTGTCAGTACCGCACGGATCCGGAAGCGTGTCTGAGCCTTGAGAAACAAGACTTCGGACATGCTCTTTGCCTGGTCGTTGGCCAACGTGCGAAGTCCTGCTTCTCCGCCTGCCGCGATGTCATAACTCATGAGTTGCCGGCGTCCCTCGAACAACGACACGATGTGGTTACGCACCTTCGGGCGTTGTTCATCCAGGATCGCCCAGATCTTCTCCCGCTGAGACGCTGTTATATCCAACGATGCCAACATGCGGCGCATCTGCTTTGCTTGGCCTGCGAAAGGCGTGCCTCCCAGTGGTCCGGGGTGACCGGCCACGCCCTCCCGGTCCGCACAGCCGCCGGGTGGAAAGGCAGAAACCGGCTCCATGAAAGCCACTGATGCAAGTGCGACAAGGCCGGCAAGAGTGATAAAAAGGTTTCGTTTTTTCATATCAGTTTCTCCTGAGTGTTCAAAGTTAAGTGATGAATGGGCATACTAAGTTGTTTCCGGTTACCGAGGACGACCGCCTCCCATGCGCCTTGCAGCGAACTCCTCTTCACTGACAAAACTGTCTCCGTCCGTATCCAGCCGTTTGAAAATGCCTTCCGGATCGGTAATCCTGGACGGTGCTTTCTTGACGAACTCTGGTAGAGAAATCCCGCCATCGCCGTCAATATCGATATCCACGAAGGCCAATCCGCCTCCACGCATCCCTCCATCGAATCTCTGTGAAGCGCAAGCTGTCAGGCCATGGATCAGCAAGGTTGCACCAACCAGCGCAAGAGTTTTTCTCTTTGTCATGACTGCCACCTCTTTTTAGAGTCGTTTGGGGATATGGATGCCGGTTGTATCTCGTTGAATGAATGCGCTTGAAAGCGGATTGCTTCTAAGAGCGCGGATGTATCAATCGGCTTCTGCAGACACATCTCAGCACCAGCATCAATGATGGTTTTCGCAATCATGGGCGCACGGCATTCAGTGTTTGCGATGATTCGTATGGATTTAGTTTCGGGATAACCTTTTACTTGACGGAAAATCTGTATGCCGTTGATCACGGAGAGATTTGGACTGACTAACAGGATGTGTGGTTTGAATTCAATGATCTTCTCAATGGCATTGAGTCCATCGTGCGCGTGATCAACTACTATGAGTCCTGGTTGGACCTTCAGTAACTCCATGACCAACATTTTGTAATAAGGATCCCTAACTGCGATCAAGATACGTAATGGATTGACATCATCCAGGGTAAACATCCCTTCTCCACTAGGCCTATGCCTGTTGCTGCGCAGTAGCACCTGCATTAGTCCTGGAGCTTCATCCGCGGTTAAGTTGCTTTTTTTCATCATTTCGTTTGTCACCACCAGTACTGTCTGTTAATGAAAAGACTAGCGGAGGTGTCCGTAACATTGGGTATATACTGTGTAAAAGTATGTAAATGGCGATATTGGATTCGCTCTATATGGCAAAATGGTCAACAATCAAGATTACTAACCTAGATAGCTGGGATTAATGGGGTAAATGGTGAGCCACATTCTCATCGTGGACGACGACATAGAGTTTTGCGAGATGCTTACGGAGTACCTCGAGACGGAGGATTTCCGCGTAGATTCGGAACACGATGGGGAGAGAGGAGCACAACAGGCCCTTTCCGGTATATATGATGTGATCGTACTCGACGTCATGCTCCCAAAACTCAATGGTTTCGACGCACTGCAACGTATCCGTACCGAATCACCTATACCCATTCTGATGCTTACCGCTCGCGGTGATGATGTGGACCGAATCATAGGTCTTGAGATGGGTGCAGATGATTACTTGCCAAAGCCCTGTAATCCACGAGAGCTCTTAGCCAGACTTCGAGCTCTTTTACGACGGTCAGCCCAAATCAGGAGAGACGTCGCTGGTGCGACATGCGAAGATATTCTGTGCACCGGCGATCTCGAAGTGCATCCCGCATCCCGTCAAGTAACCCGTGGTGGGATTAAATTGGAACTCACCAGCACGGAGTACAATCTACTGGAAATGTTGGTACGTAATGCCGGGCGTGTCGTAACCAAGGAATCCTTGTCCGAAATGGTTTTGGGCAGGAAATTAACTGCATATGACCGGAGTATCGACATGCACATCAGCAAACTACGCCGCAAGTTGGAGCAGGGGCAGGATGGTGAGTCAATAATACAAACCGTGCGTGGCATAGGCTATCAGCTCATCAAGGAGAAGTAGCATGGGGCGACTCTTTTGGAAAATCTTTCTCTGGTTCTGGCTGGCGATGATCCTGATGATTGTTGGCGTCACCTGGGGCACGGCGCGGTTTCTGTCTACAACAGAGAATGGTCATATCATGGATCCGCTGACCAAGGTCGCCTCGTTTCAGGTAACGGCGGTGGCGGCTGTGTTGGAGTATGGCGGTGAATCCGCCGCTCGATCATTACTCGAGGAGATAGCCGCCACATCACCGTTTGAGATCCTGATAATTGACGATCAGGGGCAAGACATTCGTGGGCGATCGGTACAGGAAGCAGCGCTCTCAACACCCAGATCATCCACTGCACAGAGCGTCGATTCCCTTGAAGGTAATCGTTTTCGGGTTCAGGTTAACTCTCCTATTGCTACTCGCAGGTTCGGTGGGCCATTTAAACGTGATCCCCGGCAAGTACTTTCTCGGTTGGCGCTGCTGGGCCTGGTCAGTAGCCTATTTTGTTTATGGCTTGCATGGTATCTGGCAAAACCGATCCGCCGGCTGCGGGAGGCCACACGGCATCTTTCTGAAGGAGACCTGGAGGTGCGCGTTACCGAAACGATCGGGAAGCGACGCGATGAAATCGCGGATCTGGGGCGCGATTTCGACTATATGGCGGGACGCCTCCAGGCGCTTCTCTTATCTCAGCGCCAGTTACTCAGTGATGTCTCCCATGAACTGCGTTCACCCCTTGCGAGGTTGCAGGTCGCATTGGGTTTGGCACGAAAGAAAGCGAATGAAAGCGCAGAACGAGAACTGGACCGAATCGAGCGGGAAGCCGATCACCTGGATGATTTGATCGGTGAGATCCTGGCTCTCGCACAACTGCAAGCCCGAGAAATAGAGTCGCTGGAGGATCATATCGATATCGCACAACTCATTCAGAGTATCGTTGACGATGCGGAGTATGAAGCAGCAAGCCGCAACCGCCATGTGCATTTTACCGGCGATATAACGCCGATGCTGAGAGCCGATGGTGAATTGTTACTCCGCGCACTGGAAAACGTGGTGCGAAATGCGGTGAGGTACACAGCCAAGTCAACAACGGTAAAGGTGCTTCTACAGGCGGCTGAAGAACGTGATGGGTGGATAACAATAACAGTTTGTGACTTCGGACCGGGTGTACCTGAAGAACAGTTGTCGACCATGTTTGAACCTTTTGTTCGCACCACGGCTGCCAGGGATAGAGGCAGAGGCGGTCACGGCTTGGGTTTAGCCATAGCGAAGCGTGCTATTAGCCTGCACGGTGGCGTTGTCTCAGCCACGAATCGGAAGGACGGCGGGCTATGTGTCGGGATAGAGCTGCCACTGTCGGCATTATGAAGTGCAATGCCGCCAAAATTTTGATGTTATCTCGACATTTCGACTATCGATGAGTAACAAAACATACGGTTTGTGTTTGAGTTATCTGAACACCGATACACTCTTTACATAACTTTTCATGCTTTTACACATCGTGACGGAAATTTCGCACAGATCTTGCCGCTATTTATATGCGGGTATTCCGCTTTTATGAAATAGTTTAACAGGAGAAGCAGGATGAGCATGAATATGCAAGCGATCAGCACGATGATGTCAACGCTCCAGGCCAGTGGTAGACCTGAAGGTGTTGGTAGACCCAAAGGCGTAGGAAGGCCAGAAGGTGCAGGCCCACCTAAAGAGATCAAGGTGGATACTGAATCCACATATTACCGATGTTACTTTGATCCAATCAGGATGGATTATCCATATCGAGGAAATGGTGCTGCGTAAGTAGCTCCACAATGCCGTTTGCCACTGCATCCACCCCTGCATCAAGTCCGCGAACACTATTGGTCTGACCAGTGACATTTACGAGACCAATTGATTGGCCTGTTGCAGCATCCTCGAATCTTACCTGCACAAGGATATTTTTTTGGAAGACATCATCTGTCAGATGCAGGACTGTGCCGGATACCCGCAGTTGTTTCTCCCCGATTTTCCTCAAACCATTTTCGGATAGATCGTCAAGTATTCTGTCGTTCAGGTACGCGAGGAGCTTCGGGCTGAGCCGACCACCAATGGCGTTTGTAAACGGCATGATATCGAGGCTGTCATAAGACCGGAGATTATGAACGGATTCGACAACGAGAAGATCGCTGGTCCCACCGCGCGCTGTATCTACGGCTGTCTTGACGGCAAGTCCGCAGCCGGTCAGGGAGAGAAGGATCAAGACAAGTAATACGAAACTATGAATCGGAATCACGAGTGTGCCTCCAGTCTGCGTTTGGGAAAAAGCATTGGCGCCTCAGTAAGATCGAAGACGGGCAATCCCTTTGGAATACTGATATGAACGTTAGTATGAAATGATCGTTCACTTGACTGAGCCGCCTGTGAATTCATAACTGGTACCCTCCAAATGGTTTGGAGGGAAACCAGTGATGATTGCCGCGCTCAGAATTCAGTCATTGAGATCGTTCAGCGGCATCATCTTCGTCCGTATCTTGCGCTCGATGGCCGCCCTCCTCCGCTTGGTCGAGACCCGCCAACTCCTTCAGGGCGAGATCCACCTACTCCCTCAGGTCGTGATCCTCCCCAACTCGGCCGGGACCCACCGACTCCTTCCGGTCGAGATCCGCCAACTCCTTCAGGACGTTGACCTTGTGGCCGTTCACCCGCGCTCCATTGATCCCTGATTTCCTGAGGCGCGTTCATACCACGGGAACTGCCGGAGCCTTCAGGACGAGAACCACCAACTCCCTCAGGCCTGGATTGGCCGCTTGCTGCCCATTCTTCACGTTGAGCTGCACGATCCAGAATTTGTTGCTGTGTTTCAGCCGGTAGGCTGTCGTATCGTTCCCGCTGCTCTGCTGACAGACTGTCGAAGAACGAGGAGTCCTCGGCCCACGCGGCGCTAGACATTGCGAGGACACTTATTACAACGGCAGACCATATCGAATAGGGTCTCCGGGGCAATTTACATAGCTCTTTCATTACGCAAACCTCCAATTAACATTATGAATGTAGCGTTTGCAGTCTAGTCTTTGGCAACGTAAATTTGTGTCACCGTGCGGTAAAAAGATGTAAAACGGGACATGTGAAATACAGCGATAAGTACTCCCGTGCTAAAGACAAGTCCCTCGTCGTGCGAGTAACTGGCAGTGAACCGTTGACTGATGGACAGGGTTGCCCGGCTTCCTGCGCAGAAACGTAGCGAGCTGTTTTCGGAGACTGCGGCACAGAAAGGTACCACGCCGGCCGTTGTGAAAAAGGACTTTTAGGTAACCTGGGTGCTCTAGTGGCTGTTCCAGAAACCGGATCTCGCGCGGCTGCTGATGTTTATGGGAGGTGCCAGCCTATCAAAGGTCTATCACCTGATTGAACGCTTCTCAGAGGATATCGACCTGGTCCTCGACTGGCGTGTCCTGGGCGGCGAAACGGTACTCACTTGTTTTCATAACAACAGACAGACAAATGCAGTCGGCATACAAACCAAATCCACCATCACTATATAGAGAAACTCCAGCGCCCAGACAAATTGCTGATACACCATTTTCATGCGTCCAGGTTCTTTTTGTTTTGCCTCCAAACGAGATATCAAGGCAGGCAGGCATTCAGATAGACAGTCCAGAAATACTGTGATCCCTTTGCATTTTTTGCATCAATACCCTGAGTGATGGTTCGATAAGCTGCAGAATCCTGACCAAATTGTTCAGATGCTTTACGGGTTGCTTTAAGGTAAATATTGCTATCCGCTTTTCCCTGAATTCTGGCCTCTGTTTCGTTAGTGATCTTCATTGGATTGGGAGGCTCCATATTAAATCCTTAGATTACCTTCGCCACCACTCACCCCACATATGCACACGGATGCGCCTTCGGTGATGAAATCCCGGGCAGCGGCCAAACCTATTCCACTGCTGCCACCGGTAACTACCGCAACTTTATTTGCTAATCTCACATTTAACTCTTTTGTAGGAAAATCAATTTTTTGCGATAGCATCAACCAATGACTTTTTCGCATATCCATTGTTTTTCATATCTTGTAGCTGACCCCGTATGGCCGTTTTCCAGCCAATGCTCGCTTCGTAATCCAGCCGCTCCTTTGCATAGTCGCTGGGCGCATACCAGTCTTCACCCAAGTAAACGATCCCGCGAGTAAGAAACGGGTCTCCGGGTAACAATGGATTTAACTTTTCCATGAGCCAGCCAAATGTGTAAGCTGCCCTTAATGGAACGCCGAAGTGGGGGCGGGGAACACCTGTTTCAGCATGAATGAAATCGATAACTTCACGCATTGTCGGGAATGATGGGCCACAAATATTGAAAGACTCAAAACCTTGCAGCCCCTCTGTCGTCGTTGCCAGTAAAAAAGCATGGCCAATATCACGGCCATCAATAAGAGGCACTCGGGCTTTACCACCGGCGACCCAGGGCACAAGATGGGTTTTTAGACGAGGGAACAGGAGGGATAGAAAACCAAGGTTGTAACGTTTTCCGACAAAATGTCCAAAACGTAGCGATACCATTGTGGTGCCTTTATCCGATTGCTTGCGCATGTACTGTTCAATATCGACCACGGTATCTATATGCGGCCATATGCGAGGGTGATGTGCTGGTTCGTGATCTGTAATCGGTGTTTTGTCACGATGTGGCTTTACCACTACGACACTGGCATCGAATATAAATCGTTTAACCCCCGATTCAATAGCCGCGTCTATCAATGCTTTGCTGGGTTCACGGTAATAATACTGCGACTGCTTTCTATGCGCCCACAGGCACGTCCAAGCGGCGGCATGACAGACAACATCAATATCTTTAACAAGCTCACGTATATAGTTATTATCCGTTAGGTCTCCCAGCCGTACTTCACCTTTAAAGCCTGGAATAATGCGGGAAAGTTTTTCTCTGTCACGACAGGCCGCGATGACCTGAAGTTGCTCATTTCCCATGAGTGATTCCAGTACATGGCTGCCTACAAATCCTGTGGCGCCCGTTACCAATACCTTTAGTTTTTTCAACCTGGTTTTCCTGCTTATTGCTGTTTGTCTGACGTCACGATAAGCTGTGCATAAAAGATAGTAAATCAATTAATATGCAGGTATAAGGTGCAATTATGCACGGTGTTGACTGGGATGATATTCGCTATTTTCTGGAGTTAGTTCGCTCAGGTTCCGTGACTCAGGCAGCTATACGTCTTGGAGTTAATCATACGACTGTGTCCCGACGCATATCTGCATTGGAGGACCGTCTGGGTAAAAGCCTTTTTGAGCGATTGGCCAGGGGCTGGATCATCACACCCGCTGCGGAACAGGTTGTAGCCTTTGCAGAATCCATGGCCGAAGAGGCTAACAATATAGAACGACAAATCCTTGCTGACAGTCATGAGCTCAGTGGAGTGTTACGAGTGACTGCAGCGGATCATTGCATTGAGCGTCTGGTTATACCGACTGTACGCAAATTCATCCAGAATTATCCACAAGTTAATCTAGAACTGGTTGCAACTGCTGATGAGGTGGATCTTGCCGCTCGTGAAGCCGATGTGGCGTTGCGTGGTACGGATGAGCCACCTCCCAATCTTGTCGGTAAACGCATTGCACGCATTGGGTTTGCCGTTTATGCAACCAAGGAGCTTGCAGAACAGGTGGCCACTGATCCAGACGCCGAAGATATCCCCTGTATTACCTGGGTCGGCGATGGACACACACGCCCAGCGTGGATAGAAAAAAGCTTCCCGAACGCCCAGCGTATCTATCGGACAACATCGGCAGTCGCAATGCTGGAAATGGTTCGCGAAGGTATTGGCATTGCTCGTGTTGCTTGCGTTCTTTGCGACCCTGATCCAATGCTTCATCGTGTTGGGGCGAAGTATATCGAGCCGGGTCCAGACCTTTGGGTGCTTTCCCATGTGGATTTGCGCACCACAGCTAGGGTGCGCATTTTCAGGGATTTCCTGGTTGATGAGTTGGAAAAACAAAAGGGTCTGATCGAGGGAAAAGTTTATTAGCGTCAAATGATCTCTGCATTGCAAGAGATAATTGTACTCCGTTCTTTTTATCACTATGCTTTGAACAAAGTGACATAGAAGGAAGGGAATTCCAACTGAGCTTATTAGGCATTGTGAGAAATATGCGAGAGATCAAGGTGCAGCTCGACTTCAATGGTTAACTGCTTCAGCTAACCAAGTTGCCCAATCTATATATAATTCATTGGGGGTAAAGAAAAGCTCTTGGGAACTTTATACATACGCAACATAGCGCAAGCGTTATGTGTAAAAAGATAAAAACATGAGAATAGAACGCTGCGCAATTAAGGACATTGATGCTTGTGCTTCTCTATTAGCACAAGTCTATTCAGAACCTGAGTACGGTGAAAACTGGAACTCTAACGATGCCTGCAATTACCTAAAACGGTTTTACACAATTGAACCAGCGGGGTGTTATGTTGCACTTGAAAACAATGAGATAATAGGAGCGATATTCTCATACTCTTATCCTTGGCATGCCGAAACCTTGGTTTACATTCAAGAGCTGTTTGTTTTGGCTAAACACAGAAATAAAGGCATAGCTAAATCATTATTAAATAGTGTCGGTAACGGTAAAGCAGTAAGGGCATGGCTTGTTGCTAATGAAAATACAAGTGCATCGGGTTTTTATAAGAAAATGGGTTTCAAAAAAGATGGTCCATATAAATTTAACTATGGTGAAATTAACACATAATCCGATTAACGCAGACGTAAAAAACACGCTGGTTATTTATAACGTTGTTCCCATACATATCATATCCTGATCTTGTCTGAGTCCTTGAACAGACGGATACAGGGCTTCAGGGGACTTGAGGCCGTTTACATGTTGTTCAGGTTCTTGCCCGAGCTTTCCAAGCCGCAGGTGATACGCCGACATGTTTCTTGAACGCCCGACTGAACGCGGCCGGGTTCTCATAGCCAACCTTCTCGGCGACCTTATCCACGTTTCGGTCGCCGTCGGCGAGTGCTCGGCAGGCCAGGCTCATTCGCCACTTGGTAATATAAGACATGGGACTGTCACCTATGGACTCAGAAAACCGTGCGGCAAACCGTGAAGGTGACATCGCCACGCGGTCGGCCAATCGCTGAACAGACCAGTTCTCCCCTGGGACTGCGTGAATGGCTGCAACCGCTTTTCCGATGACCGGATCCTTTATACCGCGGAACCAGTTTGTTTTATCAGGAGAAACGGTTTCGAGGTGCGAACGCACCGCCTCGGCGCAAAGTACCTCGAGGAGGCGCTCAACCACATATCCGCTGCCAAGTGATCGTTGATCGATTTCTTCGGCCATTAAACGCGCGACACCGGAAAGATTGTTGAATTCACCAGCACGGGAAAAGCTGGCCTGCATTACGGATGGTAATGCCGAAAACAACGGATTGAAATCGGTATGACTCAACAGAAATGCGCCGCAAAGCAGGGAAGTCCCGTCCGATGCGGCACCGGGATTGGCACGCTGCACGTTGGGGCCACCTGCCAGCAAGGATTCGATCATCTGCACTTTGGCAGGCCCGCCCTGAGACAGCTGATGGTTCTTTCCCCCAAAGCAGATAGCCATCTCTCCGGCCTTCAGATAGTGTGTTTCATCCCCATCCGTCACGATCTCGCAATGCCCGAACTCAACTAAATGGAAGGCAACCGCAAAAACAGATTTGCCAGTGCCGAGCAAAGTGGCCAAAGCTTTCGAATCGGGCACCGCGACCGCCCAAGGAGGCTCATAGGCCTCTCTCAACAATACGCTGCCGCTGATACGTAGTGATCTGAGTGTGTCATCTAAAACATCTGAACCAAGTGAAAAAACAGTTGTTTCTGCATTATTATCAGTAGTTATAAGCATAGTAACGACTAGTCTCGATAAGTAATCTGCTGTTATAAATCTTACTGCTCGAGGAGCGCATTGTCATGTCGGAAATTTCCCCTACCTGGATCATGATCGGTCTGGACATCCTGATGATTATTTACACCTTATGGGCCTTGTCGTTCGCAAGGCCGCTTGGTGGTAGACGCTATGTCATTGGAATCTTGATGCTTCTCTGGTTGGTCGTCCTACATGTTGGCCTGTCCAACCAGAGTATTTTTGCCCAGGATATTTCCGGAATCGCGTTTCTAGCCATTATCTTTACCGCAGTCGGCGCCGTGGGTGCAGGGCTGCTACTCGTCCCGCCGGTAAGAAACTTGTTGCTTGGGCTAGACCAGCGCCAGCTGATGTTGCTGCAAGGTATCCGGGTATTTTTTGGAGCAACCTTCCTGATGCAGGCCAGTACCGGCGTGCTCCCACAAACCTTCGGGATACTGGACGGATACACACACATCGGCGCTGGCTTTTTTGGCTTGATTGCAGCTTTCTCCGTAGCTGCAGGACTACAAGGTAAACGCCGTGCCTGGTTTGCCAATATCTTCGGACTGGTAGACATCCTGGTCGTGGCCAGTTCGCTGGCATTGGTCCTGCTGCCGGAAGTCGGACCGCATCACCCGATGATGTATGCCGTGTTCCTGCCCGCCCCACTGTGGCTGTGGTTTCATCTGGTTTCGATTTGGAAGCTGGTTCGCGTGGAAAGCAGCATCGCTGAATCGGCTCGTGCTTAATCCACTTACAACGGGACAAACTCAAATCAGGAGAAGATCGTGAAAAAGACACTTGCCATATTGATGGTCGCCGCGACCATCGCATTCACCGCCGGCTGCGAAAATTACGTTCTTAAAACTGTGATGAAAACGGTGGACCCTTACTTTCATGGACCGGGAATCGATGGAACGCAATTCGAAAAGGTGGCAGAGAAAGTATATACCTACAGATGGAACTGGTATCGCAACCTGATTATTGAGACGGAAGCAGGTTTGGTCGTCATCGACCCCATGAACCCAAAAATGTCGGCCGCGCTCAGAGAGGAACTGGATAGCCATTTCCCTGGAAAGAAGGTTCATACGCTCATCTATTCGCACTATCACCTCGACCACACACGGGGTGGAGCGGCTTTATCACCTACACACATTGTGGCGCACGAAAAAAGTCCGGTGTATTGGGGGGCGGTTGAGCATGACGATTTACTTGAACCAACTCGCTATATCTCGGGTGATACGGTGCTGAATATTGGTGGTGTGGAGATCCGGGCTTTGTACCTCGGCTTATCACACACGGATACGCTGTACGCTTTCCATATTCCTTCTGAACGACTTGTCTTTACCGCGGATGTCGGTTTGGTAAAAACAGTCGCTCCCGTCGGTGTGCCCGATCGCTACGCGCCTGGATACCTCGCTGCAATGAATCGAATTATCGACATCGACTTCGATACCTTCATACCCTCACATTTCGGATACGGCACCAGGCAGGACTTGATCGACTGGCGCAACATGATGGAAGAAGGCCGCCGTCTGGCGCAGCAAGCGGTTCGGGAATTCGGCACACCCGGAATAAGAACTGATCAGATGGGCAGATACTTTGATGCCGTCTACTATCCAATGCACGAGAAATACGGCGAATGGCACGGCTTCAGCGATATGTTTGTTCTTAATCTTGTACGAGATTTCGTTGGCGAGTCTTTGGGGTACTGACCTTGTATGCTCAATCGGTTATCTATTGAAAATAGAGCATAAGGTTGTTGTGGTGATGGTCGCGTCTGGCGGAAAACGAATCAATCAGAAAGCATCAATCCCCGTTCGGATTCGACCGACCGCCATTTTTCGGATACCGGGAGCGACAGCAATCAGAGCGGAAAGCGGACAATCGTCTTCCTAATCGACAATGCCAGAAAATCCCGATGCAGGGATGACTTCGTAGGTTTCTTCGACTGGCTGGATTCACCCTTAATCGGACTTAACTCGTGATCAGAGAAACTGAGATGAAAAGTCTTCAGATTTAATTGCACCAGCACAATAGCAATTAAGTTATGTGACTCCTGAATTCCAGATACGGATAAGTAGTTACGCTGGAATATCATAATATTCAGATAAATGCTTTTATTATAATTTCATTGATAATTGTCAATTGACATAATTTTATAGGGTGTAAGACTTTAACTGAGAGTTAGTAATTCTATTCCTGGCTTTCTATAAGTTAAGCCGTCCTTCTCGTAAAAAAAGCACTGTCGTCAAGGAAAATAAGCTCATTAAGCCTCAATAGCGTTTCATATCAGTAATACAGCTACCGGCAGATGCTGGGTAGTGACTCGTAGAGAGTTTGTGCGATGTGTGTAAGGTCAGTGAGTGTGTGTTACTTTACGACGAAGGATTCGGCCTTCTGTCGATAATAAGTATCAAAGCAGGTTGCTAGATCGCTGAGTCCGTCAAATGAGTTTTCTCTATTGGCAGTATATGAATGGATCTATGCATAAAACTACACTATAGGAGGAGACATCAATGAAACATAAACTCTGGGCAAAGAGTCTATATACTACTGCACTACTAGGTTTTTTTCTTGGACAGGCAGCTTTGAGCACTGCCCAAGAACTTATACATCCGTATGAATCCACTGAAAGCACGGTCGATTCGACACTATCAACAACATCAGCCTCAGTTTCAACCACGGGTACAGGGGCGGCTATACTACTGCTGGTTGACAAAGATACGACCGGAACAACGAACTTGACCAATGCACTCTCTGCAGCAGGTTTCAACGTCACCCGACGCCCCCCACCGGAATATACCTGGGATACCACCAACCCACCCCTGACTGACTTTGACTGTGTCATCCATCTCAACGGGAATACGTATCAAGTTCCATTACCAGTCACAGCGCAAACAGCCTTAGTCGATTTTGTGCGAAACGGTGGTGGTTTTATCGGGTCTCAATGGAATGGCTACGAACGTGCAACGAATAGACAGGTTGACATGAACGACTTGGTGCTGCAACTGTGGCCTGGTCCTAGAAATTGTGGTTCTTGCAGCCAAGCCTGGCTCACCGTGGCTGGCCAAGAGAGTCATCCAGTGCTTGATGGTATACCCAGTGAATTCAGCTTTTCTGCAGACGGACATTCTGACGGGCAACAAGTGCAATTTGATGTCGATCCGTCTACGGTATTGATGCGATCAAATTACGGCGGTCCAGCTGTATTGGTCCGCGAGTTTGCCGAGGGTCGAGTGGTCAACTTCGCCCATGCGGATAATTATTTTGGTATTGGTAGGGCACTCCAGGACCTCAACATCCAAAAACTCTATACCAACGCCGCAACCTGGGCATGCATAAGCAGGATTATCGAAGGTGTTGGTTTTGAGGCACCGCTCGATCAAGGTCCAGTGTTAGTCAACAAACACCGGGTTCTACCCATGAAGGCTGAACTTTTAGAAGAAGGTTTACCAGTTACAGATTTGGACATCGTCGCGCCACCTGTCATCGAGGTCGTTTTCTCCTCGGCAACACCACCAAATGATCCGATTGATGTAACGGATGACGCATTGACAGCGGGACTCGGTACGGATGGCAACCAATTTGTCTTCACTGATGAAAGTAAATGGCA
>JBDLIT010000087.1:0-16908 GCA_039714735.1 Pseudomonadota bacterium
CAAGGCTCGATACCGGTCCCGTGGCTAGCGGTTACCCGGACGGGATTTCCACCCGCTAGAATGTGCGGCATTGCCAAGCCGCTACTGACCCTATTGAACCACTATTGAACCTTGTTCTACAGTCTCTATTTGTCCGGAAAACTCTTGCCACATCAGAAAATCAAGCACTATCACTTAACGACAATTCTGCACTTGTATCACCGCGAACCAGCGCTTTCCCGTCAAATATCATCTTGATTGGCTCACCGCTATGCAAGATCCAATCATAATCCTGCTTTTCACTTGAGACCGCATGTATGTGTAGATGCGGCTCAGTGGAATTTCCCGAGTTTCACACTGCTCCCAAAAGTTCACCAGATTTGATCAATTGCCCAGCTTTCACTCTGAGTGAATTTTTCTTAAGATGGGCGATTAAGATTATTGAATTCTTGCATGAAATAACAACATGGTTTCCAAATACTTGGTCTGAATTCACTTTCCCGATCGGGTTGTCCTCAATGTTGCTTTCGAGCCTCTCTACGGTACCATCGCAGGGAGCATAAACTGGCTCACCATATATAAAGTAATCTTCTAGATCCCTAGGACTGAGTGTGGTCGCCCTCATCCCCCACCTACCCAAACGCCCAACATCAAGTGCAAACGATTGAGCTTTGACTCGTCTATGCTGATTGACTGCGATATTGTCGCCGCCGTGGAAAACAATCCAGCCATTTGTTCTTAATGGAAAGTCCAATTCAAGCGTCACTCCAGAGAAATCGTTACTACCTCTCGCATTCCAGAGCATGCTAGAAAAAATTATGATCATTACAAAAGGAACAAAAAGCTCTAGAAGCCCCGATTTGTTCCAAACAGCTAGACCTGGAACCCTATACCATTTATAAAAAACCATAAAAAAAGACAAAGTAGTTACCCAAAGTAGACCCTCCTTGACCCATACCCCTACAATATCCCATCTACCGGTGTAGTAGGTGTACCAAACCACTAGGGCTATACTCAAGCCAAAAAGCCCACCATGAAGCCAACTGCTGGGCTTCATGATCAAAAGCCACATCAACAGCGTGGCGGGGATGACGGTTTGTGCAAAAACGGATATATAAATTAGATATCCACACATAAAAAGCCCTCAAAGCGTCAGACCTAGAGCCTGATATGTAATTGGCAGCAATGTAATAACAACTGAGAATTACGGTGACAGTTTACTAAATATCGTTAATTATCGCCCCTAGTATTCCTTTTGGACCTGCGCTTTTGGGGTTTTAGTTGCCTGCCTGTCAGGCTCTCAAGCTTTTCAATTCACTGGTCAGAACCTAAGGGGCGCCCCTTTGTGTCCCCAGAACCCCCCGGCAGACCTCGGAACTCGTGAGATTCAAAAAGATATTTTCAGGTAAGGTTAATCGCTTCATGGCCGGTGGGCTTGTCCAACAAACGGTTCAGATTGTGGTTCGCTTCGTTCTCACAATCTAACCATATTCGTTATGCCTTGCCATGTTGACTCATTGTGACTATCCCCCACAACTCTTCAGGCGTATAAATAGGTATATTAGTATTTTTGTAATCTTTTGTATTTCTAGTTACGAGGCCACTCAAATCACAACACTCACCAGAATAATATTGAACAGCATCTTCGAAGTCACCAAAACCTGAGTTCACCGATAGCTCAAGAACTTTCGAGTTGACCTCGGCAATTCTAAAGATAGTTAGCAGCTTTTGTATCTCTACTTTTGCCTGCTTTCTGTTTATGGCTTTCGATATAAGATAATCCAAAGTGGTAATTGTGGTAGAGCACAAATAACCCTCAATATTGTTGCTTTCAACCATTCCAACAAGCTTTGCTGAAAGCTCAACAAACTGTTTTCTGTTCAGTAAAACATCGAGAATAATGTTTGTATCGAATAAGACTCTCAAAGGTATTTTTCCTCTAAATGCCTTTTATAATCATCTTCCTCAATATGACTGGACTCTAAAACACCTATTAATGATCGAGTGATCGGCGGCGTTTCTGCTCCTTCAGCTTTTCGTGTCAATATTTGGAAATAATCAGACACCACTTGAGATAGAGACTTATCATGCTTTTTTGCATATATTTTTGCTTGCGTGATCAGTGATTCTTCCAATCTAAGTGTTAATTTTGTCTGCATAACGCGAACCCTTTGACGTATATTTCAATTAAAACAGTACGCCAGGCTGAGGCGCACGTCAATAATGCGCTACGACCACTGATTGGTGGCGATCAAAAAGGTCGGCGTACTACTGAGCGCGAAGTGGCTGTATACAGGATCTCCCGAAATTGAAGGTCAATTCGTCTTCCTCAGTGATTCCAGATTTTTCAACACGCGATCGGCGCGCTCTATCTTTTCCTTGGCGCGCAAGTCGGTGGGATCCATATTCAGGGCGGCTTGCCAGATGGCTTTTGCACCTTCGATCTCTCCCTCCCGGTACATCCGGTCACCGGTTTTCAAAAGGCTGTCCAGGTGGGATTCCAGCTTGGCTTGGAGTTGTGAGAGGAGTTTTTTTGCCTCTTCGTTATTTGAATCTTCACGCAGTAACAGCTTGAGTTGTTTGCGTGCTTCGTCAAATTGGCTGTGCTTGAAGAGTTGTTTGGCCTGTTGTAGACGGTCCTGATTACGGTCTTTCCACTGCTTTTCCCGGATTCCCTGCTGTTTCTGTACCTCTTTCTTTATTGTTTGCACCTTTTTCTCAGTGAGTTGGTCAAGCAGACGTTGATCCTCTGAATTAGCCTCGATCGACAGTGCAAGTTCAAGACACTGTCGCGCAAGCGGGTTGCTATGGCCGGAGTGTTGCCAGCCACACTCGGAAAGGGCCTTCCTATTGAGTATCAATCCACTACGGGTGCTGAAGAGCCTCTCTGTGACTTCCTGATTGTGCGGGTTGGAATAGGCCAGTTTGTTGAGAATGGGGAGCTGCTTTTGTAAGGCTTTTGTCTCTTCCAGAAGAAGTTTTGCCTGTAGCTTGCCCTCATGAGATTTTTGTTGCTGGGTGATTTCTGACAGGGCAGTAAGATATTTATCACTACCCAGACCCTGAGCGATGGCCTGTTTAAGCAGTTCGACTGCTTCCCCCCAGCGCCCTTCAATAGCGAGCGCTTCAGCAGTGAGCAGGTGATTGTGCGGCAATACCGGCCTGGGTTGAACCGCCTTTTCTTTAATCAGTGTACAGGCGCTGAGCAATAGGCAGGCAATCAGCGTTGATATGAGTCTCTGTTTCATCCTTTAGGGCTATTAAGGATGTGGCGCATTGATTCCACTAACCACATGCCGAACTCTCTTGAGGGGTTACCTGCGATTGAGGGTGTGGCCATGTTTCTCCGTCCGCGTATTTTGATGGGTTGCTGGATGTAAAGTTCAACCATTTCGGCCACTCCGGGCTGCAGGGCGGTGGTCTCACCCAGCATGATTCCATCGGCGGGCGCCAGGCAGCAGAGTCGGGAGGCAAGATTTACGGTATCTCCCACCACCGTATATTCCATCCGGGTTGGAATGCCGATATTTCCCGCCAGCATCGGCCCGCTATTGATGGCAATGCGCAGTTTGATGGGCTCATCACCCTGCTGCCTGCGTTGTTGATTGATGTGGCGCACCAGTGCCTGGATCAGCCAGGCGCAGCGAATGGCCTGCTGTGCATGAAGTGGATCTTCCACGGGTATCCCGAACAGGATCATGGCGCTGTCTCCGATGAATTTATCCACCGAACCGTAACAACGATGAGCAGCCTCCGCGATTGCGCCCAGGTAGAGATTCAACAGGGAGGCTACTTCATCTGGAGGGAGGTACTCCGAAAGTTCGGTGAAGCCTACGATGTCGCAGAACAGCACAGTGCCGTCGTATTCCTGATTATTCAGTCTGGGTTGGGAGAGGTTGGAGAGAATCTTTTCTGCCACAGCGGGGGAGACATAACGGGAGAGGGCCTCTTCAACCTGAGTCTTTTCCAGCAGGTCGGCTGACATCCGGTCGAAATGTGCGTAGACCTGGCCAATCTCGTCGCGCCTCTGGCTGTTCCTGTTCCTGTTGCTGTTCAGACGCACCGGATCAGTCTCTCGGCCTGCCTGCGCCAGCAGTGTGATGGGACGACTCATGCGCCGGCTTAACAGATAGGAAAGGACCCCGGCTATCAGAATCAGGCCTAAGGTCGCAAAGCTGATAATGCGGATAACCTGCTGTTGATAACGGTTAAGAAAGCCCCGGTCCAGAGTGATCAGGGCGTGACCGGCGATCACGTCACGAAATGTGATGGGGCTGGAGAATGTTATCAGTGACTGGAGTTTGTGGTTTTCATCGACCCAGGTCCAAATATATGGGGTTTCGACTGACTCTTGCGGATGGATCGTAGGTACAGGGCCAGATGCTTCGCTCAGTCCGCCGGCGTTGAAGATGGCCGAGCCTACCACGTTCTCGTTTTGGGTTTGCCGGCTGATCAGTCCCTGCAGATTGAAATGGTCGTCAGCCAGCAGTGGTTCGCTGGCTGAGTGGGCAAGCTGTTCGACTAATACTTTGCCAAATCCCTCTACCTCACGCATATGGATTCGGTTTTGTTGAGTGATCAGTACCCAGCCCAGGGTGATCATGGCCAGTGTGATCAGAGCTCCGATAGAGATCGTCCATTTGATCGCAATAGGCAATGGGGCATTGCGAAAATTATTGGATAACCAACTAAACACGCTTACACAAGGCCTGATTCTATGGGGTAAGTAAGTTATCGCGCATCTTGTGAAACGCGCAGTATATGTCTGAATTTCTCATTATAACCCTATTATTCAGCATATAATCGCCAAAAAATTGTCATTTTGTTAAAAGCGTCGAAACGGGTTGATTTACATAGTAAAAACGAATCCATATATTAGGGAATCTACCCAAATATCGGCCCATTTTATCAGCAAACAGGTTGCTGACTAAACTTCCTGAGATATCTCGCAATTGCGTTAATGATTTTGGAAAGCGTTTCAGTAGGTGAATCACAGGATTAAGATGAATTGCTCGCTGCTCGGCAATGGGGGACATCCAATCATTCTCAACGCAATGGAACGAGCCATAGCGACTGATAATCGTTCAGCTATCGGCCAGATCGAACATTTTGTAACCGTTTCGGCTTGATGATAGAGTCAGGCGCCCAGCACAGGGTAGGTTAAAGTAATAGTATGGTCATGGCGCCCGTTCTTTCCAGCAGAGTGAGATTGGGCCTGGGAATCCTGGTGCTCCTGGCCTTCATCCTGTTCATCCAGATTTATATCGGCTGGATGAAACTCCTGGCGCCTTGGCAAAAAGTCGCGATCCCCACGCTGCTGTTGATCATGTCGCAAGTGCTCTTCAGTTATGCGATCAGGGCGCAGCGGCTCTATGACTACTTTCGGCAGGAGATGCAGGGTAGCTTCGGACAGGCATTGAAGCTCATGCTGCAGCACAATCTGGCCAACAATTTTCTACCGATGCGCAGTGGTGAAGTCGCCTTTCCTGTGCTGATGTCCAGATACTTCAGGGTTCCCTTATCACGTTCCATGCCCGCCCTCCTGTGGTTTAGGATATTTGATCTTCATACCCTGGTGCTGCTGGGACTCTGGGCGGTTGGCAGCCAGTGGTTTGGTCCCTACCTGCTCGGGCTGATTGTCATCATCTGGTTGTTGTTGCCCTGGGGGCTTTTTCTGGCCAACCACTGGTTGCTTGAGAAGATCGGGCCTGATACTGGAGGACGTCTCAGGCATCTTCTGCACAAGGTTCTGGATGGAGCGCCTAAAGATAAACGCCTGTTGCTCAGAACCTGGTTCTGGACACTGCTCAACTGGTTGGTCAAGTTGCTTGCCTTCGCCTGGCTTTTGATCCTGTTTGCGGACATTAGCTCTGCTCAGGCGATGCTGGGTGTGATAGGAGGGGAGCTGACCAGTGTCCTGCCCATCCACGGGATTGCCGGCGCCGGCACCTATGAAGCAGGGATCGTGGCTGCACTCCTGCCCTTTGGGGTTGGCCCGGAAGTCGCCCTCAGCGCTGCCGTGAACCTGCATCTGTTTCTTCTCGGGGTGACGCTGATCGGTGGTGCGCTGAGTCTGGCGCTGGGGAGCAAACATGTCGCCTGATACCTCATTGCTGCTTTGGATCAATCAGGGATGGGCGGATCCAGGACTGGATTTTATCTTTCAGTGGGTATCCGGGCGGGCAGGCTTCTCCATGCCTCTGCTCTTGATCTTACTGTTCATCTTCTGGCGGCGCCTTGGTGTGGATGGTCTCAGGCTCTGGCTGCTGATGATTGTGGGTGTGGCGATGGGGGATCTGCTGGGTAATCTGCTCAAGGAAACCTTCTCTCTGCCACGTCCCTGTTATGACCTGTTCGAGCTATTGAGATCACCCGGAGGCGGTGACTTGCCTCAATGTGACGCAGCCACCACCGGTATGCCCTCGAATCACGCCTTGAATTTCTTCGCAGTGGCGCTGTTCGTCACTTATGCACTGCGTAGCCTGCGCTTGGGTGTGGCGCTGTTTGCCGTCGCCTGTGTAGTGGGACTGTCCCGCATCTATCTCGGCAAACACACCCCCTTGCAGGTAGTGTCGGGAGCTTCAATAGGTATGTTGTTCGGATATATCTGGGCCTGGTCCAGCCTGCGTGCATTTGATTTTTGCCAGAGGATTTTGTCGGCGTCTCGCGCAACCGGTCAGATCAACAGCTCAGAGAGCGGTGGGCAACCCGCAGTTGTACAGAGGGGAGTGTCGAAATTCGATCCACTGGCATTTCTCAAATCGGGGCGGCGATCCACCGAATTGAGCTGGTCGATGCCGATTGTCTGGTCGCCCATGCTGCTCATCATCCTGCTATCGACTCTGGTCTGGCTGACCGACCTGAATCAGCCGTTGTTCCATCTGTTCAACCATCTCGGGCCAACTCAGGGTGATGCACTCTGGGCAAACCTGACCCTGTTGGGCGATACCCTGGTCGCCTTTACCCTGTTGAGCCTGTTTGCCCGGCATCGGCTGGATATCGTTGGCGCGCTGTTTCTTGCCGCTGTGTTTGCCACGCTGTGGGTGCATGGCCTCAAACCACTGGTGGACAATCCGCGTCCGCTGGTCCTGCTGGGTAGTGAGGGAGTACATGTGATTGGTCAGGCGCTGAAACATCACTCTTTCCCATCCGGACATACCACCACGGCATTCACCTTGGTGGGAGTTATCATCCTGCGTGGCGTGCATCCGCTGTTGGCTGTATCCCTGCTGGGATTGGCCCTGCTGGCCGGAATTTCACGTGCCGTGGTGGGCGCGCACTGGCCACTCGATATCCTGGCCGGGATGTTGGGTGGATGGCTCAGTGCAGCGCTGGGTGTCTGGCTCGCCCAGCGTTGGCCCCTGAAACCGGGACTCGGGTTGCGTCTGCTACTGCTTCTGTTCTTTGCCGTTTGTGCGCTCTCCCTGTTGATCACCCGGGATCTGGGTTACCCGCAGGCCATCGCTTTACAGATGCTCATCGGTCTTGCCGCACTGGGTTATCTGCTGTCAGTACTGGCTGAACTCTGGCCGGACTCTGAACGGAATCTCAAGGGATGAGCCTTGCCATTACGACACCACCCCTCTGATACAAAACCTCATACTCCGGTAAACCTTCCAGATGCTTGTTTTTGGTCAGGACGATTTCTCCTTTTTCTGGGCGTCTGCTCGCTGTCACCTTACGGGTATAGACACTGAAACTGGGTGTGTTGAGTTTCCAGCGCACCACGCTATAGCCTTCACGGTTTGCGATGGCGGCGGCCTCCTTGATGGGTCCCTGTTTTATCTCACCCACGATCGGCAGTAAAAACAGCGACAGACCCAGCACAGAGACCAGGCCAGTTGTCAGCAGTTTGTCACTACTGTGGAATTTTCGGTCGATCATGCAGATCAGACAGAAGATGATGGCGGCAAGAAAAAACAGCCGGTAAGCCAGGCTGAAGTGACTTTGGTAGTCGGCAATCATCTCTTGCGCAAAAGGATCTTCAACTCTGGGCAACATCTCAGCCATGATTTCAGGCAGCAGCAACTGAAAGGCAAACCAGAGCATGGCCGGTAGAAACAGCCAGAACCTGGAACGCAGCTCGGACAGATTCAGGGCCATGATGAGAAACAGGCCACTCAAACCATACAGCACATAGTGGGGCAGCTTGGTGCCCGAGAGAGAGAAAAAGATGATGACGAAACCAAACCATAGCAGGCTGAACAGGCTGAGATCATCCTGCAGGAACCGTCTGAATCTTGCGAGACTTTTCACCAGCAGACTGGTGTAAGGCAACGCCGCCACCAGTACAATCGGGATGTAATAAAACAGGTTTCCACCATGTTTCTCCATGGGGCTCTGAAAGCGGTTTATGTTGTGCTTGAAGAAGAAGCCCTGGATAAAGGCATCCCCCTCTTTCAGAGTTTGAGCCACGTACCAGGGCGCTGCAATGAGCAGGAATATCGCGATACCGGCCGGATTGAATACGAGTCTGAACCAACTGCCAAGTTCGCGCTTTATCGCAAAGAACAGAAAACTCACCATCAGGGGAATCAACACCGCAACAGGGCCTTTGGTCAGAAACCCCAGGCCGATGAGCGCGAAGCTGAGCAGCAGCCAGCGTTGCCGGCGCTCACGCCAGTAGAGAAAAATACTCAACATGCTGCTGGTGATGAACAGATTCAGCAGGGCATCGGCGGTGGCGGCGCTGGCCATCACCGACACCTCGAAGGCCGATGCGGTAATGATGGCGGCGGCCAGACCTGTCTGCTCATCCCTGATACGGCGCAGAAACAGAAAAATCGTGAGGGTCCAGAACGTGGCGGCAAGCGCCGAGGGCAGCCTGAAGGCAAATTCGTTGGTTCCAAATAGCGTAACACTGACCGCTTGCAGCCAGTAGATCAGAATAGGTTTGTCATACCTTGGCTGCCCATCCAGAGTGGTGGAGATAAAGTCACCGTTGATCAGCATCTCCCGGGTGGCCTCACTGAACGCACCCTCATCGAGATCAAACAGCGGTATGGCGTGGATATTGAAATAGAAGCTGACCACAATCGTGAGCAGCAGCAGGATGCGCAGCTGTGACAGACTCAGGTGTATGAAGGGAGTGGGTGACATGGGGTTTATCTGTGCTTGTTCGATAGGTTAAGAAATGAGCAGTCTGTCCAGGATTATCAGGGTGGTTTGCCAGCTTGCCAGATTTTAGGGTGAGTCATTATACTGGTTGCGACTATTTAAGGTGTAACCGCTTCAGTCGCGATGATCACCCTTCACCCCTAAGGTCCCATTAAAGTCTGTTTGCTATGAAAGATTCGATCTCCCGAAGGGAGTGGTTTTACCTGCTCGCGATCTTACTGGGGCTGCTGCTGTTTAAATTCTGGCTGACCCGGATAACCGGACTGGAGATGCATTTCGATGAGGCCCAGTACTGGACCTGGTCGCAGCAGCTTGACTGGAGCTATGCCACCAAAGGTCCGTTGCTGGCCTGGCTGATTGCGGCCAGCGAGACACTCTTCGGGCATGGCGACTGGCAGGTCAGGCTCCCCGGGTGGATTGCCGGCAGTCTTTTTCTACTGCTCCTACATCTGTTCGCCCGAGATATCTGGCAGAGCCGTGCAGCAGGCTGGTGGGCGCTGTTGCTGGGCTTGCTGACCCCGGTCTACTTCGTCCTCGGTCTGGTGATGACCACGGATGTGTTCCTGTTTCTGTTCTGGACCTGGGGATTGTGGGCGGCCTACCGGGCGTTGATCCGGGAAGACAGACTGGCCTGGTATGAATTGGGCGCGGCGGCAGGGCTTGGGGTCCTGGCGAAACTGAGCATTGGGCTCTTGCCGGCAGCGGTTGGACTGTTGGTGCTGATTCACCCGGATTACCGACGGCATCTGAAAGACCCCCATGTGTGGGGTGGGATTCTGCTGTTGTTTGTCTTTGTCAGTCCCATGTTGCTGTGGAATGCAGCCAACGATTGGGTGATGTTCCGGCACAACGCCGGGCATGTCTCACACGATGACTGGTCGTTGCTGCGGGTCGGTGAGTTCCTGCTGGGTCAGTGTCTGGCGCTCTCACCCCTGGTGGTGCTGGTCGCCATCACTCTGCTGTGGCGGCGCCCGGCAGAGGCGGGTGGACGAATACTCTGGACCATCTCGGTTGGCTGTATCCTGTTTTTTCTGTTCAAGGCGGCGAGCGCGAGAATTCTGATTAACTGGGCGGCGCCTGTCTATATCGGCTTTATTATCCTGCTGGCAGGTCGTATTCAGGGCCTCTCAAGGGCCTTGCACGGACTTTTTCTGGCAGGTCTGGTGTTTTCCATAGTGACCGTGGCGGTAGCCATGGCCCCTCCACTGTTTGGGTTACCTGAATACAAGGGTGGATTGAAGAAACTTCGCGCCTGGCAGGCTCCGGTCGCCGAGCTTGCGGATCTGGCGAGCGGGGTGGATTTTCTGTTGGTTCCGGATTACAGGCTGGCTTCGGAGCTCTCTTTCTACTGGCCCGCTGAGATCCGAGTCTACCTGTGGGGGAGTCCGGGGCGGCGTTTCAGTCAATATGATATCTGGCCCGGCCCGGAGGTGGAGGAGGGCCACACCGGCCTGTTTGTTTCCACCAATGGATATCGTATGGGGACGGTGTCCGAGGCGTTCAATTTCTGCGTCAAGTTGCCTCAGGTCGAGGCATTGACCCGGAATGGCGGTATCGTGCGCACCCTCTACCCGGTGCGTTGTGGGGGATTCAAGCAGGCTGAACGATTTATTCCCCAGAGATACTGAACCCGCTAATATCTTCCTGAAGACGTACTGACTGCCAAAAAAATGAGTTAAGATCACTAACCTTAGGTGACTACAGGAATCAAATGGCGTGAACCAGCAACCAACAGCGCGGACAGAGGATCAGCATAAAAGGCTCTCATTGGTCATACCTCTCTATAACGAAAGGGAAAATGTGGTTCCTTTGTTGAAGCGCGTGCATGACTGCCTGGCCGATTATCCGGCGGACTGGGAGCTGATCCTGGTGGATGACGGCAGTTCTGATGAGACGGTTGAGTGGATCAAAGAGGACATGACGCAATATGGCAATCATATTCGCATCATTGCCTTGCAGCGCAATTTTGGTCAGACAGCGGCCATGCAGGCCGGCATAGACCATGCCCGGGGAGAGATCATCGCCATGATGGATGGTGATCTGCAGAATGATCCGGTGGACATACCGCGCATGGTAAACCGCCTGATCGATGAGGATCTGGACATGGTGGCGGGTTGGCGGCGCAACCGTAAGGACAATCTCTGGCTGCGCAAGATCCCTTCCCGCATGGCTAACCGTCTGATCGGCCGGATTACCGGAGTCACCCTGCACGATTATGGCTGCAGTCTGAAGGTGTTCCGTGCGGAGGTCTTCAAGAGTGTCCGTTTGTACGGTGAAATGCACCGCTTCATTCCTGCCTGGCTGGCCGCCCACACATCACCCAGCCGCATCAAGGAGGAGGTGGTGACCCACCATGCCCGCCAGTTTGGTGAATCAAAATATGGATTGTCCCGCGCCTACCGGGTCTTGCTGGACCTGCTCTCGGTCTTTTTCTTTATGCGCTTTCTGGCCAAACCCGGACATTTTTTCGGCAGGATCGGTCTGGCGTTTGGTCTGATTGGCTCGCTGGCCCTGTTATGGCTGAGTTGGGTGAAGTTTATCCTGGGTGAGGATATCGGTGGCCGTCCTTTACTGCTGGTGGGAATCCTCTGTCTGGTGATGAGCGTGCAGTTCTTTACCACCGGGGTACTCAGTGAACTGATGGTCCGCACCTACTTTGAATCAGGCACGGCCGAGTCCTATGTAGTGCGCAGTGCGTCCAGTCTCAATGCGGATGCACAGGCGGACTGGAAAAAGGTGTAAGCATCAGAGTGAGTTAGTTTTTCGAAGGAGACAGTTTGGATACGAAAATATTTCAAGGAAGACTCGAGCGCTGGAATGATGAGAGAGGATTTGGTTTTATCCGTGTTGAAGCTAACGCCCGTGATGTCTTTGTACACATTTCCGCGTTTAAGAAAAACACAAGCCGACGACCCAGATTGGATGATATCGTTTTATACGAAATTCATACTGAGAAAGATGGGAAGATGCAAGCCGTAAACGCCCAAATCAAAGGATTGAGCTCGGCAAAGACAAGCCGCAAGTCCCGCAAGCCAGGACTCAGAAAAAGCCCAAGACCGAGTCACAACACATCGATCACAAAGGGAATCTCAATTGTTTTCATCCTTGTGATGGGGGTTTTTCTTTACAAAAACTATGCGCTAGAGAGCAGTCGTTCGAATGCTGTAGAAAGTACTCCGAAACCAGTCAAACAGGTTAAACAAGTTAAAACGGAATATAGCTGCCAGGGTAAGGTCTACTGTTCTGAGATGAGGTCCTGCGAAGAGGCAATGTTTTATCAACGTAACTGCCCGGCAACCAAAATGGATGGGGATCATGATGGCGTTCCCTGTGAAAGGCAGTGGTGTGGGCGGTAAAATATGTCATTCACGACAGACTGAAGCCTTAGTGAGAGTCTGAATTAGTCATGTCTTCACTAAATTTTGTAATAGTTCAAACTCAATTTGATCTGACAACCCTTAACATTAGCTGCCATTCATAGTAGAGCAAAAATAATGGGCATACAGGGCGAACCTGCTCCGCCTGCCCACGTGTATGTAACCAATCAGCCTTATCATCTGGCACTCAACGAAACACGTTTGCCGCGAGCCTGTCTTTCAGTTGGATTTAAAATTCCCGATTTCGGACACGACACGAAATTCCCTTCATATACTGAAGCATATAAGGCTCGCATAAAATACGCTGCACTGAACGACGTTCAGAAAGCTATGATCTCCTATAGCATTCCAATTACATTTGACGGCGAGATTCCGCAGTTCGCATACGGTGAGGCCGAGCGGAGATTCACCATTGGCGAACGCCTCGATGTAGCAGAAGGTGTAACAATGACCCTTCAGTCAGGAATCGTTATGGAGCCAGAGCAAAAAGCATACCTTTTAGGAGTCACCTTGGAGCAGACCTTGGGAAACGCAACTTAGAAATAGACATACCCCAAAGGAGACATTTGTTTTAACACCTGTTATTTGCAAGAAACGGATATTGAGGATTGGTCGATTGTGTATCTGCGAAAAAATTTTGGATCGGCTATGATGCCTAAGTTGTCGATTCTGCCCCCAAAGCACAAGATAAGGGCACCATCGGATCAGCGGGCTAAGGATTTACCTTGACATAGTAGGAGCGCCCTCTTCTCAGCCCTGCAAACGCATTTTACAACAGGACGCCGGACGTCGGACGCCTTTCACCTGACAACAACCATTGCGACTATGTTGGATCTCCTTCGTCGGATTACCCAAGCCGTCAGTGCAGCAACCAGCCTGGACGAGGCCCTGGAGCTGATCGTCAGCCGGGTCAAACAGGCCATGGAAGTTGACGTCTGCTCGGTATACCTGACCGACAAAGAGAGCGGCAGCCATACCCTGACGGCCACGGAAGGGCTGAATGCGGACGCTGTCGGTAAGGTCGTGCTGGCCAGGAACGACGGCTTGGTAGGCCTTGTGGCGGAGCGCCAGGAACCGGTCAATCTGGACGCCGCCGCCGACCACACTCGGTATCACTATTTCCCGGAGACCGGCGAGGAACGCTACAACGCTTTTCTCGGCGTACCCATCATCCATTACCGCCGGGAACTAGGCATCCTAGTGGTGCAGCACCTGGAAGCACGCCGTTTCAGCAACGACGAATTGGCGTTCCTTGTCACTATCGCGGCCCAATTGGCGGGTGCCGTAGCCTACGCCCTAGAGGCCGGAAAGACACAGACTCACCTAGCAGAGCGCGAAGGCCGATCGGATTTCCACCAGGGGGTTCCCGGCGCACCTGGGGTGACCATAGGGACCATCGTACTGCTCAGCCCCCTGGCGGACCTGGATAGCGTCCCGGACCGGCAGGTGGAGGACGTGGTGTCGGAAGAGAGCGTATTTCTCGAAACCGTGACCACGGTACAGGCGGAACTGAGGTCCGATGCCGAGAAACTGTCCGGAGCACTCACTTCCGATGCACAGGCCCTGTTCGACGTGCATGTGATGTTGCTCAGTGACGATAGCCTGTTGTCCGGCGTGGTACAGCGGATTCGCGCCGGCAACTGGGCACCGGGGGCATTGCGCGATACCATCAGAGAGCATGTGCGGGTCTTCCAGAAGATCGAAGACCCCTATCTGCGTGCGCGGGCGGAGGATGTGCGGGACGTGGGCCGGCGCCTCCTGGGACACCTGCAATCCATTCAACCGGAAACCCGGCAGTATCCGAAGCACTGCATTCTCATGGCGGACGAAGTCAGCATCGCCCATATCGTCGCTGATGTACCCTTGTCACACATCGCTGGCATCGTCTCCATGAAAGGCTCCCGGGCATCCCACGTGGCGGTGCTAGCCAGTAGTCTGGGCGTACCCGCAGTAATGGGACTGGGGGAGTTGCCGGTGGAGAAGCTGGATGGGGAGAAGATCGTCGTCAACGGTTACAAAGGACAGGTCTGCATCGATCCCACAGCGCTGGTGATACGCCAAGTCAAGCACCTGATCAAACAGGAGAAAAAGGTCTCCAAGGGATTGGAGGCGCTGCGTGGCCTACCAGCCGAAACCAAGGATGGTTCACGGGTCCTGCTGTACGTTAACAATGGCCTAATGGACGATATCGATACCCCTGATGACTGCTCTGCGGAAGGGGTGGGACTGTACCGAACCGAGTACAGCTTCCTTTCCCGCAAATCCTTCCCGACCGAAGATGAGCAGTACATGATCTACCGCAAGGCTCTGAAAGCCTACGCGCCCCGCCACGTGGTAATCCGCACCCTGGACGTGGGTGGCGACAAACCCCTGACCTATTTCCCCATTGAAGAGGAGAATCCTTTCCTCGGCTGGCGCGGCATCCGCATCACCTTGGATCATCCGGAAATCTTCATTACCCAGCTGCGTGCCCTGCTGCGTGCCAATGAAGACCTAAATAACCTCCATCTCCTACTGCCAATGGTCAGCTGTATCCGCGAAGTGGACACCGCACTCGAGTTGCTGGACCGGGCACACGAAGAGTTGGAAGAGGAGGGCTATCATCTGCCTGACCCACCCGTTGGGGTCATGATCGAGGTCCCCGCCATGTTGTATCAGGCGGAGGCCCTATTGCGTCGGGTGGATTTTCTCTCTATAGGCAGCAACGATCTGACCCAGTACCTGCTCGCAGTGGATCGTAACAATGCCCGGGTGAGCCAACTGTACGACAGTTTGCACCCTTCGGTATTGCGTGTCATGTCGGATCTGGTGGACACGGCCCACAAGCTCGGCAAACCGGTCAGCGTATGCGGCGAAATGGCGGGAGATCCGGCAGCCGTGCTGCTATTGGTGGGGATGGGGGTGGACATCCTCAGCATGAGTCCCGCCAGCCTGTCCCGGGCCAAGAGCGTAATCCGCAACCTCAGTCGTAGACAGTCGGAGAATTTGCTGCGCAAGGCGTTGGGCATGGAGGACTCGGAAACGATTCGCGACTTTATCAACAACGAACTGGACGCCGTGGGTCTAGGCAGCCTGGTAGGGGCGGGAAAATAAGTACGGACAAGCTCACGCAAGCGGCCCCGATGACTCCTGAGAGCCCCGCGATACGACATATGCGTATCTGCAAATCCAGCGAATATCCTACTTGTGATTTTTCTTGTAAACAGTCCACCTCATCGGTTTGCTACGCAGGGGTGCAAGGAGGTGGGTGAAGGTCCAGAACTGGCCGACAGCACTCATTTTAAGCCAGTAGTTGTATGAATTCTAGCAGCGTGTGACCGTAATTGGCTGCAGGGCCCCACTGTCGCCGATCTCGACATGACCATGATGTGTCTCCTTTGCCGACAGAGCGGTCATTGAGCTCAGACAAACCACACCTATCATCAAGTCGAGAAAACGGTCATTGGTGGGGCAAGATATAGATGGGTGAGGTCATTCCATTAGTTTACTTTGGGTTACTTAGCCGCTTCGCATGGCCTAAGTCCTACTGTAGCCTGCTTCGCGCTGACTACGTATCGCAAGCACGAAGACGGTGTCGATCTCGGGGACATAGCGGTATAGAGCGACATAACCCCGGGATTGTCGCCCGATGACCAACTCCCTCATGTCGGTTCGCGCTGACCGACCGATCAAGGGGTTATGTTCTAGCACCGAAACCGCCTGGAGGATTTCCTCGATCCGGGAAGGTGCGTCTGCTACTTTGTGCTGATTCAGGTGTTCCAGTATGCGATCAAAATCTTCGCCTACATCAGAAGCAAGTTCGATACGAGACATCAGTTTGTTTGCTCAGTAAGCCCGCTTTCTGGCTTTAGGCCGAGCCGTCTTTTTGCCTGCGAGTCGACTCTTAAGGTAAGTTTGCATCTCGCTCCAGGGAATGGTCTTCCCCGAGGCCACAATCTCCGCGTAACGCTGCTCTGCAGTCTCGTGAAAGTTGTTGCGACGCTCCTCCTCATCTACTCTCTCAGCAATAGCATCTAGGATGAAGGCATGAGAGGTCGTGCCTGCACGCTCCGCAGCGTGCGCAATACGGTCCTTTAGGTCTTCAGGTAATCGGATGGTAGTCGTAGGCATGTTTCGCTCTTTTGCAGTGAACGCATAAGCACAATGTAGCACATTAGTGCTACATTGTGCCACTATAGCAATTATGGCAATTGAAGAGGACGACTATGCGCTTTACAAATATTTGCTGAATGAAGCGGCACAAAAGGCCGGTGCTGAGATCTGGTGCTATTGCCTCATGCCCAATCATGTCCATATCATCATTGTCCCCTCGGATGAAGATGGGTTGCGCCGTACCTTCGCGGATGCGCATCGGCGTTATACCGGATATGTTAATGCCCGTATGAGGGTCACTGGCCATTTGTGGCAAGGACGCTTTGGTTCGGTGGTCATGGAT
>JBDLIT010000088.1:0-16876 GCA_039714735.1 Pseudomonadota bacterium
TACAGAAGCAAGAAGAAGGCCGAGCTGAGCGAAGAGCAGCTTGAATTACTCGGGCAGACCAAAAAGATGTTGCTGGATGAGGCTGGAGACATCATATCCGCAGGAGAAACACAATTGGCGGATGCCGGCTTGAACTGCAACAGCCTGATCAGAGAAGGACATCCATCGAGAGAGATCGTCCGTGCGGCAAAAACCCTTGCTGTTGATCTTGTGGTCGTCGGCTCCCATGGGCTGGGTGGCATTAAACGCTTCCTGCTCGGCAGCGTATCTGACCAGGTGCTGGCCTATGCCTGCTGTTCGGTATTAATCGTCAGGCCATTTCACAGTAAACCACATGACATTGCCACAGAACTCGAGCAGGCGCATCGGCTGCCCACCAAGCGGATCCTGATTGCCTATGATGACTCAGACCCGGCTAAACAGGCTGTGGAATTCTGTGCTGCGCTACCCCTCGGCGAGGATGCCGAGGTTACCAACCTGACCGTCCTTCCCCTGTTGAAACTCTACCGGCAGGACATCAAGCAGCGCCTGAGCTGGGTCTGGAAAGAGAAGAAAAAACTGGCGCAAAAGTCTCTGGAACGGCTCTCCAACGAAGTCAAATGGGGAACACCCCATGTTTCGACCCACCTGCGAGAATCATCCGATGTCAGTCACGAGATTCTCGATCTGGCCGAAGAGATTCATTGCAATCTGATCGTGCTGGGGCATAAAGGCAAGGGGGCCATCCAAAAATTCTTGTTGGGCTCAGTGACAACACGAATTGCCCATCATGCTCCCTGTTCTGTACTGGCCGTGAGGATCTGCAGCTGAGAGGGTCTCGTTAAGTCACAACAAGGTATGGTTGATCAACCGAGATACCCTTTCAAACGGAACCAGGTTCGAATCAGTGGCTTACCCACACTCCTGATAAGCTTGTCAGCGGTTCCTGTAGAGCGCGATTTATATCCCTCCAGTCGTACTTCTTGGGTTTGTTCTCGACCCACATCATGCTGAATGCCGCTACGTTGTGGGTAAGCGGCAAAAGCGGTCATCCCGGGTTGCAACGAGTGAGCTCGCAAAGCGCCCCCAGCTCCCAGCCAAGGCCAGATATTCAGCACCGAAAGTATTGAAGAGGCCACATAGGTCAGCGAGCAGGCGATCAGGATCTTTTTCGCGTCCTGAACCCGGCTGGTGTTGATAGCACCATCCTGCAACATCGGCAGCGCCCTTTTAAAACTGGCATCCAACTCAGACTGCAGCGCAGTCAATTGCAGCGCCAGCCCAGTACCCAGCATGCCAAACAGAGTGGCGCCGATCAGTACAGGTGGAATTGGACGGCGGAAAAACAGGGCGGCCGCGGGCACCGACAGTAGGATGACAGTCCCAACCTGGCCCGATGCCTGCGCCAGACTGGCAAGCCGTGTCCGCCAGACGAAAGGGGCATAGTCCGCTGCATCCTGCAGGGCATGCGAGACCTCATGCGCCGCAGTGGTCACCGCAGTCAGAGATTTCCGATCGAATTTATCTCGAGTCAGCCTTACCGCCTTGGCTTTCGGGTCATAGTGATCACCCAGATCAGTGATCTCGACCTTCACCAACTGCAACTGATGCGCATCAAGCCACGCCCTTGCCAGATCAGCAGCACTGTCTGATAGGCTTTCATCCTCATGGTTGTGTTGCTTCAACACACGAGCCACCCAGATTCTTGGACCAAGAATCACCGCCGCAACAGGTATTAGAATGACCGCCGGGTGCAATTTAATGCTCCTTATTGACTTGACACTCGGCGGACAACTGGAAAGAAGAGGACTTCACTGGTATCAGCGGAATGCCTGCCTGCTAGGCTTTTTTGGCAGCAACCTTCTTCTTGCCCGCACTCTTCTTAGCGGTCTTTTTTTTACTGGCAACCTTCTTGGATGCAGCCTTCTTTTTTGTGGCGACCTTCTTCTTTGATACCGCTTTTTTCTTAGTAGCAGCCTTTTTCTTGGACGCTGCCTTTTTCTTGGATGCCGCCTTTTTCTTGACCGCCGATTTTTTTGCGGCCTTCTTTTTTGCCGCCGATTTTTTCTTCGCCTTTTTGGCTGGTGCTGACGAAACGCTGCTCAAAACATGGTCCCGCAATGAATCGAATTTCTCCACAATGGTGGTGACGGATGCTTCACCTACCTCTTTCACATCCTGTACAACACTTTTGAGCATTTCTGTAGGTTCAGCACTGACTTTTTCAGCGACAGAGACAGTCACATCAGCCGCGGAGCTTGCAAGACCAGTGACTTTATCCGCCAGACTTTCAAACAATTGTTTAACTTCATCCACAAGAGCGGCGCCGGTTTTTTCCACTTCATTCAAAAAACCACCCCCGCTTAACTCATCGCTCTTTTTTTTAGCTGCCATTATTGATCTCCAGTTATCTCCTCGACAAACTCCATCTACACCAACAAGTACAGATTCCTAACGTTTAGAGGGTATGGTTTTAACCGGTGCAATGCCAGCTAAATAGATTGATTTTCAGAGAAAATATTGACATTGAGCAATTAAATTAAGCTGGCCGACTTATTCAGAGGCCGATTGCCTGGCATCAGATCCCTTTTGTTTTTTTTAGAATTGCCCGCGCCAGATCCACACCCTTGAGTTTTGCGCGACGTAAATCGGCTTCTGTGAGATTGGCTTCCGTAAAATTGGCCCCACGGAGATCTGCCTGCCTTAGTCTGGCTCTCTTCAGATTGGCGCCTTTGAGATCTGAATTTCTCAAATCACAGCCATTCAAATGGGCATCTTTCAGGTCGACCCAGTGCAGCTCAAGACCACTTAGATTCTGATCATTAAGGTCAATTGCTTTTTTACCTTTGTTCCGACGGAGCTTGACCCATTTATTGAATGCATCAACGTCTTGTTTCTTGAGTAGTTTGAGTGCCTCTTTATTTGCCATGTCCACTCCTGTCAGTTGTAGTATTATTTAATCCGCTATGAACACTATAAAGGTAGCCCAGGAAGCTGGATCACTCCAGAAAATACAGATATCGGATGGTGTATCTGAATATCCATCTGGACGATTCATCTAAGGAGTCACCCATCTTCCGACTCTATTCCTGTCACATAACGCCGGCGAGAGTCTGTCGCCCTATAGGATAAAATACCACATCAAACCCGAGCTATGCCGAAAAATGAATGAAGTACAACATGCACTGGTGCTCAACCTGCACCAACCCACGGGAAATCTACAGGATCTCCTGCACCATGAACCCTGGGAAGCGGAACAGATCCTACTTGCCATTGATCGCATTCCACGGGTGTTATGGCAATACAAGGATATAGGTCGCGTACATCTGGCCATGTCAGGCACCCTGCTGGAGGTGTTATCCAACCCGGACTTTCAGCAGCAAGTGTATGGCACTGTGGATTGTGGCTCCATGCTCTGGCATCTGCAGAACAGAAATATTATCGATATCCTCGGCACCGGCTATTACCATCCCGTGCTGCCACTGATACCAGAAGCAGACAGGGAGGAACACCTGAACCGCTGGCTTGGCATCGCGCATCATCTCTTCTGGCGCTCAGACTTCACCGGGTTCTGGCCGCCCGAAATGGGCTTCAGCATGGAGCTCATTCCACTACTCAAACGCATGGGTTATCGTTGGGTGCTGGTGGATTCGGATCATGTTGAACCGATCACCCCCATGAGCTGGCAGGAACTCCGCTATCGGCCCCATATCGCCCGCTTTGGCGATGATGAGATTATCGTAGTTGTCAGAGACCGTGACATGTCCGACGCTCAGGAGGCAGGCATGGAATTCGGCTGGTTTCAAAACGAGCTTGCTGAGCGGACCCGCTGGTGCGATTTCGCACCACTTGTCACGACCTGTACGGATGGAGACAATGGAGGCTGGTTTCGCAACACCACGGAAGGTGGTGGTTACTGGGGTGAATTCTATCCTCAATTCATGAATGCGGTATATGCGGGCAGTGCGGGTGTAAGACCTACGTTTATCGATCACTACCTGGATCAGCATGGCGCTGCGGGTGAAGTACGGGTAAACACCGGAGCCTGGAATACAGGTTGGCACAATGGCCATGGTTTTCTGCAGTGGACCGGCTCTCAGAGACAAAAAGATGCCTTGGCACAGCTTCCTGACCTGAGCAAAGCCGTCCACGATTCCCGCTGGCAGGCCGGTGTACGCCATGAGGCCGATCCCCGGACTTGGGACAAGTTGGAGGATGCCATGTGGCATCTGTTACGCGCCGAGACCAGTTGCAATTATTTCTGGGGTGAAGCCTGGGTTGATCGCGCTGAAGCTGATCTCGCTCATGTGCGGGAAATCCTCAAGGGTGTAGATTAGCCGGGTTTGGGTACAGCTAAACAAGCCTGAAGTCTGATTTATGCAGTTGCCGTTTAATTACCGAGAAAGCTCCCTGAAGGATCTATGTTTATCATAATGGTCGCATCTGAATGTGCGCCTGTCGCCAAGGTTGGCGGACTCGGTGACGTGGTGTCCGGCCTGAGCCGGGAGTTGGAGATCCGTGGCAATGCCGTAGAGATCATCCTGCCCAAGTATGACTGCATGCGTTACGACCAGATATGGGATCTGCAGGTCAGCATGGACAATCTGCAGGTGCCCTGGTTCAATGGCCATATCCCCTGTACCGTCTGGTTCGGACACGGTCATGGCCGCAAATGCTTCTTCATCGAACCTCACTCACCTGACAATTTCTTCAATCGTGGCCAGTATTACGGGTTTCCCGACGATCACATACGCTTTGCCTTTTTCAGTAAAGCCGCTCTGGAATTTATCCTTAAGTCAGGCAAACGCCCGGATGTGATCCATACCCATGACTGGCAGACCGGTCTGCTGGCGCCCCTACTCTACGAGATCTACCGCTATGCAGGTATGGAGAACATACGTGTGTGCCATACCATTCATAATTTCAAACATCAGGGTATTGTGGGTGAAAATGTGCTCTGGTTTACCGGACTGGGACGTCCCGGCTACTATTACCAGCGGGATAAGATGCGGGATGAATTCAACCCAAGCGCCCTCAATCTCACCAAAGGCGCCATTACCTACTCGAATTTCACGACCACGGTATCCCCCCAGCACGCCTGGGAAACCCTACACACAGATCAAGGATATGGACTTGCTCCAACACTGCACCGCTTTGCAGAGAAATTCAGCGGTGTGCTTAATGGCCTCGATTATGAAACATGGAATCCGGCAACGGATCCTCACATCTCGCATCATTACTCAGCAGAACATCTCGAAGATAAATACGGCAACAAGCGGACATTACGTCAGCGCTTGCTGATGCGTGAAGAGTTCAAACCACTGGTCAGTTATGTCGGCCGCCTCGATACCCAGAAGGGTGTGCACCTCATCCGCCGCGCCATCCTCTTTGCCCTGGAGCGGGGCGCGCAGTTCGTGTTGCTGGGCTCCAGCCCGGAAGAGAGCATCAATGACGACTTCTGGCAGCTCAAACACCATCTGAACAACAATCCGGACTGCCATCTGGAGATCGGGTACAATGAAGAGATGGCGCACCTGATCTATGCCGGCTCCGATCTGATCGTGGCGCCCAGCATGTTTGAACCCTGTGGTCTGACTCAGATGATCGCCCTGCGATACGCTACTATACCCATAGTACGGGCTGTCGGGGGCTTGGTGGATACCGTCTTTGACATCGACTATTCAGACCAGCCCGAGGAACTGCGCAACGGATTTGTGTTTCATCAGGCCGATGAGGCAGCCCTGGAATCGGCCCTGAGAAGAGCCATCGATCTCTGGCGTCAGCAGCCGAACCTATTTCGCAAACTGGCGCTACAGGGCATGGCCTACGACTTCTCCTGGAACAAACCGGGAGCCGATTACCTCAGAATCTACGAACACATCCGTAACAATTAATACAAAGGGAACATTAATGAAAGAACTACCCGAATATATCAAAGATGTGCCCAACATCAGTGGTGCAGAGGATCAGGTCATCGAAACCATGCGCGATGGGGCCAAAAAAGGGCTGTATCAAGATGCCGGAAAGATCGATTTCGGCAGCATTCGCGCCGCCAGCGCCATCGCGCTGCACATGCACCAACCCTTGATTCCTGCAGGCGGCAATGATCTGCAGACGGCGGACCTGATCAGTAATCTGCAACACATGATGGAACATCAGGATACCGGGGACAACCACAATGCCCCGGTGTTCGCCGATTGTTATGCGCGCATAGGCGACATGATTCCGCAGCTGGTCAGCGAAGGTAAGAATCCCCGGGTGATGCTGGAGTACTCCGGCACCCTGTTCCACGGCCTGCGTAAGATGGGACATGACTGGGTCATCGACAAACTGAAGACCTTTACCTGTGACCCAGCCCTGCAGCCTTACGCAGAATGGCTCGGCATGCCTTGGGGCCATGCGGTGGCTCCCTCCACCCCGGTGCAGGACTATCGTCGTCATGTGCTGGCCTGGCAACAGCACTTTGCCGCCATCTTCGGCTGGTCCGCGCTGGAGCGGGTGCGGGGCTTCTCGCCCTCCGAAATGGCCCTGCCCAACCACCCGGATGTCGCCTACGAATTCATCAAGACCCTGGTGGACTGTGGTTACCAATGGGTGCTGGTGCAGGAGCATACCGTGGAACAGCCTGAGGATGGCTGGAATCCCAAGCGCCCCCACCTGCCGCATCGGCTGGTCTGCACCAATTCAAAGGGCGAGACCGCGGAAATCATCGCCATCATCAAGACCCAGGGCTCCGACACCAAACTGGTGGCGCAGATGCAGCCCTGGTTCGAAGCCCAAAGCCTGCAAAAATGGGAGTTGGCGGGAAAACAGGTGCCGCCGCTGGTCACCCAGATCGCCGATGGTGAAAATGGCGGCGTGATGATGAACGAGTTTCCACCCAAATTTATCGACGTAGTCAACACCTCCTCCTGGTCAGACGTACCAATGATGAATGCCAGCGAGTACCTGGAGCATCTGTTCGGCATGGGCATCAAGACCAGCGACCTGCCGATGGTCCAGCCCTTGTTCCACAAGAAGATCTGGGAACGGATGCAACCCGGAGACGGACCCGAAAAACTGGAAAAGACCATCGAAACGCTGCGTCAGGAGGATCACCAGTTCCACATGGAGGGTGGCAGCTGGACCAGTAACCTCTCCTGGGTAGAGGGCTATGACAATGTCCTCGCGCCGATGGAGGAAGCCAGCATCCGTTTTCATGAGCAGATCGATGGTAAAGGTATCACGACTGACGATCAGCGCTACCGGAATGCCCTGTTTCATCTGCTCTCATCCCAGACCTCCTGTTACCGATACTGGGGGCAAGGATTGTGGACCGACTATGGCCGGGAAATCTGCCGCAGAGCGGAGAGTATTCTGAACAACGATTTCTGAGCACGATCATCTGACAACGCCATTACTGCTGTACTATAGAGGCGAGCGACATGAAGGCTAAAACTGCCCCCAAATTAGACCCTGCCCTGAAAAAAATCATCGAGGCCAGCCATCACGACCCATTCGAGGTGCTTGGCCGCCATGAAAATGGCAATGAAGTACTCGTCAGGGTCTTCCTGCCCCATGCGGAACAGGTCACTATCGCTGAGGGTGAGATACCCATGCAGCGCATCGAAGGCACCGATTTCTTTGAGTGGCGCGGCCTGAAAAAGAATCTGCCGGAACGTTATCGCCTGATCTGGCATGATGACACCAACCACGAACATGTGTATTACGATCCTTACTGTTTTCCACCCCAGCTCGGCGACCTGGACCTGCATCTGTTTGGTGAAGGCAAGCACTGGCACGCTTACCGCTTACTCGGGTCCCACCTGCACGAAGTAGATGGTGTTGCAGGAGTGCTTTTTTCGGTCTGGGCGCCCAATGCCAGCCGTATTAGTGTGATCGGTGAATTCAATCGCTGGGATGGCCGCGTATATCCTATGCGGATGCGCACCGGCGGGGTATGGGAGTTGTTCATCCCCAACCTGGACGCAGGAGCCCTCTACAAGTTTGAGATCCGTAACGAACGCTGGGGCGCTGTATTCCAGAAGGCCGACCCCTATGCCCGCCATTGCGAGTTGCGCCCCAATACATCCTCCATCATCGAAGCCCCCAGCAGCTATGCTTGGGGTGATGCTGAATGGTTGAAACAACGGGCTGCACAGGATTGGCAACATGAACCGATGTCGATCTACGAGGTCCACCTCGGCTCCTGGCAGCGGGGTCCCGAAGGAGAGATGCTCAACTACAAAGATCTGGCCCACCGTCTGGTGGACTATGTGCAGGAGCTGGGCTTCAGCCACATCGAACTGCTACCGGTCACCGAGCATCCCTACGACTTGTCCTGGGGCTATCAGGCCACTGGTTATTACGCACCCACCAGCCGTTTCGGCACCCCTGACGAGTTCCGCTATTTCGTCGACTACTGCCACCAAAACAACATTAGTGTAATCATCGACTGGGTGCCCGCCCACTTTCCCAAGGATGCCCATGGACTGGCCCGCTTCGACGGTACGCCACTCTATGAACATGAAGATCCGCGCCTGGGAGAACACCGCGACTGGTCGACCCTGATCTACAACTTTGGGCGTTATGAGGTTAAGAACTTCCTGCTCTCGTCCGCCCTATTCTGGCTGGAAGAGTTACATATCGACGGCCTGCGGGTGGACGCAGTGGCATCGATGCTCTATCTGGATTATTCTCGCGAAGAGGGCGAGTGGATCCCCAACAAATATGGTGGCAACGAAAATCTCGAGGCCATCGACTTCCTGCGCGAGATGAACGAAGTGGTGCATGACCAGGTACCCGGTGTACTCACCATGGCCGAGGAATCCACCTCCTGGCCACAGGTCACTAAACCTACCTATCTAGGTGGCCTGGGTTTTGACCTTAAGTGGAATATGGGCTGGATGAATGACACCCTTGCCTATATCGAAAATGAGCCGATCCATCGTCAATATCACCATGGCGAGCTGACCTTCAGCATGCTCTACGCCTTCAGCGAGAACTTCCTGCTGCCCTTCTCCCACGATGAAGTGGTGCATGGCAAGCAATCAATGCTGCACAAAATGCCCGGAGACGATTGGCAGCGCTTTGCCAACCTGCGCCTAATCTATACCTACATGTACGCCCATCCCGGCAAGAAGCTGCTCTTCATGGGCACCGAGTTTGGCCAGGGGAGCGAATGGAACAGCGCTCAGCCCCTCGATTGGTGGGTATTGGACTTCCCCAATCATCAGGGTATGCAGCACCTGGTTAAGGATCTGAACCAGTTGTACCACAATACATCGGCGCTCTATACCCACGACTTCGATTGGAATGGTTTCGAGTGGATCGACTGCAACGATGCTCAACAATCCGTGCTGAGTTTCCTGCGCAAGGACGATAAGGGCGATATGGCGATTGTGATACTCAATCTTACACCTGTCCCCAGAGATCACTATCGGATCGGCGTCCCCCAGGGCGGTAACTGGCAGGAAGTGATGAACTCAGACTCCTCCCACTATGGAGGAAGTAACATGGGGAATGGCCCCATCAAGCTGGTTACCGAAGAGCGAGAGTGGATGGGCCGTCCCTGGTCGCTGGAACTCACCCTGCCACCATTGTCCGGGATCATCATCCAACCTATGCCTGAGGTCACAACAGACACCACTACAGAGAACGAAACTGAAGAGTAATCCGCTGTCTTGGGCGAGATATGTTTTGCCCCAGGACCTGACACTCAACAGCACTCACTCCCCCTTCGGCCGTTTAGCCGGCCGAAGGGGGTGTAATCTCAAAAGTCGACGGACAAACCGGTTTCACCCGCAATAATTCTCCGCAACCCTTTCCTAGCAACCGCGAATACCACGCAGGGGCTGGTGATCACTGTCGCAGCTGCGTTGCCGGTTGGAGGAGCAGTGAACCGGACCGGTAGCCAAAGAGTTGTTCCTCGCCTTTCGACTTGCTCTGCGTCCACGACGATACGGTAACCTGCCGTAGGTTTCTGCCCCATGGCCAACAGCACAACCGCCTGAGCGCTGAAATCCACATCCAGTGGAGGCGGCTTGGCGTTCAACATCGCTCTCAAGCCGGTGGCCTGATGAATCTCAGCAACGGTTTTCAGTAAGCGCATTTGTGGAGCCATGATTCGGCATTGATTGGATTGTTTGAGCAGGGTCAATCCGACGCCGTCCTTCTCGGCAACACTCTGACAATCTGTTAACAGCAGAACACTGAGTATCGGTAACAATCTCAACATCTTCACAGGGCTCATTTTTTCACCGGAAAACCCTGCTGCGTTGATAGCGTATCGACCCCAGTTGTACCGCTGAGACCCGAATTGATCGTGGCTGGAAAATCCAGGCCGTTGATATTCTGGATCAATGTCACCAACAGCTCCTGATAACGCAATGGATAGGCCCCGCAACTTTCTCCGATTTCGCAGATAATGCTGTTGTTGTCCACATCCGATCCTGCAATAAGATAATACTCACCTGCAGGGATATCATCGAATTGGTAGTCATAGACAGCCTCGGTGGCCGCCATGCTCAACTGAGCCTGATTATTCATTTCCGACAATAAGTAAAAAATCAAACTCACTGGGGGTGAGCCCCGGATCGATGGCCTTCATCAACGCTGCCACACCTGCCATGTGCGGTGCGGCCATCGACGTATCCTGATAAAAGGCATAGTTGGTGACCCTGACTCCACTAGTGTCATCCACGATACAGCTGAGAACGCCATCTCCATTGCTATCACCGTTCCTATCAACTGTGACATCGCCACCCGCCAGACTGAGGTTGATGATATCCGCAACCTCGGCAGGAACCGTACCGCTGTCGTTTGTCAAACCGGCCGCATAGCGCACACCCTGATCCACATCGTACGTGGTGCCGCCCCCGACACCCAACACCCGGACAGGTATGACCTTTGCCCCCCAGGCGACACCTGTAACACCCCGACTATTATTGCTGACGGCAGCGACGGTACCCGCCAGATGTGTGCCGTGCCAGGAACCCTGCCCCAGTTCGGTACTGTCTCCCGGATCATCCGGATTGTTTTCTATGCCACCACCACACTGCCGGCATCCGGCGTGCCTGTGGTGACATCCCAGGCCTGGGGCAGGCGGATCTGGGGATAGTGCTCCTGAAAATCGTAGTAGGTATCATTGGGGACCAGTTTGGTTTCGACGATGAAGTTCGGTTCTGCGTACTCAAGATCAGGCCTTGCATTGAGCTGCTTGATCAACCTCAAGATCTCGATTTTACGCCTGGACTCCAATGGAATCTTCGCTTCCCAAGATTTACTGACCTTTTGCTCAAACGACCTTGCTGCCAGCTTGCCGGCGGCTTGTGACAAAGAAATCTCAGGCGTCAGACTAAGCAAGGCAGCCCGGTCATTCTGGCCATGGGAAAGACGAAATCCCTGCAGTTGATTGAGCGGTTGAACACTACTACTTGTTAGGGACTGAATTGTGGGGAGTTTTATGGGTTGTTAGATTTTATAGAACCAATCCATTTGGATAAACTGATCAGGCCATTACCACCTGCAGTAGACTTTCGGTTAAAATCCTTCTCCTAGAGTAGACTACTTTTCCCGACTCTCCACTGATGATGAATTTTCTCATGAACCCTCTGACAATCCTCTGCGAGCACCGTCCCTCTTCCATGAAACTCGAAATCCAGGGCGTCTATGACTGGCCTATCTGGAAGAAAGAGGTCTCGAAATTCGACTGGAGCTACGATCAGACCGAGATCTGCTATTTTCTGCGTGGTAAGGTCATCGTCACTCCAGAAGATGGCGAACCCCAGGAGTTTGGGCGTGGTGACCTGGTCACTTTCCCCGCCGGCATGAAGTGCACCTGGGAGATCTTGAAGAATGTGGAGAAACATTACGCCTTTGAATAAGCACCGGTTGTACGCCCCGCCTCTGCTAACTCGTCCCCAACCTCTGGAGCCGGAGCGTTATCTACAGGTAACCTTTATCCTATAGGATCATCCTCAACCGATAGGCGCACATCGACAGTAACGGTAGTATTTCGGAGATCATCCATGTACGAGCAGACGATTTCACACGCCCTTGGCCTGCATATGCATCAACCGCCCGGTAACCTCAAGCTGTTGATCGAGGAGAACCCCTGGGAGGCGGAGCAGATTATCCGCTGCTATGAACGCGCGGCCCGCTATGCCGATAAATATAAGGATGTCGCTCATCTGCACGTAGGCTTCTCCGGTATTCTGCTGGAACAATTTCTCGACCCGCAGATCGTCGACGCCTACCGGCACATCATCGACATCCCGGCAATGCTGGAAAGTTACCGCAATACGCCCAATGTGGAACTCATCGGCATGGGTTATTACCACCCCATATTTCCCCTGATACCCCAGCAGGACTGGGAGGATCACCTGTTGCAGGGACGTGAGATCATGCAGCAGGCCTTCGGCCGCACACCTAAGGGTTTCTGGCCACCTGAGATGGCCTTCACCATGGAGATGATTCCCGCTCTGATCAAAGCGGGCTATGAATATGTGGTGGTGGACAGCGTGCATGTCCAACCTGGAGATGGGACACAGGACATCTACCAGCCCTATAAGGCCTGTCATGACGGCAAATGCATCACCATCATTCCAAGGGACCGGGACCTCTCCAATGCCCAGGAGAGCGGACTGAACCCGGGCTGGTTCGCGAATGAGGTCCAGCAGAAGATCTGGCAATCCCCCAGGCCTCACGACCCCAGGCTGGTCACAACCTGGTCAGATGGTGAAAACGGCGGCTGGTTTCGTCAAACCGATGAAAGCTCCGGCTTCTTTGGCTATTTTTTCGCGCCCTACATGGAACATGCCCGGCATGGCGAATACCCCTCCCGCACGGTGTCGCTCTCCGCCTACCTGCAGGAGCATGAGGCCCAGCAGACGGCCCATGTACAGACCGGCGCATGGAATGTGGGAGACACCTCAGGCTATGATTTCGCCCAGTGGGCCGGCTCCGACTCACAGCGCAAGGCGGTGGAGAAAGTGGTGCAGGTCAGTCAGCGCTACCACCAACTGGCTCAGCAAAAAAGTCAGGAGACGGCGGTGACCAAATTATTGGAAGAGGCCCGTCATGTGCTGCTTGAAGGGCAGACCAGCTGTTACCTGTTCTGGGGCGATAGCTGGATACCTCATCTCTACGAACATACCGCACAGGTCGAGACCCTGTTGGATCACGCGGAAAAAGCCCTGGCGGCAAAGGCCCAGAAGACTGCGACGCCATCCAACAGCGCGCAAGCGGTCAGTCGGGCAAGCCAACCCGCCTCGTCAGCGCCTGAAACAGAACCGGCAGCCAATTGCGGCAGGATCAATGGCAAAAAGTCATCAAGCCGCAAAAAAGTTGTTACAAAAAAGCCATCAATCCGTAAAAAAAGGTAAAAATAGCTTATAAAACAATGGGTTTATCTACAGCTCCATATATAGCCGTCAGGCAATTCTCTGCTATAATGAGCACCCCGTATATACTGACGTTCAGGCAGGAATCTTCGATCGATCTTCATCATCCAAGGTATGGCGATCGATTCACAGCCCAGGCAAACTCGACCCACCCATCAAACTCAAGACATGCAGGCCTCCGACTCCAATCCAACCAACACCCCTGACAGGGAGTCCCTGCGCAGCCTCGGTAATCTGCTGGAAAAACACTTTCCGCGTCCGATCGAGGACACGGAGTTGGTGTTGATGGAGGTATCCCCACATCGTTTACATGCCTATTGGCATATCACCCCCTGGGAACTGGAGGCTGCCAGTTCCAGGCTGAAAGATGAAAATGTACAGCTGATCCTGCGTTTTCACGACCTGACCGAACAGGTCCACGAACAGGACATTGCACCGAGCTTCGATATCGAGATCACTGGTGCCTCAGGCAGTCAATATGTCGAACTCTGGGAGGATGCCAGAAGTTACCGTGCCGAACTGGGTGTATTGAAGGAAAATGGACAGCTGATCGATCTGGCCAGATCCAATAGCGTGGAACTGCCAAAAGCAGGCCACTCAACCAGACATGGAACCCAGGTGCTGACCCTGACACCCTTGGCCGACACGCTTTTTGAACAATCGCCGGGCAGTGGGGCAGAGGCTGAGTTCAATCCTCAAAAAACCCGGGGATCCTGGCGGGAAGATGACAATCAGCCCAATGATGCAACCCTGCTGGGAGGTCTTAACAAGCTGTTCCCCCTGTTTCCGGACCCGGGCGCTCCGGTATTTGAAGCTCGAACCCTGGAGCTGGATTTCCCGGCAGGAATAACTGCTCCAATGAGCCGCCTGCCTGAGCAGGCAATCGAGACGCCTCAAGCCGGGGATTTGCAGCCTTCCAAGCCTTCGGGCTTGTCCACAGCGCATGCCGTAGACATCGATGAAGCCGACAGCTTCCCTCTCTGCTCAGCCGCGGATGCCCAGGCCCTGACCAAGGAGCGGATCGAGTCCCTCACTCCCCTGGACACCCTGCAAGCGGCTGCCGCGCAGATCCCCACGGGTTTTGCTTTTCCTCCGCTCAGCCGCAAACCGACGGGGCCGACTCCAACCGAAGGGGTAGCATCGGGAAAAATTGAAACATCAGGCTCACAGGTTTTATCTCAACCAGTCTCCAGTTTCTCCCTGGCGGAAAGTCCGGATGGAGAGTTGCACATCGAACTGCATATTCATGGCCGGGCCCAACCCAACTCGCATTTCGTATTCCATGGCCAGCTCATAGCGACCAAGGCGGATGGCAGCTTCTCCCTGCAGAAGACACTGCCCCCAGAGGCACAACAACTCGTTGCCCAGCTGCTGGCCGGCCGTCACAATCGAGAGGAATGAGATGGCCCAAGGCTATCTGGCGCTGCTGCTGCATGCACACCTGCCCTATGTGCGCCATCCCGAACACGAGGCATTCCTGGAAGAACGCTGGTTTTTCGAAGCCATAACCGAGAGCTATCTGCCACTCCTGCAAACCTTCGAGCGCCTGGACCAATCAGGTATCAACTTTCATCTGACCCTGTCGATCTCCCCTACCCTGCTTGGCATGCTGCAGGATGAATTGTTGCAACAACGCTATCTGCAACACATGCAGAGTCTGATTGGACTGGCCGGCCAGGAAGCAGCGCGCAAGCATGCAGACCAGCGCACCCAGGTCCTCGCGGAACACTATCTGCAGCACTTCCAAGAGACCCGGAGACTCTATACAGAACACTATCAGGGCAACCTGGTTGGCGCCTTCAAACAGCTGCAGGAAGCTGGCCAGCTGGAGATCATCACCACTGCGGCGACCCACGGTTTCCTGCCCCTGTTGCGCACCGAACCGGGATCTGTCCAGGCTCAGCTGGCGGTGGCGGCCGAGACCTACAAAGAGACCTTCGGCAGGACCGCCCCGGGCATCTGGCTACCCGAGTGTGGCTACTTTCCGGGCCTGGAGGAGCAGCTCGCGGAACAGGGGTTCCGCTATTTCATGCTCGATACCCATGGCATCCTGCATGCGGACGAGCGGCCCTGGCACGGTATCGCGGCCCCACTGGCCTGCCCGAATGGCGTTGCCGCCTTCGGCCGTGATCCTGAATCTTCCAGGCAGGTCTGGAGCGCCGATGAGGGCTACCCCGGCGACAGCTGGTACCGTGAATTCCATCAGGATATCGGCTTCGATCGCCCTGCAGAGGAACTTGGTCCATTTATCCTCGATGACGGCTCACGCACCCATACCGGCATCAAATATTTTCGGGTCACCCATCAGGGCCAGTACAAACAACCTTACGAACTCAAAAAGGCTAAACAGCGGGTTGAAGTTCACGCAGAAGACTTTCTGCACCGGCGTCGCGCCGCCATTCAGCAATACAGTTCTCGCATGGAACGGCCTCCCCTGCTTCTCGCGCCCTATGACGCCGAGCTGTTCGGTCACTGGTGGTATGAGGGTCCACAATGGCTGGAGGCGCTGATCAGGAAGATTCACCAGCAGGATGAGATCGAGCTGATCACCCCCTTCCACTATCTGCAGCGCCACCCCAAGCTGCAATGCGCCCAGCCTTCAGCCTCCAGCTGGGGTGAATTGGGCTATAACGCCTATTGGCTGAATGAACACAATGACTGGCTCTATCCGCACCTGCACCAGGCCGCCCGCAGCATGCAGCAACTGGCCAGGAAATATGTCGATGAGCAGCCGGGCAGCCTGAAATTCCGCGCCCTGCAACAGGCGGGACGATCCCTGCTGCTGGCCCAGGCATCGGACTGGCCATTTATTTTAAAGACCGGAACCAGCAAGTCCTATGCGGAACAGCGGGTGCGGGATCTGCTGGCCCGCTTCAACTATCTAGAACAGTCGATCATCGACGATACTATCGATCTGCAGCACCTGCAGACCCTGGAACAGATGGACGCCATTTTTCCGAATCTCGATTTCACCAGTTTCATCACTTAGGGCCTATTAACACTATGCGGATATCCATCGACGGCGGCCATTTTCTCGCAGGACAAGGAGCCCTGAGTGTGGTGTACTTGCCGTACATGAACGAAAGGGCAACGCCGTCATGTGGGAAAATGGCCCCGTCCCGACGGGTTGACACTCCAGTGAGGCCATTCGGCGTTGCACATCGTTTATTTGGAATAACCAAACCGCACTCTGTGCGCCTTGACTGGCCTCACTGGAGTGCCAACGCTGGGCATCCGCATAGTGTTAACAGGCCCTAGGAGTGACTCGAACATGTTTATCGTCATGGTAAGCCCTGAATGCGCACCGGTTGCCAAGGTCGGAGGGCTGGGGGATGTGGTACACGGACTGTCCCGCGAACTGGCGATTCGGGGCAATCAGGTAGAATTGATCCTGCCCATGTATGACTGCATGAAGTACGACAAGATCTATGACCTGCAGAAATCCCATGCCGATCTCTGGGTGCCCTTCCATGACATATCGATCCACTGCGACGTCTATTTCGGCATAGTCGATG
>JBDLIT010000089.1:0-16684 GCA_039714735.1 Pseudomonadota bacterium
CAGGATATGGATCTCCGGCCATGATGAAAACCGCACACCTGCACCTCATCAGACTCACGGTGCAAATCACCTAACCCTATTACAGGTCCTGCAGGTGTCAGTCTAACCTGTATTGTCATCAAACACTTGCCATATCAGAGCCTATTACGTTGTTTGTAAGAAACTAATGTTCGTTCAGGTAGAACATTTTACCACCTCTACATAATCATGATCTTTTGCCATCACTGACCAAACAATTCGTGCCGTCTTGTTGGCCAATGCCACAGCCGCTTTCTGCAAATCTTTCTTTTCTTGCAATCCCCTGGCCCAAAGCAACTGATCATCCGATCGATCTTTGCATCGCGTTATGGCCGAGAGTGCACCTTGCACCAGCAACGCGCGCACATAACCATCGCCCCGCTTGCTAATTCCGAGTAATCGTTGTTGGCCACCCGTTGAGTATTGTTTCGGTACCAATCCCAGCCATGCCGAGAGTTCTCGTCCATTCTTAAAGCTACTGGCATTGCCAATCGCTGAGATTAGAGCAGTGGCGATCATGGGGCCAATGCTGGGTATCTTCATGAGTCGCTGGCAGATGGGATGTTCATTGGCTAACTGCTTAACCTGCTTGTCAGCCTGTTTGACCCTGTCATCCACCTCGCAGAACTCTTGTCGCAATGCATCAAAAAGCGTTCTGGCCAGTGGCGTCAGTTCATTCTCACCATCTTCGAGTATGCTCGCCAAACGGCTGCGAACCTGGCTGATACCTTGAGGTATCGCTACACCATATTCCAGTAATTGTCCTCGGATTTGGTTCGCTAACGCAGTCCGTTGCTGTACCTGTCTTTGTCGGATACGGTGCAACAATTGGATATCCTGTTGTGCAATGGTCTTGGCAGCAACATAGCGCATGGTTGGGCGGCTATCGGCTTCGCAGATCGCTTCGGCATCATTGAAGTCGTTCTTGTTGGTTTTGAGATAGGGTTTTACATAGGCAGGATGGATCAACAGGGATTCGTGGTTGTAACGGTTGGCCACCCGGGACCAATAGTGAGCTGTGGAACAGGATTCGAATACAACCCGGCTGACTGGGGTGGTAGCTAGAAAGTGCTTGAACTGGCTGCGCCCGAGCTTGGTCTTCTCAAGGATATGGCCTTTGGTATCCTGAATGCACCGGTGAAAAACATTTTTTGCCAGATCGACACCAATCGTATTAGTCTTGTTCATGGACATGCCCCTGATGGATTTGAATTAACGCTTCTTATCCTGGCTATGATGAGCCGTACTCAAGGAGCGTGTCCATCTCATCAGTCTCGATTGATTTAGATTTTATAGATTTTCTGATGATCCCCATCAGCAGTGCGGTGGGTAGTATCGACTCCATCAGACCGGCGACTTCCCAGCGATAGACATCATCCCTCACCGTTTTGTATCCGACGAAAAGAATTATCAGAATCCGCTGTATTTACCAAACACGACAACCACGGTGACCAACAGACCCAGCACAAGATTTACGCCGATCAGGCGACGGATCAAAGCCATGGCAGCTCCCGCCTTGGGCAGCTCAGGAACTGCTAATGCTGCGGCCATGCGGCGATAGGGAACCATATAGATAAACACGAAAATTACCGCCATCAGGGTTCCGAGCGCCGCCATGAACCATTGGGATAGCGGGATCCCGCCTGCGTAGTAGACCGAGAACATGACCCAATAGCCACTACCCAGGATCAGGACCACTGAAGCCCAGACCCACGGAAAGAAACCATCAAGCACCTTGAGCATTAACGGCAAACGTTGGGGTGGCTCCAACAGCTCATTGACCGCAGGGCGCAACGCCATGTGCGCAAAAAACATCCCCCCCACCCAGATGATGACTGCAAGGATATGCAAGGTAAGCATCAGCGCCATACTCATCGACTACTCCTTCGATTTATCTAAGCAAATGATTAATAGTCGCTATTGTGCCCAAGTGAGGAAGCATGTACAGAAATTAATTGAAATTTGAATTTCGGTCTGTAGCTAAGTAGTATTGCCTGTTTTCCGCCGATTTGAACGGCTGAAAGGTAAAGACGGCGTCCATCTGGATGCCTTTCGTTTTTCTGGGATGAGGAAAATGTCTGAATCATTGATGGCGACCTATAAGAGACTGCCGGTAACCTTTTCTAAAGGAGAGGGCGCGTGGCTGTGGGATTCAGAGGGCGACCGATATCTGGATGCCCTCGCTGGAATCGCGGTCTGTGGCCTCGGTCACGCCCATCCCGCAATCCAGCAGGCCCTGTGTGAACAGGCCGGCACCCTGATTCACACCTCGAATATCTACGGAATTCAGCACCAGCAGAGCCTGGGCGACAATCTGACCCGCCTGGCGGAGATGGATCGGGTATTTTTCTCTAACTCCGGCGCCGAGGCCAATGAGGCTGCGATCAAGATCGCCAGACTCTATGGCCATCAAAAGGCTATCGACAATCCTGCCATCATCGTCATGGAGAACAGCTTCCATGGCCGTACCCTGGCTACTCTTACCGCCACCGGCAACCGCAAGGTTCAGGCCGGTTTCGAGCCGCTGGTCAAGGGTTTCATCCGCGTCCCCTTTGCAGACATCGAAGCGATCGAGGACGTCGCGAAAAACAATGGGGATGTGGTCGCCGTGCTGGTGGAACCGGTTCAAGGCGAAGGTGGGGTCAACATACCGCCCAGTGACTACCTGAATCGAATTCGCGAGATTTGTGACCGGCAAGGCTGGCTGATGATGCTGGACGAGATCCAGACCGGCATGGGGCGCACCGGTAAGATGTTTGCCCATCAACACAATGGCATTCAACCGGATGTCATGACCCTGGCCAAGGGCCTGGGCAACGGCGTACCTATCGGCGCCTGTCTGGCCAAGGGCCCCGCCGCAGAGGTCCTGGGCCCAGGCGCCCATGGCTCTACATTCGGCGGCAATCCTCTGGTCTGCCGGGTTGGCTTGAGTGTACTGAAAACTCTGGAATCGGAGCAGTTGGTCGAACGCGCAGCAGCACTTGGCCAGCAGATGCTGGCCAGTTTCAGGGACAGACTGCTGGAACTCGATGGCGTGACCGATGTACGAGGCAGCGGTCTGATGATCGGACTCGAACTCGATCGTCCCTGTGGGGAGCTGGTGACCCAGGCCTTGGAGAGGGGTCTGCTGATCAATGTCACCGCCGATTCCGTGATCCGCCTGCTGCCACCGCTGATCATCAGCGACGATGAAGCGGAGCAGATCATCGATACCGTTTCAGCGCTGGTAGCCGACTTTATCTAAGGATTCCCTTGAGGCCGCAAAACATGCAGAATCAACCCAGGCACTTCCTTTCCCTATTGGACCTGAGCAGTCAAGAGCTGCACGGTATCGTGATCCGGGCCACGGAACTCAAAAACATGCAGCATCGGGGAGGCATACACACCCCATTGAAAGGCAAGAACCTCGGCATGATCTTCGAGAAATCTTCCACCCGAACCCGGGTCTCGTTCGAGGTGGGCATGTCACAACTGGGTGGGCACGCCCTGTTTCTCTCCCCTCGCGATACTCAACTGGGCCGGGGTGAACTCATCGAGGACAGCGCCAAGGTGCTCTCCCGCATGTTGGATATCATCATGATCCGCACCTTCGAGCAGGAAAAGCTGGAACGCTTTGCCGCTAACTCCCAGGTACCGGTGATCAATGCCCTCACCGACCTGTTGCACCCCTGCCAGTTGCTGGCGGACATGCAGACCTATTTCGAACACCGGGGCGATATCCGCGGCAAGACCGTGGCCTGGATCGGAGACGGCAACAATATGTGCCACTCCTATATCAATGCAGCCCGCCGCTTCGGCTTCAAACTCAATATCGCCTGTCCTGAAGGCTATGATCCGGATCAGGCGATACTCCAGCCCGCGGGAGAGCAGGCCGAGATCATCCGTGATCCCATAACAGCCGCCAAGGGCGCTGATCTGGTGGTCACCGATGTCTGGGCGAGTATGGGGCAGGAGGAAGAACAGGCGCTACGCGAAAAGGCGTTTACCGGTTATCAGGTCGATGATTCGATGATGGAAAATGCGGCTGCCGATGCACTTTTCATGCACTGCCTGCCGGCCCACAGGGATGAAGAGGTCACCGCGTCGGTCATTGATGCCGATGAAAGTGTGGTGTGGGACGAGGCGGAAAACCGCTTACATGCCCAGAAAGCACTGATTGAGTTCCTGCTGCTGGGAAAATAGTTGAAAGCCGTGAACTGTCACATGCATTGAAATACCTTTTCCGGCAAACTGTCAGACTCACGATTCCTACCAAACATTACCAAGCTGGATTGCTGCAATGAAGATCCTCAAAGCACCGCTGTTCTACCTTCTGCTGATATTGCCCGGCCTGTTGCCGGCTGAGACCCGCTATGTCACGGATATCGCAAAGATCACCTTGCGAACCGGCGAGAGCACCACTCACCGCATCAAGCGAATCCTCCCCAGCGGAACGCAGGTTGAGGTTTTGTCAAATAACAGCGAGTCCGGCTATTCGAAGATTCGGGTCAACGGCCAGACCGGCTATATGCTGACCAACAAGCTGATGAAGGAACCCAGCGCACGCAACAAGCTGGCCGCACTGGAAAAAGAGATCCAGGAACTGCAGGCGGCACCGGGCGAATTGCGCCAGAACTTGACCAACTTACAGACACAGCATCGCGAACTGCAGGCCGCTCACACGGAATTGCAGTCGATCAAGCAAAAGCAGGAGCAAGAGCTACAGAGCATTCAGCGCACTGCCTCCAATGCAATCCGTATCTCCAGTGAAAGAAATGAACTACGCCAGCAGGTTGCCAGCCTGACCCGCAAACTGGCGGGCCTCAAACAGGAAAATCAGGCCCTCAGTAATGAGGCCACCAGAGACTGGTTTCTGATCGGGGCTGGGGTGATCATCGCGGGTATCCTGATCGGGCTGATCCTGCCGCATCTGCGTTTTCAGCGGCGGCGTGACAACTGGGGATCGCTTTAATAGAAGCTCTGACAAAAGCCATCCATGGCTTTATCAAAGCTCGGTCCATCTGACCTCTAAGGCAGTTCTATAGCCAAGTAAGGTGGCGGTGTCCACCCTACCTGTTTTTGTCGGATAACGCTGCGCTCATCCGACCTACGAATGAGGTCTATCTACCGGCGCGAACCAACCCGCCAAGCCCCATCTCCTCCAGGGCGTTATTGAGCAACGCTTTGATCTCCGATGACTTTTCACAGCGGAGCGCAGCCTGCAGCAGTTCCCTGGCGCGGGCCAGGCTGATCGAGCGGATGACCCATTTGACCGACGGCAGACTGCCCCCGCTCATACTCAGATTGTGAATCCCCATGCCCAGCAGCAACACAGCTGCGGCCGGATTGCCCGCCATCTCGCCGCACACGCTCACCTCACGATGGTATTTCCGCGCCCCTTCAACCACCTGAATCATAGCGCGCAGCACCGCTGGATGGAGGTCATCGTAGATCTCCGCCACATGGGTGTTGTTACGGTCAACCGCCAGCAAGTACTGGGTCAGGTCATTGGTGCCGATTGAGAGAAAGTCGACCCGCCGGGCGAGGGCCTCGACCTGATAAACCGCGGCGGGCACCTCGATCATGACGCCGATGTCAGGCATCTGTACCGGCAATCCCTCCTCCACCAGCTCATCATGCGCCCGCTGGATCAACAGCATGGCGTCATCCACCTCACTCACATGACTCACCATGGGCAGCAGCAGGCGCAGGTTGTTATGACCAATGGCCGCCTGCAGCATCGCCCGCAGCTGGGTAAGAAAAATCTCCGGGTGATCGAGTGAGATTCTGATCCCGCGCCAACCGAGAAATGGGTTGGATTCCACGATTGGAAAATATGGCAACGGCTTATCACCACCGATATCCAAGGTGCGAATGGTCACCGGTCGGGGTGCAAAGGTCTCCAGCACATTTCGGTAGTTGGCCATCTGCGCCTGCTCACCGGGGAAACGGTCCCGTATCATGAATGGCACTTCAGTGCGGTAAAGACCCACACCTGCGGCTTCGTTCAATCCTGGACTGCTCATCTCCGAGACCAGCCCGGTATTCAGATAGAGCGGAACCAACACACCATCAGTCGTCTCTGAAGGCAGTTCCTGAATGGACTGAAGTTCATCACTCAACTCCCGGTCTTCTTCCGCGAGACGCTGGTACTCCTGTTGCACCGCGAGTGTGGGTGAAATATAGACGCGTCCGCGATAACCATCGCTGATGATGAAACGACCGTCCATGCGTCCAACCGGCAGATCGCTGACCCCCATCACCGCCGGCACTCCCATGGCATGTGCCAGTATCGCCACATGGGAAAAGCTTGCGCCTTTCGCCGAAACAATGCCTGCCAGACGCTCCATCGGCACCTCGGCCAACTGCATGGCGCTGACTTCCTCACCCACCAGGATCGTGTTCTCCGGGTAATCGACCGGCTCGGACCTCTCCTGCTGCAGATGCATCAGGATACGCCGCCCCAGGTCGCGCACATCCGAGGCGCGCTCCCGCAGATAGACATCCTCCATACTGTCAAACACCTTGGCATGCTCTTGAATCGTCTGACGCAGGGAACCAGCTGCCCAGTTTCCGGCATAGATGCGTTCAACAGTCTTGCCAATCAAGGAATCACTGCCCAGCATCATCAACCAGGCATCGAACAGGGCGCGGTCTTCAGCCGGTAAAAAATCCTCAACCCGGTCTTCCATGGCCATCAGATCTTCTACGACGGCTGCCACTGCTGTGCGGAAGTCCTCCTCTTCCTGCTGAGGCTTGTCAGCCGGCCGGTCTGGAACAGCTTCCAGATCGGCAGGCGGGTAAACCACCACGGCATTGCCCAAGGCGATGCCCGGGGCGCCCGCCCTGCCCCGCAGAAAACGTGTGAGGGGCATGTTTTCATTGAGTACATCCAACTCACCACTGGCCTGGGCATGGGTAATGGCGCCGGCCAGCTGCGCCGCCAGGGTAAACAGAAAGGTGACCTCATTATCATCGAAGGAGCGTTGCTGCTGTTGGCGTACCACCAGCACCCCCAGCACTTTGCGGTTCTGGATGATCGGAACCCCGAGAAATCCCCGGTAGCGGGTTTCGCCGGTCTCACTGATAAACAGATAGCGCCGGTGACCAGGGGCGTCCGCCAAGTTGATGGGCTCCGCCCGCTCGCAGACCAGGCCGATCAATCCCCGATGCAGGGGTAGCCTGACCTTCCCCACCGCTTCAGGTTCCAATCCGTCAGTGGCTCTCAGTACATGCTCACGCCGTTCAAAGTCCGTCAGGTAGACTGAACAGACATCCGCACCGATCGCCAGCTTGACCTTGACGACGATAATCTCCAGCGCCTTGCCGAGATCTTCAGCGGCGTTAACATCTTTCACGATGCGATGCAGGAGTTCGAGCATGTTTAATCCGCGTTTCTCACGAGTGGCCGGTTCCCACTCAATCTAAGTTAATCAACTACTTTTTTCATCCTTTGCCTGGCTGAGCAGATCTTCCACAGCGACATCTTTTACGTGCTGCGAAAAGCTCCAGTGGTGTCCCTCCAGATCCTTCACAGCATACATTCGATCACCCCAGAACATATCCATGGGTTCGGTGAGGGTTGTAGCTCCCTCTGCTACGGCCTTCTGATAGTGGGCATCCACATCATCCACATAGACATAAAGACTCTGATGGATACCAGGCAGCTCGTTTGGGCTTTTACCTCCCCTCTCGTCACTGGGCGTGCCCAGCATCAAAAAGCCATCCTCGTAGCCCATTTCCGCATGCACCATGCCCTCTTCCATTTCAATAGGCTCACCTTTACGCACGAACCCGAAAGCCCTCTCCAACCAATCCAGTGCCGCCTTCACATCCCGGTAAAACAGATAAGGTGTGATACGCGGCATTCCCGCCGGCGGATTATTCACTTCAGACATGATTTTCTCCTTAATATATTCAAGAGTTGCGATCAAGACCCTCCCACGTGACAACCACACACTGTGGAGCAGACCAGAACCTATAGAAAAAATTGGGTGGGAATTTAACGCCTGTTCTGACGCAGATAGTTGGAGTGCGCCCTGACCGGAGGCCCATCCGGATAGAGCAATGGAGCCAACTCCTCCAGTGCGCGCGTGTAGACGCCGCGTTTGAAGTAGATCACCTCACGGACCGGCTGCCAGTATTTCACCCAGCGCCACTCCTCAAATTCCGGGGTGTCGGTTTTGTCAAAACAAAACGCGTCTTCCTGGCAATTGGCTTTGAGCAGGAACCATATCTGTTTCTGTCCGATACACAGGGGTTCGCAGTGCTTGCGGATATATCGATCGGGAAGCCGGTAACGCAACCAACTCCGTGTACTGCCTATGATCTTGACCTGGTGGGGCTGCAGACCGATCTCCTCCTCCAATTCCCGGTACATGGCCTGTTCCGGCGTCTCATTTCCATTGATTCCGCCCTGAGGAAACTGCCAGGCATTCTGGCCGATACGGCGCCCCCAAAACAACCTGCGCTGGTTGTTGCATAGGATGATGCCGACATTGTGGCGAAAACCTTCAGAATCAATCAAAGCAATACTCTTATATTTCTTGGTTCATGAAATTGATTTTTTCATAATACCCACTAGGCAGCAAGGAAGGTGAAACATAAGCCTTTGCTGATAATCAGTGTACCTGATCACCAATCCTGTAGTGAAAGCAGCAGTTAATATAGTATTGCATCACCCAAAAGATAACCCATGAATTTAAGGAGTTATATTCCATGGCTGTTGCACTCTTCGATTTGGACAATACCCTGCTGAGCGGTGATTCAGACTATCTTTGGGGCACATTTCTGGTTGAACAGGGTATTGTGGACGGAGATTATTACGAAACCGAGAACAATCGGTATTATCAGGAGTATAAAGATGGCGTACTCGACATCTTCGAGTTTCTCCGTTTCTCCCTGCGCCCGTTGCGGGATAACGATCCAGCTAAAATGCAACAGTTACGCGAAACCTTTATCCTGCAGTGCATCGAGCCGATCATCCCTGACGCCTCCCGCAAGCTGATTGCCAAGCACAGGGATGCCGGAGATGAACTGATCATCATTACCGCGACCAACAGCTTCGTCACCAGCCCCATTGCAGAGCGTCTGGGCGTACATCATCTGGTTGCTACCGAACCCGAAGTCATCCAGGGGCAGTACACCGGCAATGTGGTGGGCGAGCCCTGCTTCAGAGAGGGTAAGGTCAAGCGACTCCATCGCTGGTTATCGGATTACCAGATGAATCTTGAGGCAAGCTGGTTTTACAGCGATTCACACAATGACATTCCATTACTGGAAGAGGTGGACAATCCGGTGGCCGTTGACCCGGATGAAATACTCTCTGCCCTGGCGCGTGAGCGTGGCTGGCCTGAAATCAGCCTGCGTGGCTGAATCTGCCATACTTGAATCGAACAAACCGTGCTGGTGACAAACCATGAAAAATACCGCCTTCTTCGCCGTTTTGATCGTGCTGATTCTCGGTATCATTTACGTACTCAAGACCTCGGACAACCCACCTGAGACAGGTATGACCCATACCCCCAAAGAGTACATCGAGTATGTGGAACGGAAAAAGGCCGAGAGGCTAAATGCTGAATAATGCTCAACGACCCAGGATTCTGGGTGCGCTATGGCGTGGCGCTTCGCGACAGTACGCTACCGGGTAAAACAAGGGACCGCAAAAACTCATAATTGGGAATTATGTCCCATAATAATAGATTTTTTCCTGTTATCTTGCATGCACCTGAGGATCTGCACCATCTCAAGTATGAACGAGATATTGCTCAGATAGTCATGGCAACAACATAAACAGATCTCGAAAAACTATATTGGGTGCAGCAGGAATCTATTTCTTAACCAATACGGAATGCCGGAATTAATTTCCCAGATTTGGGATTTATTTCTCAAAATTGTTAAGCAGCGCACAAATAATGGGCATTTATTCCCAATTATTAAGCGAATTTTAAGATCCGATCACTATGCTCTGGATTCTACTTCGCAAACGCAGGGACACACCCCTGCTTTCGGCTTACGAGTTAGCGTGAAGTAGGTATCAGCTTCCTACGAATAGAGCTGTTGGGAAAAGGAAAGGCCCGAGATGGCGCAGCATATGTCCAGAGTCTTTGGCGCGCCATTGAATGTACAAGAAAAGTAAAAAAATCTGGACAGACATCAGTCCAGTAATACAGCAGTAACACCTGAAAGGATTCTTGAGGCTTATAAATCACCAAGCCCCATGGGTAGATTGCTGAGCTGAATTTTGGTTTGGGACTTTTTTCCCACAATGTATTTTCAATACAAACGAGTTTGGTTGCTCTGGATCTCATTGCATCTGAATTGTCTTTTTTGCTTGCTTGATAAAGCCTGACCTCCTAATACACTTGGGTGAAATTATGGTTAAAAATAAAGAAGTTATCTATCGACGGGAGGCAATATTCGCCTGTCTGTCTGCTGCTATTCTATTAAACATTTCAACTGCATCTTTGGCTGACCCCAGCACGAAGTCTGTTAAAATTACTCCCTTTGAGGTTACCTCGGCCAGTTGGGATGCGCGTAAGTCCTCCCTTCGCGCCAAGGGAACCGGCCAAAGTGGCGAAACAGTCAGCGTGGTTAACGCCACGACATTGGATCCGGTAGGCTCGAGCAGTGTCGAGCGCAGCCGCTGGAGCGTCACGAGTAACGACCCCTCAAGCGTTCCATGCAGTCTGAAGGCCACACAATCGGACGGCCAGTCAGTGATTGTGGATGTAAATCATGCACCGGCGGATTGTGACGCCGGCACTGGTGGTGGCGGCGATACCGGTGGAGGCACCGGCGGAGGAACCACACCGCCACCCGTCATCCCGAATGTCTCGATCAACTCCACCAGCCAGAATGGACTGCCCAGCAGCCCCGTTCCCGAACAACCCATGCTGGGTCTCGACGGCTATCAGATCTTCGCGATCAACGACCTGGGCATGCACTGCGGTGACTTCGACACCCGTGTCTCAAGCATTCTGCCACCTTTCAACGTGCTGCATGCAACGGTTATCCAGCGCGGTCCCGAACCCAATGTGCTGACCCCTGCCGATGGCGTCGAGGTTTACTATTCCGCGGCTTCCAATCCGGCAGACCCGATCCTCAGCGGTAACAACTCGGCCAACTCCGGACCTGTCTATTCGAGCATGCTGGCCGACGGCAGTGTCTACAAGACCAACTTCTGGGATATCGCCCGTGAGGCCTTCGATCCCTTCTATCCGGCAGGCATCCTGCCCGCGTTCTATCCGGCCGGTCCCCTCGCTGATATCCTGGATCTGGGCCTGCCCGCACCCAACGTCGAACAGCTCTATCTGGGCGATGGCAACCTAATCGCCGATCAGCAGTCCATGCCGGGCCGCGATGCGCCTTACGTCGACAATCTGGCGGAACGCTTCGAGGCCTATGTGATCGATCAGGCATTCTTCATTAACCCCGCTTTCCAGTTTGGCTATGTGAAGGAAGGCGTGAACTGGTATGAAGCCCCCGGTATACCAATGACCGCTTTCGATGACTTTGGCCGTGAAAATCCATGGCCGCTGTACCGGGTTCAGGCCATGATCGGTGCGACCGTTATCGCTTCCACCGACACGGTGGTGCCGATCTCCGGTGAAGCCAACTGCGGCTCCTGCCACAATGCAGCCATCGACGGTGGTAATGGCGCAGCTACCAGCAGTCTGGTGGCGGCTGGTATCCCGGTAGCCACCGTACTGGACGATCCTCAGTTGGATTCAGTGCCACTGGAAGTCAGTAAAGAGTATGCCGCCGATACCAATCTGATCCGCCTGCACGACCTGAGACATGGCTCCGGCAACCCGGACGGTGCGAAATACACACCGGACCTGGTTGATCAGACTCCTGTCGTCTGTCAGACCTGCCACTACACCCCAGCCCTGGATCTGGCGCAGTTGGGCCCCTTGGGACCTGAGAATGACGGGCCGCTCGTGCTCAATGGCGTGACCATATCGGATTCATTGGCCAACGGCCGCGAACAGGTCAGCAACAAGAGCATGTCCAACGTCATGCACAGCCATCATGGCACGGTCACCGATGCCAATGGCGCCTTGTTGTTCCCCGAGATGCCTGTAGCGATCAAGGATGACATGGGTATGATCGTCAACTTCCAGGAACGTAGGGACGCCCTGGAAGCCACCTGCTACCAGTGCCATCCCGGCCGTCGTACCGACTGTCTGCGTGGCGCCATGTCCAACGGCGGTATGCTCTGCCAGGACTGCCACGGCAATATGCAACAGGTGGGTGACGACTTCACCCGCACTGTCAGTGCGGATAATGTAGGCGGATTCGAACTGGGTGGTGATTTCTACACCAATCCTGACCAACCTCGCGTACCCTGGGCCAACGAGCCCGGCTGTGGTTCCTGCCACACCGGTGACGCCATGGATAACCTGGCAGACTTGTCAGCAACTTCAACAGTGGTGGTCAACAACTACGATACCGATGCCAACATCGATGACATCCGTCTGTTCCAGGCCTATCGTTCAGATGATACAAAGGCGACGCCGATCGTACCCACCAACAAGCGTTTTGCCGAGAATGTCATTGAAGCAGATAACCCTGCTGTCAGTGGTCCGGATGATCCGCGTATCGGTAATCCGATGCTCTACCGGGTCAGCACCGGGCATGAAGGTGTCTTCTGCGAGGCTTGCCATGGTTCCACCCACGGTATCTGGCCGAACAAAAACCCCCTGGCCAACGATAATGTGACCTCGAATCAACTGCAGGGACACACGGGTACGATCACCGAGTGCAGCACCTGTCACGAAGGCGATCTGGGCAACACCCTGGAAGGTCCACATGGCATGCACCCGGTGGGTGACACCAGCTTCTCCGATGGTGGTCATGAAAACCTGGCTGACAGTAATCCGGATGACTGCCGCGCCTGTCATGGTGTGAATGGTGAAGGTACGGTGCTGTCGCGTGCCGCCACCGACCGCGTTCTTGCCAATGAAGGTGGAACGGTGAGCGTCGCCAAAGGCGAGCCGGTGACCTGCACACACTGCCATGACAATGAACTCTAACTAGTTTTTCCTAACCTCACCCCCTTTAACCCGCGTTGCATTGCACGCGGGTTTTTTTATGTACAGGATGTACGGTATATCGCGGGCGCAAGGATGCGCAGGAGCGATGAATGTACAGGATGTACGGTATATCGCGGGCGCAAGGATGCGCAGGAGCGATGAATGTACAGGATGTACGGTATATCGCGGGCGCAAGGCAGGGATTGCTCCTGCAATCCTTCTGCATTTCCCACATCCCTGTGGGTCAGATGCGCAGGAGCGATGAATGTACAGGATGTACGGTATGCCGCAGGCGCATGGCAGGGATTGCTTCGACAACTGCTCCTGCGTTGTTCTCGGCTGCATGCTCCCGGCGCAGCTCTACCACCTACGTCCGTGTAGGCGTACCTTCCCACGTCCTTGTGGGTCAGATGCACAGGATTTATTTTTTATAGGCTCACGTAGTGAGCCTCTGCCGGAGTTACACTGCAAATCACGCTCATATCCATGGGAGAGATACTGTGCAACTCGACACCTTGATTCACAAACTGCTACGCACCAAAGGCCTGGGCCTGGGCGCAAGCTTCTACACACATCAATTCACCGCAGAACCCACAAGACGCATCCTGCTGCAGGAATCCCCACTCGCCGGGTACCAGCACCATCGGGCTTCCGGCATCTGGCCCTTCCTGCACGTCGGTGAGACACTGCAGCTGCGCCGTGAAATCGGCAATCAACATGATCCTAACGCGATTGCTGTCTGGTTCAAGAACGAACACCTGGGCTATGTACCGCGCCGGGAGAACAAGACCCTGGCGCAAATGCTGGACCGGGGCGAAAGGCTGGAGGCGCGAATTGTCCGTTTACTGGAGGATGACAACCCCTGGCGGCGTATTCGCTACCGAATCGATTTGATACCGCACTATTTTTAACTGCCCAGGTTCGGAGCATTCTGATCACTCGATAAAACTTCTTCATACAGCTAATCATGCCAAAAACAGACTGGACCTTTCAGAATCTGCTGCACGCCTGCACCACACATGCCAATGCGCTGAACCCCGTTTCACTGCACGGCTTCCTCACCGCCATTGCCATCGGGCCGGAGGATGTGGATGACAATCCGATATTCTCAACCGTTTACGGCTTCACCGTCGTCGATAAGATCGAGAACTACTTGGAGTTAGGCGAACTCGTCTGGGATGCGATAGACGAGATCGCGGAAGACCTCGCCGATTCTACGTTCGAAGCCGTTTTACACATGGATGGCGACAGCCCGGAAGACCCAGCGCTCTGGATGGAGGGATTCAACAGGGCGGTTGCCCTGAATGAGAAAGCGTGGGAAGCACTCAATGAAGAGTATCCCGAGGCCGTCAAGAAGTTCGCCTTCATCCAATCATTTACCGGACCGGATACCGCAAATGGAATGCTCGGCATTCCACCCGAAGAGTATGCCGCCTATCTCACTGAAGCCCTGCCCCTGTTCTCCCAGGCCTTCCCATCCCTCTACTTTGACTATTGGGGAGGTCCGATTGAATTTCCAATTGATTCCATAGAGGGTACACCTGACTTCAGTCTGGATGATCTACCAACATTCAGTCCCGAGGAGTTGCAACAACAAAGTGACGAGGAGTTGCTGTTCAACATCCTGAATCATAGCGACCTGTTACCCAGAGAAGTAGTGGATGAAGCCATCAGGCGCGGTCAATCCATCGCCGGACTGTTGCGCCGGCATCTGGAGGACCCCGCCAACTGGGGTGAGGATGTCGATGCGGACGACTGGTGGGGCCTGCTGCACGCCATCTTCATCCTCGGTCACATCACCGGAGAAGACGCCACCCATGGCCTGTTGCATGCCATCCGGCACATGGACGGTGAGCGAGACAACGACCTGTGGGACTGGCTGGCAAACCATTGGCCCGCCCTCTTCCGAAATAAACGCGCTACGGCTTCCGAAGGCTTGCAAGGGATCGCGGATGACCGCAACCTGGACTGGTATCCTAGAGCCACCGCGCTGGAGTGTCTGCTGGAAGCCGCACATGCCGCGAGACCCGATGAACTCGATGCAATGCTGCAACGGATTAGCAGATCGGTAGCGGATGAAACCGAAGACTGGGACTACAGACTATCGGCATGCCATCATCTGCTCGACTTCCCCCGCGACACGCACAGACCTGTCCTCGAAAAGCTGGCGGCCGAACAAGAACAGCGCGAAGAATACCCACACTATCGCATGAGTGAAGTCGATGATGCCTATCATCTAAGAGAAGACAAACCGGAATGGGAGCGTTTCGGTGATCCTTTGGCATTCTATGAGCCGGAAAACATCCTGAGCCGCCAGATCCGCTGGGCGGAGGAAGACGAATTCCCAATGGAGGATTACCCACTCTTCGAAGAACCGGATGACCTTCCCAACTTTTATGATCAGCCCCCTCCCATAACCTACGTGCGCGAAACCCCCAAGGTCGGCCGCAACGACCCTTGCCCCTGCGGCAGCGGCAAGAAATACAAGAAGTGCTGTTTGAAAAAGCTGCATTGAGAGGCAAGTTTCCTGCATTTTGATGGGTGCTAAAAACCCAGTAACGATTCAGATCCCTATATCATTGCCATGTCTTCACTCTGGAAATGTCGTCGTAGGAGCTGCCCATGGCTGCGACCAAAGGCGACAAGCCTTTTCGGCACCTTCACATAAAGCGACTATCGTCGCTCATCGCAGCCACGGGCAGCTCCTACAGAGGCTGAATGGTGATAAAGCCCGCTCACATACTGGTCATTATGAAATGACCAGTTTGTACTATACTATCCTCTCAACCAGCATTCGAGAGAGACCCGTGGAAATCAACGCCACCGAATTCAAGGCAAAGTGTCTGAAACTGATGGATGAAATCGCCAAAACCCGCGAGTCCATCATCGTAACCAAACGTGGTAGGCCTGTGGCGAAGGTAATACCCATCGAAGCGGAGGAAAAGCAGTCCTATTTTGGCTACATGGCCGGCACGATCACCATCACTGGCGACATCATCTCACCCATCGAAGAGCCTTGGGCCGCCATCACGGGGGAAGAGGATCACTTCTACGAAGGAATGGGAGTGGCTGAGGAGAACGGCGCTCAAGATGATGGGGAAAAAGGTTGATTAACGGGCTGCTCATCGACACCCACATCTGGCTCTGGTTTGCCAGCCTCAATCCCCGACTGCATCAGCCGGGGCGCACAGCCATCGATGCGGCGATCCGCTCCGGCAGACTAAGAGTCTCGGTAATCTCCTTATTGGAAATCAGTCAACTGGAAGCAGCCGGGCGGCTTCACCTAAACATGCCCGTTGAAGAGTGGGTTCAAGCCACACTTACATTGCCAGGATTAAAGGTCATCGAACTGGAACTCCCCATTATTCTCGATGCACATCGTCTACCTGGGATATTTCATAAAGACCCGGCCAATCGCATCCTAGTCGCCACCGCCAGACACCATGAACTGACACTGCTCAGCGAGGATAAAAAGATTCTCGAATATGCTCAGCAAGGATACGTCCACGCCTGCTCTTCAACAGAAAAAGGGCAATTCCCTCCCCCTGCGAGCTGACTATTACCCACACTGGAGACAGTTTCAAGGTGCCGCCGCCATGGCAGTGGACATTATCCTGAACGTTTCGGTGATGTCATCAAGACGTTGGATG
>JBDLIT010000090.1:0-16234 GCA_039714735.1 Pseudomonadota bacterium
CTCCCTCGTGCGGCAGGGCAAGTCCCTCGTCCTGGACTTTGGGGACTTCGGGACCGACGAGATGGTCTATCTCTTTGTGGCCAACGTCCTGGCGCGTCGGTTCTTTGACCTGTACACGGAGAAGAACGAGGAGTTCCCGCGCCTCACCGTGTTTCTGGAGGAGGCCCACAAGTTTCTCGATCCGGACATCGCCAACTACACCATCTTCAGCAAGCTGGCTCGGGAGACCCGGAAGTTCATGAAGCAGAAAAGCCTGCTTCTCCTGCAAAGGCTCCCAAATGGGAGCCTTTTTTGGTTATGGCGCACGAGCTTCAGCTCTAGAGCGGATATTCGGTCGTTCGAGATCCCCGTGACATTGCCGGGGCGGTAGTCGGTTGGTGTCTTCTAGCAGGAGATTTGTCATATCATTGAGGCAGGTTTCTCTTTTCCGGTTCTGTCCATGCAAAAAGTAATCGGCGGCGGGCTCGCCGCCTGGTCCATACGGCACCCCATCGGGGTGGTGATGATCACCCTAGCCGTGATGGTGCTCGGACTCTTCGCCCTGGGAAAACTGGGTGTCGACCTGCTGCCGCATATCATCTATCCCGATGTGCGGGTGCGGGTGATGGACCCGGGTGTGCCGGCCAACATCATGGAGGACCAGATCACCCGGCAACTCGAAGAGCAGCTGGCGATCACCGAGGACGCCATCCATATTCAGTCCCGAACCATCGAGGGCCGCAGTTCAGTGGACCTCTCTTTTGCTTACGGCACGGATATCGACAAGGCGCTACGCGACGCGAGCACCCGTCTTGACCGGGCCAAGCGCTTCCTGCCGGAGAGCATAGATCCGCCTATTATTTATAAAAGAGATCCCTCCCAGCGCCCGATAGCCGAATTTGTGGTCAGCTCATCCCTGCGTGATCCCGTGGAACTGCGCAGCTGGGTCGATTATGAGTTGAGCAAGTGGTTTCTCAACCTGCCCGGTGTCGCGGCGGCTGAAGTCGGTGGTGGCCTGGTGCGTGAAATCCTGATCCAGGCGGATCAGCTGCGTCTGGCCGGGCTTGGCATGCACCTGCTGGATCTCAGTGAACTGCTGCAGAGCGCCAATGTGGAGACCCCCGGTGGCCGGCTGTTGATGGAGCGTGGTGAGATCAGCGGCCGCACTGATGGACGCTTCCGGTCGGTGGACGAAATTCTGAGCCTGCCCCTGCGCACCGTGGGCAGCGACGAAACCGCGAGTCTGGTGAAACTTATCGAGGTGGCGGAGATTTTCGATGGTGCGGAAGATGAACGCTTACGCATCCGGCTGAATGGTCTGCCCGGCATCAAGCTGTCGATTCAGAAACAGCCCACTGCGAATACTATCGAAGTCGTGGACGCGGTGCTGGCAAGGCTCGATGAACTCAAAAAGAAGCAGATCATCCCTGCAGATATCGAGATCCTGGCGGTGGACGATCAGGCCCGATATGTGCGGCGGGCGCTGAACAATGCGATGAATTCTGCGGCCCTCGGTGCGATGCTCGCGATGCTGGTGGTCTATCTTTTTCTGGGCAGTCTGCGCCGCACCCTGATCATCGGCAGCGCGATTCCCATCGCCATCCTGGTGACCTTCATACTCATGTCTACTGCAGGCCTGACCCTCAACATCATGACCCTGGGTGGTCTGGCCCTGGGTATCGGCATGCTGGTGGACAGTACGATCGTGATGCTGGAGAACATCTATCGGCATCAACGTGATAGCAGGCGATCCGGAGATCAGCAGATCATTGAAGTTTCGGAGGTCGCTGCATCAGAAGTGAACAGCGCCATCGTTGCCTCAACCTCCACCAATCTGGCGGCGGTGCTGCCTTTCCTGTTTATCGGCGGTTTGGTGGGTCTGTTGTTCCGGGAGCTCATATTCACCATCTCTGCGGCGATTGTTGCTTCCCTGGTGGTGGCGTTGACGCTGGTCCCAGCTCTGGCAGGCCGTATTCCCGCAGCCAGAGAAGGTCTGATGCGGCGGGCTGTGAACAGGTTGTTGGAGCGTCTGCAAAACGGCTATGCCTGGACAGTCGGTTGGATTCTCAAGGCTGCCTGGCTGCTACCCCTGCTATTTACCGTGACTCTGTTCCTGATCTGGCCCTGGTTGACTCAGGGACGGGAGGTGTTTCTGCCGAATATGGATGAGGGACGTATTCATATCAGTGTGACGGCTGATCGAGGGATCAACCTCGAGGGGATGGATCAGGTCATCCTGCAGCTGGAGGAGATGATCGCCGCGCAGCCGGAGGTGGAGACGATCTTTACCCAGGTCGGCGGTTTTGTGTTCGGCAGATCGGAACATCAAGCATCCAACCGGGCGAGCATCCAGGTGACTTTGAGACCAAAGCAGGTACGGGGGATCAGCAGCCAGGCCTGGATCGACCGCATGCGGCAACAGATCAGCAAGGCAAAGCTGGTCGGTATGAAGATCCATCTGCGGGTCAGCGGTATCCGCGGGATTCGGCTCAACCAGGGTGATGATGACCTGAGCCTGCGGGTTCAGGGACCGGACCTGGAGCTTCTGAGCCGCATCGCCGATCAGCTTGTGGATCAGTTGGACGGGATACAAGGTCTACGTAACCTGACCCACACCAGTGAAGACCTGAATCAGGAGATCTCCCTGAAGGTGGACCGGGAGCGGGCGGCCGGTTTTGGCCTGAGTGTCGAGGATGTGGGTGAGATTCTCAAACTCGCCATGGCGGGCGATAAGGTCACCGACTTTATCCAGGGGGATCGTAGCGTGGATGTGCGCCTGCGGCTGAAACGCTCCGATCTTGCCTCACCCGGTGATATCGAGTCGGTGATCATCTTTAGCCGGACAGAGCCCAGAGTCCCTCTGCGTCTGGGTGAATTGGCTGCTGTGGAATTGATTCCAACCCCAGCCGCCATTCATCGTGATCAGCAGCGTCGGGTGGTCGAGATCAGCGCATCCCTGGGTGATGAGCTGACCCTGGAGCAGGCCTTGAGCCAGGTAAACCGCGTAATCGAGAAGATGGATCTGCCGGAGGGTTTCACGGTCTACGAAGCCGGCAGCCTGGAGACCCTGAAACAGGGTCGGGACCTTGGGCAGTTGCTGTTGGGGCTGGCCCTGTTTCTGGTGCTGGTGGTGTTGGCGGTGCAGTATGAATCCCTGCGCAACCCTATTGTGATTATGTTCAGCGTCCCGTTTGGGGTGATTGGGGTGGCCATCGGTTTGCAATGGAGTGGCCTGCCGCTCTCGATGCCGGTCTGGCTGGGCCTCATCATGCTGGCGGGGATCGTGGTCAATAATGCCATTGTGCTGGTGGAGTATATCGGTCTGCAACGTTCGGCCGGGTGTTCCCGGAACCAGGCGATCATCGAAGCGGCAAGGTTGCGCCTGCGACCGATCCTGATGACCACCCTGACGACGGTCGCGGGCATGCTGCCTTTGGCATTGGCTTTGGGGGAGGGTTCTGAGATGCTGCAGCCCCTGGCGGTCACCATGGTCTCGGGCTTGCTGTTTTCCACCCTGGTGACGTTGCTGCTTATCCCGTCTGTCTACCGGTTGATTGGTCGCTGACGGTTAAAGCAAGCAGACCTGATTTCTACCCAGCTCTTTGGCCTGATGGAGCGCAGCTTCCGCTCGTTTCAACAGTGCAGCTTCGGTTTCCCCCTTGCGGTGCACGGCAACACCAAAACTGCAGGTCACCGGGTCTTTCACCTCAAAGTCACAGGATTCTATGCGCTTTCTCAGGCGTTCACTGAGAATCTGCGCGGCTTCACGGTCGGTATCGGGGGAGACGATGAGGTACTTTTCTCCGCCCCAGCGCCCAATGTTGTCATTGCCGCGGGCAGTGAGTCTGAGGTGATCGGCTACACCACGGATGATCCGGTCACCGATCTGGTGTCCATATTCATCATTGATCTGTTTGAACAGATCAATGTCCAGCAGGATGAGGGTCAGAGGCTCGGATGAGCTGGCGCTTTCAATAATGGCTTCTTGCAGGATCAAGTCGATCTTTCGTCGATTGAAAAGCTGGGTCAGGGCGTCGATTTCATAGAGTGTCGCCAACTCCCGGTTGCGCGCAGCCAGTTGTTTTTGAGTCGAACGCAGTTTATGCAAGGTCTCATTCAGTTTGACGTTCTTCTCTTCCAGTAGATCCTCCCTGACGGCCTTTGCGGTAATGCCTCGGAAGACGATGGAAATCAGACTTGCCAGCATGACAAATACTGCCAGAGCGATGAGGTGGACTGCCAAGTGACTCTGACTGACCACCGAAGACGTGAATGAGTCATCGAGTGAGCCCAACTGAATGGAACCGGCGTAAATCGCGAAACAGGCAATCAGAAAATAGAGACCGATACTTAAAATCCCGGCTATCAGGATCTGTTTGATTGAAGGCTTCAGTGCAGCGAGGCCAATCCATGGAAAGTAAAGGAGAAAGGCATCCGTTTTGAATGTGCGATAAGCACCAAGAGAGTAGATCACTATCGATAAAAAGATGATATCGATGGTGATGGACGAGTACCTGACCCAGCCTGCCGGTACCTCCTTTCTCAACTCAAGATAGACGAGCGATCCATACGCAAGACTCAGCAGTGCAACGATGATGATCGTATTGAAAGCTGTGAGCGGTATCTGGCTTTTGAAACTGAAGGCGGTGCCGATATAGACGAAGGACAGGATGAATCTGATGGTGTTCGCATAGCGCTCGACTTTCTGCTTTTCCTGAGCAAAAAGTTGTTTCATTATCTCACTGGTTTTATGTCTCTTTGCAATCTCCACGTGGAGGATTATAGCGGTTTTGCATGCAATACGAACACCAAATTCAGTCTAAATATATCCAGTCAATGGACGATAACCGAGTGAATGCGGTGCAACTTAGTGATAACTCAGCAATTCATAAATTCACCCGATGAAAAATCAGATCCGCCCAACAAGTGTAGAGAAGACTCTGAAAGAGGAAGACTTCATTGTATCGAAGACCGATAGCAGCGGGAGAATCACCTATTGCAACCGGATTTTCATGGAACTATCCGGATACAGTGAAAATGAGCTGCTGGGCAGTCAACACAACATCGTTCGGCATCCGGATATGCCTAGGGCGGTTTTTCATCTGCTTTGGGAAAGTCTCAAGCAAGAACAGGAATTTTTCGGTTATGTGAAAAACCTTTGTAAGGATGGTGGTTATTATTGGGTGTTCGCCAATCTGACACCCACATACGATCCAAAGGGTAAGCTGGTGGGATACTACTCAGTACGTCGTTATCCTGCTCCTGCTGCGTTGAATCTGATTAAACCCCTCTACGAAGAGATGCTGAGGACAGAACAACGCGCTGGGACCAGAGATGCAATTCAGGCATCCAGGGCTGTGTTGGACGGACGACTCAGTGAATACAGAGCTGATTATGAACATTTCATTCTTGAAATTTAGAGTCTGCACAATCAGTTGGCTCTCCATCGGGCTCTTGCTGGTCCTGATCTTTGCAGGGTTCATGCGTCAAGGTATCACCCCTGAAGGGCTTTTGGGGGTGCTGTCGGCAGTTCTGCTGGGTGTTCTGCTTTTCCGGTTCTTGCGGGATGAACAGCAAGTGATCGACAAGATACAGACCATGGGGCGCTCCATCAGAGAGGGTGACCTGCAATATCGAATTACCTCAATCCCGGAGCACCATCCTTTAGCAAAAGCAGCGTGGAACCTGAATGAAGGACGGGATCAGGAGGAGACCTTCTTCAAGGAGGTGAGTTCAGCTTTCGAAAAGGCGCAACAGAATCAGTTTCACCGCAAGTGCTTGTCCGGCGGCCTGCATGGTCCCTACAAGACAGCCCTTGAACGCATCAATCTATCACTGGATGCCATGGCGGCGATCGCCGGTCAGCGGGAGATCGATCTATTCACCGGAAATCTTTCCACCCTGAAGACAAATGCCCTGATCGAAAACCTCACAAGCTCTCAAAACGACCTGAATGAGATGGCCGGGCACATGAGGAAAGTCGAGGGCATTTCACGTCATGCGGCCGACACCGCGCTCGCTGGACGTAACTCCATCGGTGATGTGTTGAATCAATTGAATAGCCTGGTGGGGAAGATCGGTGAGATACAGCACTCTTCCAACAGTCTCAATGAGCGCAGTTTTGAGGTAATCGATGCCCTCTCATTGATTGCCCAGATAGCCGATCAGACCAACCTGCTGGCATTGAATGCCGCTATCGAGGCGGCCCGGGCAGGCGAGCATGGGCGTGGTTTTGCGGTGGTGGCTGATGAGGTGAAAAAACTGGCTGAGAGCACCAAGCAGGCCGCGGGTAATATTGAAGAGATCATCCAGGGTTTTTCATCCGCTACCGAAGGTATGTCCAGCAATGCCCAGTCCATGGTAGAGACGGCGGATAGCTCCCAGGAAGTGATCAGTCGATTCGAAACCGACTTCAATAAAGTGGCCGATGCTGCGCAGTCCACCTATGAGACCATCGGCTATGCAGAGGCGGTCAGTAGCGCATCTCTGATCAAAATCGACCACATGCTCTATCTGCAAAATGTTTACCAGGCTATGGAAGGGGGTGAAGAGAGTGACGAATGGCGTATTGCAGGTCAGGATCAAACCCAGTGCCGGTTTGGGAAAATGTATGAGTCAGATGATGATTTGAATGAATTCAGACACCTTCCCTCCTATCCAGGGTTAGGTTTACCGCATGAACAAGTACATGAAACCGCACACCGCCTGTTGAAGCTATTTGACCAGGATTGGAAAAAAAGTGGTTCTGCACGGGCCGAGATTCTCGATGGATTCCAGGTGCTGGAGGCCGCCAGTTCAATATTGATCAGAGCGATCACTGAGATGGTGGATGAGAAACGGCGTCTGGAGACTCAACAATCGGGCGGGGAACCGGTTGAGTCGGAAGTGGAGTTATTTTGACCAGCAGCATTAAGGGCTGCGCAAAACATAAATTATCCATTCTCACGGCCCCAAATCAACGGTACTGGCGCAGGTACCACCATTCAAAAAACCGCTTCAGCCAATGCAACAGGCGCATGCTGGGCATCACAATGTTACGGCTCTCGGTTCTCGCCACCAGCATGCCGGTGTTCTGGCTGTCGACGATACAGACCAATTCCACCTTGTAAGTCTCTGTCGGCTGTCTGCCCTCGAATTCAGCGAGCAGATTCTTAGCAGCGGCAGCGGCCTGTAGATCCGCCATATGCGCCTGTTTCGGCATCCATTCAGGTCCGGGGAAGCTGCCGGAATCACCCGCCACATAGACCTTCTCCAAGCCTTCGACACGGCATTGTGTGTCTGCCCTGAGCAGGCCGCCTTCTGAACGCGGCAGATGGGTATTGTCGAACCACTGATTGCCGGTCATGCCTGGCATGAAGAGGATCAGGTCAGCGTCAAAGGCGCCACCCTCGGTCATCACACTGGAGGTGGTGAAACCCTTCATTTTGTGCCCCAGATGCATTTCGATATCGCGTTTTTTCATCTCCTGCATCAAGCCCTTCACTGCCTTGGGGCCGAGTCGTTGGCCGGGATTCTTTGCCGGGGTGAAAAACACCAGCTTGAATCTGTCGCGGCGACCTTCCTGCCTGAGTTGCCGATCGATACCAAACAGAAACTCAAACATCGGTCCGCCCCGCATGGCGCTCGGTTCTTTCGGGTTACCGGCAAAACCAATGGCGATGACGCCACCCTGCAGGGCCTTGAGGCGCTCGCGAATCTGCATGGTGGCTGCGATTCCCTCGCAGGGGGTGATGGCGTGTTCGATGCCGGGGAGTTTTTTGATAAAGCGGCCACCAGAGCAGATGATCAGGCCATCATTCTCGATCTCCCCGGCACTGGTAATGAGGGTGCGGCCATTATCGGACAAGCCAGTCGCCTCAGCCGCATGATGGGTCACCTGCATGCGTTGAAAGAAGTTCGCCAGCGGGATGATCAGATCCTCTGGCTCCCGAATGCCGGATGGAATCCAGATGGAGCCTGGGTAGTAGTGGAATTCTGCTTTGGGGCTCACCACCGTGATATCCAGGTCAGGACCTTTTGAGCGCAGGGTTTTAATGGCTGTCAATGCGGCAAATCCACTGCCGACAATCGTGACTCGCTTCATGTTGGGGTACTCCTGACTGCTATCGAGGATCGAAATCTACGGGTTATGATGAACGGGTGATGAACTCATCTGGCCGGCTTCCGGTTAATGAGCCGGCGCGATGGATGATATCGGCTGAGAGGGGGTCTCTCAAGCCGTGATTGACTCAGGCAGGCAAATTCTAACTGTGGTGTGGTTCAGAGACCTACCAGTTCAGCGTGCATGCCCTGGAATTCAACGATCTTCAACAGGTCCTTGCTGTTCACTTTTTCTGGATTGTATTCCAGGATAAACAGGTGGGGGCGATTCTCGTTGACATGTACCGATACGACACCTTCCAGCTCGCGAAAGGCTGAGTCGAGTTGGGTCAATCCGGATGGGTCGAGGGTCTCATCTACGTGGATGGTGACGTCTGCAAGATTGATATCCATGGGTTGCTCCTCATTATATTTGGTTGCAGCTCTTGATCGGCTGATTTGATGGCCACCTCGGAATCTGAAGGGGCTCAACCCTAAAGATAGCGGAGTTTTTAGAAAAAATGATGGTCAATTGACCGGTTCGACCGGTTTGCCATCGCGCAGTCCGAGAAATCCTTTGACGACGAGGCGTTCTCCGGCAGATAGCCCTTTGGAGATTTCCACCCTGTCGGCAATCCGGAGTCCACTGCTGACCTGTGTGCGATGGACCTTACTATCCTGATCAAGACGATAGACGTATTCGCCCTCACGGTCCCGTTGCAGGGCTTGAAAGGGGATCATGAGGCGCTGCAGGGCAGCTGTATCGAGGGTAACACGGGCGAGTTGCCCCGGCCTGGCGCCCGAGGGTACAGGCTCGAGCAGAATTTCCACTGTCCCCATGCGGGTCTTCGGGTCAAGCACCGGATGGATGCGCAGAATCCTCCCTGGAAAGGTCTTGCCCGGCAGACCATCGATGCGCACGGTTACGCGATCACCCAGATCAAGTCTGGGCAGTAACAGATCGGAGACCAAGATCTCGGTAATCAATGACGCCGGATCAATCAGGCTCAACAAATGGGTGTGACGGGGTACGACATCACCCGGTTCAACCAGGCGTTGGCTGATCAGGCCACCGAACGGGGCCCTGATCCGGGTATATCCGAGACGGGTCTTGAGTGATTTCTGTTCAGCCTCCGCCACATTCAGTTCCGTTCTGGCGCGGGTCAGTTCATCGTCGGAGACCGCTTTTCGCTTGGCGAGCCCCGCCAGCCTCTGCAAGTTGCTGCGGGCCTGTTTGCGGGTGGCCATGGCTTTCTCGAGTTCCGCGGTTAGCAGATCGTCCTCGAGTCTCACCAGTTGTTGGCCGGCGGTGACCCGGTCCCCCTCGAAAAAAGGGAATTCAGTGATGCGCCCCTCTTCCTGATTGAAAATGCGCACTGACTGCCGGGCCTTGAGGGTGCCGCTGCGTTCATGGCTGAGACCGGCTTCACGATAGGTCAAGATTTCAATCGCCACCAGATGTGTGCTGGATGATCGAGGTTTTTTTGCTTGCTTCGCACTCTCCTCACCGGATTGGGAGCAGGAGAGGGTGAAAGCCATGATGAGCAAGCCGGTCAGCAGCAGACGAAAGTGATACCTAAAGCCCATGCGGTTCACTTGCTGCAGCGAAGACGTCAGTTTAACTCTATGGGGGCCGGTGCTTCCCCACCAGGCACATAGGGGTGGTAATGTTTGATCTTGCGCCCGATGTTGCGTTGTACGATCACCCCCAACACCTTGAATCCCTGACTCTCAAGTGCGATGTCAGCGTGGCCGTCTTTCAGCGCAACCAGGCGTTTTCCCCGCTCACCCTCTGCCACATACTGACGGAACCAGCGTTCCCCGTTGACCTCTGCCAGCACATAGGCGCCGGTGGCGCAGACATCGGAGGGTTCGATGACGATGATGCATTTTTCCGGAAATTCCGGTTCCATGCTGTCATCCAGGACCTGAAGTGGATAGAGTTCGTTGTAACTGCAATCGTTGCTCATGTCTCAAATTTTACTGTTGTCTTGGCCAAATGGTTAATTATCCAGGAGGTCAAGCAGGGTGATTCCACAGAATAAACCGGTGATTCACCGCTTATTCCTCTTAATCCGTTAATATTACCTGATTTTTACTGGCTGCATCCTGAGTTATCACCTGGATAGATTATTTGATGCCACACGTAATAGCCGATGCTCGGGTTCATAAGGACCGGCGCGACCGCCATAATCTGCGCAACATGCTGCCCTTTCTCTTGGAGTATCGAGGCCGGGCGCTGTTTGCCCTGGGCTGTCTGGTGCTGGCCAAACTGGCCAATGTGGGTATTCCAATAATCTTGAAGCAGATCGTCGATCAGTTGGAACAGGGTGAGAAGGCCCTGCTGGTGCTGCCGCTGTTTCTGCTGCTGGCTTATGGCTTGTTGCGCCTCAGCAGCTCGCTGTTCAATGAGTTGCGGGACGCGGTATTCGCCCGGGTGCGCTACCGGGCCATGCGCAGGCTGTCCAACCGGGTGCTGAGTCATCTGCACGACCTCTCACTGCGATTCCATCTGCAGCGCAAGACCGGTGCGATCAGCCGGGATCTGGAGCGGGGCACCCGCTCGGTGAGTTCGATTCTCAACTATATGGTGTTCAGTATCCTGCCGATGCTGGTGGAGTTCGGCCTGGTGGCGGTGGTGCTGCTGACTCAGTATGACATCATCTTCACCCTGGTGACCTTTGGCACCGTCGCCGTCTACGTCGGATTCACCCTGGCGATCACCGAGTGGCGCATGGAGTATCGGCATACCATGAACCGGCTTGATTCGAGGGCCAACAGCCTGGCCTTCGACAGCCTGATCAACTACGAGACGGTAAAGTATTTCGGCAACGAGAGCCTGGAACTGCAACGATATGACGATACCCTGAAGGGTTGGGAGGAGAATGCGGTCAAGAGCCAGACCTCCATGTCCCTGCTCAATTTCGGCCAGGGGTCGATCATCGCCGTTGGCGTCACTTTCATCATGATCTTTGCCGCCGATGGGGTGGTCACCGGCGCCATGTCGCTCGGCGATCTGGTGCTGGTCAATGCCTTCATGCTGCAGCTGTTCATCCCCCTGGGCTTTCTCGGCATCGTCTATCGGCAGATCAAATACTCCCTGGCGGACATGGACCTGATCTTCAAGCTGCTGGAGAGCAAGCCGGAGATCACCGACGCGGAGAATGCACAATCCCTGCAGTTGAAGTCGGGCGAGGTGCGCTTCGAACAGGTCGAATTTTCCTATCAGCCGGAGCGCAAGATCCTGCATGGGGTGGATTTTAAGGTACGGCCGGGGGAGAAGGTGGCGGTGGTGGGGCACAGCGGGGCGGGTAAATCGACCCTGTCACGGCTGCTGTTCCGTTTCTACGATGTGACTGCCGGCCGGGTGCTGCTGGACGGGCAGGATGTGCGCGAGGTGACCCGTGACAGTCTGCGTGAGGTGATCGGTATCGTGCCCCAGGACACGGTGCTGTTCAACGACTCCATCCTTTACAATCTCTCCTATGGTCGTCCGGATGCCGGCAGGGATGAGATCGAGGCAGCGGCCCGCATGGCGCATATCGCTGAGTTCATCGAATCGCTGCCCGACGGCTATCAGACCATGGTGGGTGAGCGTGGTCTCAAACTCTCGGGAGGCGAAAAACAGCGGATCGCTATCGCCAGGGCGATTCTCAAAGGACCCAAAATCCTGGTGTTCGATGAGGCGACCTCATCCCTCGACAGCAAGACTGAACAGGCGATCCAGGAGACCCTCAAAGAGGTGGCCAGAGATCATACGACGCTGGTGATCGCCCACCGGCTCTCCACCGTGGTGGATGCGGATCGTATCCTGGTGATGGATAAAGGGTGCATCCGTGAGCAGGGCACTCACCGTGAATTACTGGAGCAGGCAGGGATCTATGCCCAGATGTGGCTGCTGCAGCAACAGGAGGAGAGGGATTGATGGTTTACAAATACCGGTTTCATTTATCCCTCGAGAGAGGTTTGTAGGTGGAATCCTATCTGGTCGGCGGTGCGGTGCGTGATCGATTGCTGGAGCTGCCGGTCTACGACCGGGACTGGGTGGTGGTAGGCGCCAGCGAGGCTGAGATGCTCGCAGCGGGGTATCAGCGGGCCGCTGCGGATTTTCCGGTCTTTATTCATCCCGAGACAGGGGAAGAGTACGCACTGGCCCGTACCGAAGAGAAGGTCGGGCCAGGGTATAAGGGGTTCAGGATATATGCGGGAACCGATGTCACCCTGGAGCAGGATCTGTTGCGCCGGGATCTGACCATCAATGCCCTGGCAATGGATGCTGAAGGCAGGCTGATCGATGTCTGCAAGGGTCGTGAGGACCTGGCCGAGGGATTGTTGCGGCACATCACCCCCGCCTTTGTCGAAGATCCGGTGCGGCTGCTGCGGATCGCCCGGTTTGCCGCGAAACTGGGGCAGTGGGGGTTCAGGGTGGCCCATGGTACCCAGGGCCTGATGCGGAAAATGGCGGCTGGGGATGATCTTCGTGCCCTGACTCAGGAGCGGGTTTTTCAGGAGTTGTGGAAGGCCATGGGAGAGACTCAACCCTGGCGTTTTTTCGAGGTTCTGCAGGATTGCGGAGCACTTCAGAGATTGCTGCCTGAATTGTCGAGTGTCATGGGGACACAGGAATCACATCAGTCCGTTAGGGAGGACGGCGGCATGACGGCGCTTAAACGGGTGGCGAAACTCTCAGATGATCCTGGAGTGCGTTTTGCCGTGCTGATGTATCTGGCGGCACAACAGGCGGAGGACGTCGATCGATTCATCGCCGGTCTCCGGGTGGAAAAGCAGACTAGAGTGAAATTGAAGGACCTTCTTGAACTGGCGCCCCTGGTGGAGAATGGACCGCAACCCGGACAGTCGCTGCAGATCATCAAACAGCTCAAGCCCGAGACGCAGCCGCAGCGCTTCAATGCGTTCGTCTTGGCCGCGCATGCGCTCTGGCCTGGTCATGCGGTTGAGATAGAGAACAGACTGCAGATAGCTTGCGAAGTTGTGGAGTCGATAGATGTGTCTGCACTGCGCGCGCAGGGGTTGGAGGGGCGCGCCCTTGGCGCAGCCCTGCTCGAACGACAACTTGCTGAGATGAATGAGAAGTTGGCCGGGATCTCGTGATAGAGTTCAGCAATGTCCGCGCTTTAAGATTATATTCACAGGTGAACTTACCCGCTTGAACAATATGAGTGTCAGTGAAAGACAATCCACCCCGACAGCCGCTTCCGTATCCTTCGATAAGGCCGGCGCGGAATCTGTAGCGGAATTGTGGAGTCTACGGCGAATTATCAACCCAAAGCACTGGCCTACGCTGCGTATTCTGTTTACCGGCCATCTCCTGTTGCCGGTCAGTCTCCTGGTGTTTGCCATAGTGTGCAGTTTGTTTTGGGTGCTCCTGTTAATGACGCGCACTCCAGACGCCGATTATCTGTTGCTTCTCCTGCTGATCTCGGTACTGGTCGCGGGGATATCTCTGCTGGTGTTGCTGACGAGTTTGCGAACCCATTTGCTGCAACCTCTGGCCACCCTGGAGAAAACGGTGACGCAGGTTTGCCAGGGTGAGCCGATAATCAATCATGCGCCGGTAAAGAGCGGGGTCTTGAGCGGCATGGCAAGGGATATCGACAGTCTGAGTGAGGAACTGACCGATATCTATGAGGACATGGAGGTGAGTGTTGCTAGACAATCTTCGCGCCTGGCGCAGAAGACAACCGCTCTCCAGGTGCTCTATGATGTGGCTGCTGGAATCAACCAGGCTGAAGACCTGGATGAACTGTTGCTTGAGTATCTGCGTGTCTTCAAGCACATGGTGAGTGGCCGGTCCGCCACGGTGCATCTGGTGTTGTCGGATGACAAAGTGCGTTTGGTGGGCAGCATCGATCAGGATGACAGGCTTTGCCGTGAGGAGCAGTTGCGCCCCATCAGGCTCTGTTACTGTGGCATTGCGCTCTCCCCTGGAGACATTCTTTGCCCGCATGACCCTACGGAATGCTCAGCGCGCAACGGCCGGCGGATGTATGGCGGTGATGAGATCGAACGCGTATCTGTGCCCCTCTGGTACCATGGAGATATACTGGGTTTCTATCATCTCTATGTGGAGAAGCCGGGTATCTATGATGGTCCGGAAGATGTGTTGGATATCCTGAATACGATCGGTGGGCATTTGGGCATGGCGGTCGCCAAGCAACGTTCTGATGTGGAAGCGATGCGCCTCTCAATCGTTGAGGAGAGGACTGCACTGGCCCATGAGCTGCACGATTCCCTGGCGCAGACGCTCGCCAGCCTGCGCTTCCAGGTGCGGATGCTGGAGGAGACCCTGCAGAAGCGAGAGGTCTTCGATGAGGCTCAACGCGAGGCGGCGCGGATTCATAGTGGGCTCGATGAGGCCCATGACGAGTTGCGGGAGCTGATCAACAGTTTTCGTGCACCCTTGGATCAACGCGGCCTGGTGCCCGCACTGGAAAGGCTGGTAGAGCGTTTCAGACAAGAGACGGAGATACCCGCCTTTTTCCAGTCTGACTGCCGCAAGGCCATTCTCGACAGTACCCAGGAGATGCAAACCCTGCGCATCGTGCAGGAATCCCTGGCGAATATACGTAAGCATGCTCAGGCGCATACCGTCAGGGTTCTGCTGAAGAGCCGTGCAAATGGTACTTATCTGCTATTGGTGGAAGATGATGGGATTGGTTTCGAAGGCGCCACTCCAAAAGGCAATCCGGGCGAGCATATCGGGCTTTCGATCATGCGGGAACGGGCGCGACGGGTAAAAGGTGAGTTGAATATCGAAAGCGAACCAGGTGAAGGCACCCGGGTGGAGCTCCTACTGCGCGGGAAGAAAAAATAAAATGAGCGGACAGATGCACGTATTGCTGATTGATGATCATGCCTTGTTCAGAGTAGGGCTACAGGAACTCCTGGAGCGCCGTGGACTCGATGTGCTTGCGGTGGGTAACTGTGAGCAGGGGATATCCCTGGTCAGGGAAGAGCAGCCGGATGTGGTCCTGCTGGATATGCGCATGCCCGATATGACCGGCATAGATGTGCTGATTCAATTGCGCAAGGGTCAGCAGAAAATGCCCATCTGTATGCTGACCACCAGCCGGGATGAAAAGGATGTCGTCGATGCCCTGCAAAATGGCGCTCAGGGTTACCTGTTGAAAGATATGGAACCGGATGAGCTGATCGATGCATTGCAACAGATTGTGCAGGGCCACACCGTGGTTGCCAAGGAACTCACCGGTGTGCTGGCCAAGGCGGTGCAGGGCGAGGCCCATATTGGTGGCTCCCAGACCTCGTCCCTGGATGATCTGACGCCCCGGGAGCGGGAGATCCTCTGTCATCTGGCGGACGGTCAAAGCAACAAGGTCATTGCGCGACATCTCGGGATCTCAGATGGTACGGTAAAGCTGCATGTGAAGGCGATCCTGCGCAAGCTGGATGTGCATTCGCGGGTGGAAGCGGCAGTTATCGCCGTCGAGCAGAACCTGTGTGCGAGGGGTTAATTCTCAATGCAACCAATAGGCCGAACGGCCTAGACTAGGCTGCAGCGAATTACATCCATAGAGGTATGCAGGTGACATGAAAAGGTTTCTTGATCTAATCAGTGATTGTCTTGGTGAGGTTGGTGAGATCATGCCCTGGGATCTGGAAGAGCGGGTGGCGGCCAATCCAGACCTGCTCGTGGTGGACGTGCGGGAGCCTTATGAGTATGACGCAATGCACATCGAGGGCTCTCTCTCTGCACCCCGGGGGATCCTGGAGTCGGCCTGTGAGTGGGATTACGAAGAGACCATTCCGGAACTGGTGAAGGCGCGGGAGCGTGAGATTGTGGTGGTCTGCCGTTCCGGCTACCGCAGTGTGTTGTCGGCCTTCTCCATGAAGATGCTGGGCTTTCAGAGTGTGGTCTCACTCCAAACCGGCTTGCGGGGCTGGACCGACTTTGAGCAGCCACTGGTTGATCAGAAGGGCAAGCCTGTGGATGTCGACGACGCAGAGGAGTATTTCACCCCCCGTCTGCGGGAGGATCAACTAAATCCGAAATAGCGGATTAGTGCGCGTTTAGAAACGTGGAAATCCCCTCCCCCGTGCGGGCTGACTATTAGACACACTGAACACAGGGATTGGAAATCGCTACGCTGAGTCCATGCGATTATACGGACAAGAGTTTGGAACGGGGACGGTGAAG
>JBDLIT010000091.1:0-15747 GCA_039714735.1 Pseudomonadota bacterium
CGGTGGATCGGCACAACCATCGCGCATATCAGACCGTGCATGGCATTCATCATGCGGAGCATACCGGCAGTCCTGAAGAGGCCGCGTTACCTGAAGAGGCCGCGTTACCTGAAGAGGCCGCGTTACCTGAAGAGGAAGAACTGCCTCATGAAGAACCACCTGCTGATGAAGAGCCGCCTGTTGTCGAAGAGGAAGTGGAGATTGACATCATGGGTCGCTGGCTGGCCGAGGTGGATGTCGATCCTGAGTCGGAGACCTTCCAGCAAGTCCGTTACATCGATCTGTCAAATGGCTGGGATGCCCTGACCTATCCCGGTGCGGAGGATCTGCCTGAAGGCACCTCCTTCGATCAGATGTTCATCCATGCCCACTGGGTCGCCGTCGATCCAAGGCGGGAGACCATCCTGGTCACCGGCGAGCACACTGGCAACCTGGGCGTCGTCGAGGCCGAGGAGGATCTGGAAGACACCCAGGAGCTCGAGCAGGTGATCGCCATCTCCCGGACGATGCCGGATTGTGATCCTGGAGTCGACGAGACGGGCGCACCGGCAGTGGAGGAGCCGCATGTCCATGGTGTGCAGATCGACCTGAATGACGGTCGCGCCTACGTGAGTGACGAAGGGGAGCATTGCTTCTACGAGTCAGTGACTATTCTCAAGCCGGGGCGTCATGAGGATGACGATACAGAGGGAGATCACCAGGACTGATACCTGAATATCGCCAATACGGGGTAGAGCGCTGTCCGGCTTCACAAATCTTGTGTATCCGGACAGCCAGCAACACACTATCGACAGTTGATAAAAACCCGATAGGCGCCCATGAACCTAAATTCCCCAGTTGACCGCTCCATTCTACTGTTAACGAGCTTTCATAGGTTTCACACAACGTCACATTCTCACAGAGAAAAATGGACTAGATTTAAATTCAGGTGCTGCGTTGGTTGGTATTACGCCAGATCCTAGCGTCATTACGGATGATGCCATCAAAGACCCCGGCCGGGAGACTGGTTGGGGTTTTTTTATTGGCTGGAATATTTTTTCAACCCACTTTTCAGCCCAACACCAAAATGGCATAAAAAAAGCACTCAGGGCTAACCATAAGTGCTTGATTGTATTGGTAGGCGCGATTGGAATCGAACCAACGACCTCTACCATGTCAAGGTAGCGCTCTAACCAACTGAGCTACGCGCCTGTCATTCGGGACGCAGATCATACTAGCAGAACAACGCTGAATGCAAGCCGTACATCGAAGATGCATTATGCTGACCCAATGCCACTCAGTGTTGCAGCGCTGTACATAGCTGATTACTACTCTGGATATGTGAGCGCAAAATCCAGTATCCGGGTTTTTCCGAACCAGACCTTGCCGAGATATACACCAGGTTTTACCTCTCTGATTTCATCCCGGATCTTCTTTGCAAAAAACGAGGTTTTGGAGTAGTCGATTACAATTGTCTCCTTGCCATCCATCCAACTGGAGCCCTTGTAGACTGTCGCAACGATAAAGGTAAGGCTGAAAGGGGTGATTTTGTTGACCAGGACACCCGCTATCTCAGCACCAGGAACGAGATTGAACACTTTTCCCTGCCATGCGAAGAGTCTCGCGAATGCGGCAAACAGTTTGGATAACGTAGAGCCCGCAACAATGGCCGTACCCCTTGTGTCTCCTGCAGGCAGCGAACCTGGTTGGGCTTCACTGTATATCTCGTCAAGTTCTTCCCGTGACTTGGTGAGCCACTCCTCAACATTTGGATTCATCGGAGATCCTCTCGTTTATTCAGTCCATGATGCTCGTGTTGTGTTTGAGTCAGTGCGGAATTCTGATATCACAGCATAAACATTTTTCCGCACCAGATTCATACGCCCTACCGGTTTGTGTTCCACCAGACTCTGCCATGGATTGAAAGTACTCTTTTCACATGCTACCAAGGCATCCGGGGCTTTGAATGGTTGGTCTCTAATCGTCAGTCGGGCCAGCTTAATGAAAGGCGACTTATCTTCATCCCAAATGACGGATGAATCCTCGACTGACATCTCATCCTCGTCGGTTTGCAGTTGGACCTGAAAATCGAAGCAGACTGACTCACGCTTCAGATGTGAGTGCATACTGTTTTGCAGATAGTTACTGTGCAATTTGTCAGGCAAATCACTGCTTGATGTGGAGCAGGGAGTTGTTGAATATTTGACTATCTGCTTGCCATCAAGCCCCAAACGAGACGGTGTTGTACTCCAGTATCGGATGTCGAACGGACTGCTGTGGTTTTTTCTGGCCTTGAGGAGAATCCAGAGTGATTTTAGGTGGGGGTCGAATGGATTGACGAAAAACTTCCAGATCTTGTCCTCGTGGACTGACTTGATAAAGGTATAAAAGTCTTCGGGTGTGCTCACAAAAAGGGCTGGATAACTGTTGAGCAGGAAATCCTGTACGCCTGCATCTCCCATAATGGTCTCTCCTTCCACATCGAGTACCTTAATGGACATGCCGCGCAGATCTTTTTCTCTGTCATCTACCTGACTGGCGCTGGCAAAACGCACCATCGCCTTGTATGTACCGGGTTTTGCAAAAAGACCATGATGTAAGTTATCAGGACTGTCGGCAAGCACTTCAAAATCCGCATTGAAGCAGCCCAGGCTTTTTGCCTGATTAAAGCGTTTGAGCATGCCAGTGGAGTGTCGCTGCTCACTGATGCCTTTAATCAGCTTGATCATGCCTTCAGATAGCTGTTCGATACTGGCTGAAGCAGCAGGAAGCGGAAATGATAAAAACAGCATAATCAGAATCAGATTTGTGAATTCCCTTCGCATCATCATACCTTCCAAGTATCCATATATTATCTACGTTCTATTTGAAGGCAGGATCCGATTCAGCGCCAGTTCTTGGAACCCACGCCAGTGAATAGTAATCACCTCGATCCCTCGCCCAGGGATCGAATGCATTCACAACCTGCATCATCTCCTCCTTCAATTCAGGTACATTACGTAGTATCACACGTTTGAGTGGTGAGACCTGAACAGTGTGACCATTGGATTTCTCAGGTTCATTACAGGCGAGATCACCACTGGCCAATGCATCGCCAGGGTAGGGACATTCATCTAAAGGTCCGTTATGGATCAACCATTCATAACCCAGATTGGAATAGAATTCAGGACGAAATCCTGAGGTGATGAATCTGTCGCTGAACAGCCTGCGTGAGGCATTGATGATGAAGACATGAAATTGAGTCTCGGAAATGGCGAAACCATGGGGGCGTGTATATTCCGCCAACCAGCCAACAACATTATCCACATCCTCGATGTTATCTACCCTCGACCCAGCAGGATGACCAAGACAGTCGTTGATAAAGGAACCATCCTCATCTTTCTGCACCACGCTGATGATTCTGCTTTCATCACAGATATGGGTGCCATAGACTTCCCGCATCAATTTTATTGTCTCTTCCTGATGCTTGCGCCAAGGGTTGGATGGGTCGAGCCGTTTATCCACGAAGTCGTTGAAGCTTGTCAGGGTCTTGAGACCGAACTGGCGGCGAAATTCATTGAAACGCGGCACACCCCGTTCACGATCCCGAATGATATCCAAAGCCACGATGTCGAGTTTTCCGGATGATGAATCGAGATGCGGCATGGAAAGATTCTGCAGAAAGTACGGCTGATTACGCAGATGCAGCAGACCGAGACGCTGGCGGCCCATGCTCAACGCCCAGTTTTCCAGGCCGCGATCGTGCATCTGATCTGTGGCCTTACCCCTGACGGTGTTGATCACCGGAACCTTGGACACAACACGGTTGGGCTTCTGCCATTCACGGAATTCGATCAGATCAGGGACCAGTGGATGCAGTCGGTAGACTGAGGGAAATTCTTCCGGAAAATTGAATGGTGAGCCAAAATGGTTGATTCCACCATTTACATGTTCCGGATTGGATAGATCCCAGGCATCCCTTTTCCAGAAAAGGGCGCCGCTCTCTTTCTTGTTTCCTAGACCGAAGATACCAGAGCCTGAGGCCAGTACTGAGTACCAACTGGTGCCTTTTTTAGTATCACTGGATTGACCAAACCAATTGGCCAGGCGGCCTGACACACGGCTGAAGAAGTTCTCTTCTTTCTTCAGAATCCGTCGCAGAATCATTGAGACGCGATCCTCCTCCAGGTTGAACAGACCAAACCAGTTTGAGTTCATGCCTCTGAACAAAGGTTCGTCATATAACAGTTGGGTTGTCCATTCGATGGTGTGGATCTTGGCAATCTCAGCAGAGATGACCAGTCGCGCAATCTGATACAGCTCCTCATCCGTGACATCCTTGTATTTAATCACCGCTTGAGGATTGTCGGGATTACGCAGTCCTGAATCTTCATCAGGGTGAGTTTTCTGCTCCTGGTGAAATCTATTGACAAAGTAGTTATGTTCTCTGGTAAATAGATTGTGATAGAAGCTCAATCCGATGTTCCAATTACTTGGAAATGCAGTCGATTCCTGCCCCGTCCATTGTGGCTGAACTGCACAATCCGAGGCCTGGCTGTCGGCACAGGGAGTGAGTAATGGCAGATAGTTATTTGTCAGCGCCAGTTTGGCTGGATCATTTTTGTCACGTAACGCACGACCTTGGGAGAGTGCGTTGAAGCCATAGATTTGGGAGGCATCCCACCAGGCTGTTACATGATTGGGCGTGGTTTTATATGAACGTTTCAGATGCTGCTTACCACTATGTTCATAGACCGGAGGTACTTCATCGGTTGTAAACATCGCTGGTTGCATTCGATCACCGCCCCGGCAACCCAGCTGTTGAGCTTCTGCAGAATCGCAACCCACTGTAACCAACTGATTCTGGTTTCTGCCTTCATCGGTATGCGAAAACCAGTCATGAGTCATGAACTGTATCCAGAAGGCAGCCAGCACATTGAAAAAAGGCGCCCTAAGATAGTCGCATTGAGCATCTGCCGGCAGGTCCTTTCCATCAGTGGATTCACACTGGTTTCCAGGCGCCTGATCTCTGGTGAAAAGCTTGCGGCTGATCAACTGCGGGTCAGGTTTCAGTAAGCCGATTCTAAGCCCGTTTTCCTGATCACTGTGCCGGTTTTTCGTGAGCTCCGTTTTAGCCAGTCTCGGAAAGGTTGCCTCGAATTGAACATTCCGCGAAAAGTCCATTCCTGTTGAACCCATCGCAGGATTTTTGATGTCATTACAGATTCCACTAAGCGTCCGATGGCGGATCAAATCACCTTTGCAGAGTTGTTCACCTTTGCCCCCGACATCCTCAAAATTTGTATGCCCTTCCGGTAGGCGCATCTCATCCCAGACCTTGACCACAGGGCCTTCACGGCCATCCTTGCCTTTAACATAGGTGTCGTATGTGTAGTTGTCGAAAAGATTGAATTTGATCAGTTCAATACGCTGATATTCAAGGTCGAGAAGGGAGCCATCAATACCACGACCATTGGGTTTTAAATGTTCACCCAGCTTAGTGATCGCCTCGCTGCCATCTTTTTTCGTAGATGAATCACCAGTTGCGTAGTAGCTTGACCAGTCGACCCAAGGTGTATCGCTATATTCAATGGCGTCCTTTCCGCCTCTACATATAATGCTCTCTTTTTCTGGCTTACCTAAAAATCTATCTGCCCGGTTTTCGGCTATGGGCGGCAGACCGCCCTTAACCATCTCCTTACAGGCAGCAGCTTCAACAACATCGATCTCTGCGTATAAATTAGATGAATAAATAAAGAAAAATGCGCCACACACTCGTTTCCATGTGTTATCCATTACAGGTACTCCTTTAGCAGGTTTATTCTTATAACAAGTCTAACTGGAGCATAGGAAACAGAATTCTCTATTTCCAGAATAAATATCCATGCAGTCAGTGGCATTTAAGGGTGTTCCAGTGGAGGGTATTGGAGCTATCTTCTGTATGGCCAGTGCTTCGGTTGCTTCCTAATAATCACAAATACCTTATGGTTAAGCAGGCTTGTATTTGGTCATCCCTCTATCTAGCTTTCCGTTTATAGGGATAAAAATATCTTCTACAGAGGAGAACATGGATAGTCTTTTTTACCAGTCTGATGGCTACTCTTATTGTTGGTTGCGGTTGACGTCTAAATCATCGCGATCTTGTATTACGGTTGTGCCTGTCTTACCAAAAGTCATCTCTACAATTATCTATCTGCGTGGTTACGTTCTGCTCCATACGGGTAGATTAATGTCTGGCTTGGTGAGGAGTAGATTATGTCGGTAGATGTACCTGAAGTGGTTGCAGGGCATCCAGCAAAGTCCGTTAGGCGCTGTAAGGTCTGTTTTTGGGTGCTGACTATCCTACTGTTATTGTCAGTTCTGACAATACTCTGGCTTGTCTTACGATTTACCATTGATGAACCGGTCGTTTATGAAGATCCGGTAGAGCACTTTAAATACGGTTCTACTGGTGGTGAACGCGAATCGGGGTTTCCCTACTGGATATGGAAGGCATTACCCAAGGTGTGTGCTGACTATTTACCAGGGGAAGGCTATGCATCGTTGGGCATGTTGTACGAGGAGGATAAAGATCTACCGATCGGGGTTTCAAAACGGCGCGTGACCGGCCTTGACCGAGTTTTTCTCAACTGTGCCGTGTGCCACACCAACACACTCCGGGATACGCCAGACAGCGTCCCACAAATCATTACCGGTATGCCTGCCAATACTCTGGATCTTTTTTCCTTTGAACAGTTTTTCTTCAACTGTGCGGCAGATGCGCGTTTCTCTCCTGACTTCATTATGCCTGTTATTGAGTCGATGGATGCCGACCTGGATCTGATCGATCGCTATCTAGTCTATCCACTGGCTGTCTATCTCATGCGTGACCAGGTACTCATGCTCAAGGAGCGTTTTAAGTTCGTCGAACATCAACCGGTATGGGGGCCGGGCAGAGTAGATACCTTCAACTCCGCAAAGGTTATATTCAATTTTCCTCTGGATAAGGCGCGTCCTGAAGAATTGGTGGGTACCACTGATTTTCCCTCCATCTGGAACCAGCGGCAGAAAGAGGGTATGCATCTGCACTGGGATGGCAATAACACACGGCTGCAGGAACGTAATCGTTCTGCAGCATTTGGCGCCGGCGCGACACCGCCCACCCTGGACCGTGAAAGTGTCAAACGCATGGAAGAGTGGTTGATGGACAGCAAGCCACCACCTTGGGCCTGGTCGGTAGATAAGGCGTTGTCTTCAAAAGGAGCTGAAATCTATGCCCACTACTGCGCTGAGTGTCATGGCGCCAGTGGCACTGACTTTACCGGAGCACAGGTCGGTAAAGTGTTGACCATCGATGAGATAGGTACCGACCGCTATCGTCTCGACTCCTATACCCGGACCCTGGCGGTTAATCAGAACCTGCTCTATACCGGGTACGGAGATGAGAGATTCAGCAATTTTCGTAAGACAAACGGCTACGCCAACATGCCGCTGGATGGTCTCTGGCTAAGAGCACCCTATCTGCACAACGGATCGGTGCCGACCTTGCAGGACCTTCTCTCACCTGCTGCAGACCGCCCACAGCAGTTCTACCGGGGATATGACGTGTATGACCCTGTAAATGTTGGGTTTGTCACAACCGTCGCTGCAGAAGGAGATAAGTCATTCTTTCTCTTTGATACCAATGTGGCGGGAAATTCCAATCGGGGTCATGAGGGGGCAGCCTATGGTACGCAGCTCTCTATTTCAGACAAACAGGCACTGCTTGAGTTTCTGAAGACGTTTTAATCTGTCAGGAGCACTGTCATGGATATAACGATGGATAAGAAAAGCAAATGGTCATTGGTCATTGTTCTGGTTTCCATGATAGTCGCAGTGGGTGGTTTTATAGCTTGGTACAAGTTTTTCAGAGAAGTGGATCAAGCTCCATTTGCAACGGCTGAAGAACGTTTTATGTACGGCTCGATTGGCGGGGAAAATGAGGCCGGAATACCGTACTGGATCTTTGTCGTGCTACCCAGAATGTTTCCCGAGTACCTTCCCGGTCAGGGTGGTTACGCTTCATTGGGGATCGCTTGGGAGGAGGGTAAGGAACTCCCAGTTGGTTTTACGAAAAAGGTCGTTGGTTTCCCACGGGTGAGCAACACCTGCGCAGTCTGCCACACGACCTCTTACCGGGTATCAACTGATGCTGACCCCGTATTCGTCGCCGCTGGCCCAGGACATACCTCAAATGTGCAGGGATTTTTCAGCTTCCTAAGAGATGTGGCGAATGACCCCCGCTTCAACGCAGATAATCTGCTGAGTGAAATAAAACTGGTGACCGATCTTTCATTGCTGGATCAGGTCCTCTATCGATTTATCATCATTCCCTTCACCAAAAAGGCACTCCTGGAGCGTAATTTCGACTGGATGGAGCGTGATGATATGGCCCCCTGGGGGCATGGCCGGGACGATGCGATGAACCTCACCAAGTATTTCATGCTGGAGATGGAGGAGGATGGCAGCTATGGCCCTAGCGACTTCCCATCTATCTGGAACCTGCAGAAATATAAACCGAAAGAGGGCATGCGGATGAACTGGGACGGCGCCACCTATGACGCTTATTCGGTGTTGACCGATTCCGCCCTGGGCATAGTCGCGGAACCTCAGGACGATTTCGTGGCACAGATGGAGTGGTTGCTCGATTACCTGTCGAAACTGCAAGCACCGAAATATCCCTTCCCCATCAATGCTGCTCTGGCCACTGCAGGAGAGACTGTTTTCAAAAACAACTGCGCAACCTGTCATGCCAGCGAACATACTGGTAAGCGTATACATCTGGATGACATTGGTACAGATCCCAATCGCATCGCTAGCTGGAGCACGGATGCGGCCAAGGCAGCTAATCGCACTGCTACTGAACTCGGAGTAGATCGCAGAGGCATGGTGGAGGATGAAGCCCTGGATGGATACATAGCAGTACATCTGGATGGTATCTGGTTGCGCGCACCTTACCTGCACAATGGTTCAATACCCAATCTGCGCGAACTGCTATCATCGGTTGAAGATAGAACAGCAGTTTTCTATCGGGGATACGATATCTACGACTCAGTCAATGTCGGGTTCGAGTTTCAAGGCAGAGAAGCTGAAAGGGTTGGCTCACGCTTTGAAGTGAGTCGTCGAGGCAATGGCAATCAGGGACATGAATTTGGAATCACGCTGCCAGAATCAGAAAAGGCAGCGTTGATTGAGTACCTCAAAACACTTTGACAGGTAGAAATTATTGGGTGCAGTAAAGGGCTCTGACCCTGAGGTCTCTGAGGTCTGACCCTGAGGTAATACTCCAACCGCCACACCGATCTGTTATTCGAGATCGTCAGCCGGCGCTACGAGGAGAAATCTACACTTATCACCACCAACCGGCCCTTCTCCGAGTGGAATGAGGTCTTCCCCAAAGCCGCCTGCGTCGTCTCGCTGATCGACCGCCTGGTCCACCATGCTGAGATTATCCAGAAGGCGAGTGTATCGTTATTGGTGAAAACAGAAAAAATGCGGCAAAACCCTGTCAAGCACTTTTTTCATACTTTTGAGCTGAATAGTTACAAGGAGTGTTAGATATTTTGTGGGGATACCTCAGGGTTTATCCTCCTTGAGTCGCATTGAGCCTCAATGAAGATAGATTCTAAAGATTGAAGCAACAACAGGGGTCATCAGTATTTCGCGCTATTGGGCTTCTCTGTCAGTTCATAAAAGTGGATTGCACGGTGATTATAGTCAAGTTCACCCGCCTCTTTTCTGGATTCCAAAAACGAAAGGGCGAGCTCTTCGCTCACACCCGCTAGATGCGCCAGTTCTTCCGGACCTGCTTTTACTGTCCGCACATTCAGTAATTTTGCATCTGGCTTGGCCTGGCCTTGAATGACATCAATAGCAAAATTGAGTCTTTGTGAATTGGCTCCATATGCGAGCACCATAGCCAAATCATCCATACGACGAATCCGCCTCGCAAAATCCCCAAGTATCAGATTCAACAGTTGCGGCTCACTACGGAGAACTCCCTGAAATGTGTCCCTGTCCAGTATGAGCAACTCTGATGCCTTCATAACCGTAGCAGTAGCTGACCTTGGGTTCGTGTCGATCAGCGCCAACTCACCAAAAATCTCACCACGACCCAATGTGGCCAAGGTTAGCTGCAAGCCATTCAGATCCTTCCGTGATACCTTGACTTCCCCTTCATCCACGACATAAGCGTAATCACCCGCGTCACCTTCGGAAAACAAAACCTCGCCAGTTTTCAGTAACAGCCGCTCGAAATGACCACAATAGGCTTGCAATAGATCACTCTGAAGATGTCCAAAGGCCCATTGGTAGAGACTTTCAAAAGACGCAGTAATTGGGATGATATAGTTGCCGATGGATTCAACCCATAGCTTATCGGCGAGGGGTGAGAATCCGAGTCGGTCATACATTCCCACCGTTTCGTAATTGACTGTCGCGTAAACATGAGTAACGTTCCATGAGCGCCAGACACCAACCGCCATTTTAATCAGCGCCCGAATCACATCCCTGCGATTTTTCCACTTGTGACGTATCGCAAGCATGCCGGCACAGGTCACCTGGGTCGACTGGTTGTGTTGATTCTCCCACTGACTCTCGATTTCGGCACGATGCGACGTAAGATAGAAGTACTCTTCAGAAGGCAGGCCCATTCCAGAATCAAGACAGATACGTAGCGTACCTACCGGCTCATGGTTATCGTAGGCAATGATGCTCACACAATCCGGAAAAGCATCAAAACGATCAACAATACGTTTGTCATGAAAGGTTGTATCTTCATACTTCCCATCTTCGAGCACATAAACCTCATGCCTTAACCAGAAAACATCATCCAGTTCCTTAGCGGTCCGCGCTATTTTGAGTTTCATCGCCATCTTTTTTAACCACCTACATGATTTTTATCCTACAAGACCATCGTAAATTATCTTATTCGCCTATTGAGTCAAATGCCTCATCCAGCTTTAACTGACGAAATTTTTTTACCACCAAGCGGCGTTTCATTTTTTGCAGCCAATTACGATTTCCTCCATACAGATACCCCTTGGTCAGCTTTTGTCGATAGGCATCAAACTGTAGATAGGAAGGCGCTAGAAAAGAGGGTTTGCTTCCCAGCAAAATCCGCACTGCCTCTGCCCCTATCAGGCAGGCAGCCTGTTGAACCCCTATGATGGATGATGGTCCCCTGCCTCCCGCTGGCTTGACTGTGCTCAAATCCATATAGGGTGCATGTAGTGCTTTTGGGGCAAGTCCCATGAGGAAGTTAACAAACTGATCGAATGAGGATTGCGCATCATGCAGATTGAAATACTCATCGAAGGATTGTCCACCATGAGCAAATATATGTAAGGTCCCTGAAAATCCCAGCGGCGCAGCCGTCAATCCTGGAATTGAATCTTTCCAGGCCTCAGCAAACAATTTACGCCTGATATCCAAGGCAAAAAAATCGATGCCATCTATCAATAAATCCGCTCCATCAACAAAGGACGCCACGTTTGATCTGGTGATACCCCCTTCTATGATTGTGACTTCAGCCTGCGGATTGATGGCAAGCAACATCTCAGCGATAACCTCCGCCTTATTTCTGCCTATTGTTTGAATGTTAGCCCCAATCTGGCGATTAAAATTAGCCAGGGAAAAGCTGTCAGGATCTGAAATTCGGAAACGCCCAACTCCCATCCTGGCCAGTGTCTGGGCATGAACTCCACCGACCCCACCGCACCCAGGTATTACGACTAATTTTCCGGCAAGTTGTGCGAGTTCATTCACACTGACAAGACCAATATTCCGCTCAAATGCATCATGCTGAGAGAACCGGAACGTTTCACCCATAGAATTCCCCTTTGTTATTTCAGTGATCTGCTGATACTACTGATATTGCCAATTATAAAAGCGTGTCGGGCCGCGCTAATTATAAAAGCTGACAATGTAATATGGGAGATCTTAGTATTTTATTTCTTATCCTGAGGATGATTGTCAACAGACAATTTCGCTGCCAACCGAATGGCGCATAAGGATGCATTACAGCGCTGTTACTACAGTTCGAATGAATAGTGATGTCGGAGCACTGACTACCCTAAAGCAATCACGAGAGTCATAGTATGATTCGCAAAGGGGCAAGTAACAAACACTACTCCTTCGTGTGCTGTTTAATTTTGTACGTCAACTTCTCTTGGTTAAGCAGGCAATCCACGGAGCATTTAGATTTTTTCTCAGTCAGTGGAAACTGCTCCATACGCAGATTAAGATAAGTATAAAGTTGTTTCAGCCAGGGAGGCTGTGCTTTATCAGTTTTGACCTCCCTTACCCGGAAATCATAAGGTGCGATCAGCACATGAGCCTTATGGGCGCCAATCTTTGCGACCAGGGTGTAGAGCTCTTCCACACTTCGATTTCCAATTGCCAGGCAACCAACTGACCAGGCGCTGCCATGAATGAAGATGTTGGAACCTGGAGTCTTGCGCCCCTCATCCGACGCATTTTTCCAATCATAGGGGTTGGGATAGTTAAGTTTCAATGAGAGGTGAAAATTGCTGTTGGGATTCAACGATTCTATCCGATAAAAGCCTTCAGGCACCTGTTTATCGCCCTCGCGCAGTTTTGGGCCTGTATGTCCACTGGCGGCAAAGACCGGATAATCATGAATATGCCGCCACTGGTGATCTTGCCAGGCCCAGAGCTCAAGCTTACGACTCTCCTTCAAAGCAATGAGCTGGATCCGCTCAGGAGGGTAATCGATATCCGCATATTGAAATCGTGCTTTCAGGAGTTGCAATACCTGCTGACCTGCAGGTGGATCGTTTTGCTTGCGCGCCGCTTCTGACAGTCCGCTTATCGCCAGCAACAACAGGACCCAAGTCAGCAGCTTCAATCCACAGCCTCGCGTTGTTTGACTCTGTGCAGCCAGTTCCCGTATATGACATCAGAAATCTCGTGGAGTCGCTCAATGCGCCCACGCAGATCCTCCTTGATCGACTGAGCCGATTGGATACAGCAGGAATCGAGCTGAAGATCGCTACCATATTTGTCGATCCATGCTTCCACCATCTCCACCGTCATCTCAAGGTGAAACTGCATCCCGAGATGATCACCCATGACATACCCCTGGTTTTTGTAACACTCACTCATCAGCAGGGGTTGACTGCCGGGCGGCATCGAGAAGGTATCCGCATGCCAATGAAAAGTATCGAACTCCACGGGTAAACCATCCAGCCAACCTTCATGATCAACACTGCCCAGACGATAGAGAGGATACCAGCCTATCTCCATTCCCTCCCCACGGGTCACCTCTCCACCAAGCGCCTTACTGACCAACTGGCCGCCGAAGCAGATTCCCATCATAGGGATGCCTGCATGATGGGCATTTCGAATCAATTCCATTTCATCTTCGATCCAGGCTAGTTGATCGTTTACGCCAACGGCGGCCCCCATGAAGACCAGTCCGGAAACATCATCCACAGCGGCAGGCACCGGGCGATTCGCGTCTATACAGACCAGTTCCCAGGGAACAGCCTGGTGGTCGAGAAAGTCTCCCAGATAGCCAGGCCCCTCACAGGCGATATGGCGAAAGATACGGATTGGCTTCATGTGCGAATAAGATGTTCAAACTCCTCGGAATATTCTACCCTCAAACCTACTGTTGTGGGAGGGGTAAACACTGCATCAATCCAGACCGAGTGGCTCCCACTACTGGAGCTCTGTTAAACATGTTCAGATTTCAGTCAGTTCAGTGGCGGATCGCGATACATCGGCGGTCACCACATAGCGCCAGCCCCCCCTAGAACCAGGGCATCGAATGGGTAGCAGGTGATCAGGATCAACTGTTGCCGATCATCCGGGCTGAGTGTCCATCCGGCCTCTTCATGAAGAATTCGCCCGCTCGTGACAGAATATCCAACCCTAACCCCATCGGCGGTGTGGATTACGATTCGATCACCGGAGTTTAACCGTTCAGCCGAATATCGATCAAAGCCGGATGCTCAAGTTTTTCGAAAAGCTTGAGCATCCGCGATTCCACTTCTGACAGATTGCCAATGCAGGTAACCTGCTCGGTCCTCGGATGCCTGGACATCCCCGTGCGTGACGAATACCAGCAGCACAAACAGTATTGAAGTCGCAAATCCAGTCCACAGGGCCGCCGCCAGAGTCAACAAGAGATCCTTCAAAACCCCATGATTATGCAGTGCATGTACAGAAGGTTTCCAGGGTTTATCTTCATTCAGGGTGATCTTCATCATGTTTGTGTCCCCGGTCTGATGATTGCTTCTCGGTATCCAGATTATTTTTATCCACCAACATCCACTGAAAGCAGTTACCCATCCACTTTTCCGGAGAGGCGTTGATGAATTCATCGCTCATAGGCCTGGGATAATTTTTCATGATGCGCCCCCTGCCACAAAAGAGAGCACCACATAACGATCGAAACCCAGCCCTTCCGGGTCGGTTTCTGGGTAGAGTGCCGCTTCTTCTCCGCTGATTCTCATTTTTATCCGGTCTGGTGAGACACCCGCCTCCAGCAAGCGCCGCACAACTGCTTCCGCCCTGAGTTTTGTCAGTTCCAGATTGTAATTCTCACTGCCACGACGGTCTGCCGAGGCGCGCACCTCAATATCCAACTCTCTAAAGGCATTGAGCATCCCCGCCAAGGCGTGCAGATGGGGTTGAAGGGCTGGTTCAATATCAGCGCTCTCGGTGCGAAATCCTAGACAGAACGAGAATCCTTCCGTCACCGCTTCGAGTCGCGTGTGGTTTGTCTGGATCTGCTGCAGCACCCTGGCATGCTCTCCAGCTTGTTGTGTATTCAGAAATTCGAGCTGCTCATTTGCGGCTACCAACTCTTCGCCGGCATGCAGGATTTGGTCTTTTTGCGCTTCAATGTGACCGATCAGAGCCCCGCCGATCAAACCTGTCATTAGACCAGGTGGTCCTGCCAATATCCCACCTGCCAATGCGCCAATCGCCGGCCCCCTGAGTGAGTGTGTATGATCCATGGACATCCCCTCTTCCGCATAGACTGGGCCTTGCAGGAACATGCCAACAACCGCTATAGAAACAATCACGTTTTTCATCTGCTTTTTCCTCCAGGTTGACCCAATGCCCCTCGATGGGGACAGAAACACCTCTGCTGCATTGGGTTGAATTGAACTGGGGAAATTACAGAACAGGGAGTTGGCGATTCGTTTACAACATTGCGTCGAAATAGGGGTAAATTCTGACTAAATCGTGGCAATCGACAGAAAGTAGTATCAATTTGTTACAGATACCGAATATAGCAGGCTTGCGTGAGACGATTTTTATTCCCTAATCGGTTTATTACTCTAAAGAATTAGAATGGTATGACCGCTCATATAAGGAGGATACAAGCTTAAAGATAATATAAAGGATTCCCTTCTAAATTATGAGGATATCACCTTCCGTAATAGCCGCGGGAATGATGCTTTTTGCATCAATGCCCGCTGCTGCGCTGGAGGTTATTACAAATCCCATAAACGAGACCAACACTCTATCCATCAGTACCCTACGTTCAATCTTCAGTATGCGCATGACTCAATGGCCGGATGGCACACCGATACGGGTTTTTGTCATGGGCGATAAGGAGCCTCTCCATTCAGCGTTCAGCAAACAAGTTCTGGGGGTCTTTCCACATCAGTTGCGTCGCGCCTGGAATCGGCAAATATACTCCGGTACCGGCCAGGCGCCCGCTAAAGTCAATACCGAGGCCGAGATGCGAACCATGGTTGAACAAACACCAGGCGCTATTGGCTATCTTGCTGA
>JBDLIT010000092.1:0-15711 GCA_039714735.1 Pseudomonadota bacterium
CGCAATACCCTCGGTGCCGCTGTAAGGTCCACCCGCATCCGCTGTAGGCAGCAGATTGGGGGTGGCTTCGATGGTTGCGGTGGCACTGGCTGAAGCCGTGGCGCCCGCATCATCCGTTACGGTCAGGCTGACCGCATAGGTCCCGGCTGCCGCATAGGTATGGCTCGGGTTGACACTAGTGCCGCTGCTGCCGTCACCGTAGTCCCAGGCATAGCTGACGATGCTGCCGTCAGGATCGTTGGAAGCACTGCCGTCGAAGCTCACCGCGATACCCTCGGTACCGTTGTAAGGACCACCTGCATCCGCCGTGGGCAGCTGATTGGGGGCGACTTCAATGGTAGCGGTAGTTGCAGAGGAGTCGCTCACAGTTGAGTCGTCGGTCACGGTCAGGGTGACATTGTAGATACCTGCTGCAGTATAAGTGTGACTCGGGTTAGCGCCTGCATCCATGAGGATGGTGCCATCTCCAAAGTCCCAATCATAAGCAACGATGGTTCCATCCGGATCAGTGGAAGTGCTGCCGTCGAAGTCTACGGCGATATCCACTGTTCCACTGTAGGGACCACCTGTAACAGCTACCGGCGGCAGGTTACCCACACCGATGGTCGCGGTCGTGACGTCTGCGCCAGTCGCACCCTCATTATCGGTTACCACCAGGGTTACGTCGTAGGCGCCTGCGGTTGCGTAAACATGGCTGGGATTGGTTCCTGCGCCAGTGCCGCCATCGCCAAAGTCCCATTCATAGGTAAGGATGTTGCCATCCAGATCGGTCGAACCGGTTGCGTCGAAGCTCACTGGAATCCCTTCTGTACCGGTGTAAGGGCCATTGGCATTGGCTACCGGCGCCTGATTGGCCAGGGAGATGGTTGCGGTGGTTTGATCTATACCCATATCACCGGCATCGTCAGTGACGCTAAGCGTGATGGTATAGGTGCCATCCGCGGCATAGGCGTGGGCCGGCATTGGTCCGGTGCCGGTGGCGCCGTCACCGAAGTCCCAGAGATAGCTGACGATAGTGCCGTCCGGATCGCTCGAACCCGTGCTGTCAAAGACCACATCGATACCAACAGTACTGCTGTAGGGGCCATTGGCATTGGCGATCGGCGCTACATTGACAACGCCGATATTGGCGCTGGTAGTAGTGCTATCGCTGTCGCCGGCATCATCAGTGACGGTCAGGCTGACCGTGTAGCTGCCCGCAGTCGTATAGGTGTGACTCGGGCTGATACCTGTGCCGGTGCCACCGTCACCAAAAGTCCAGGCATAGCTGACGATAGTGCCATCAGGATCACTGGAAGCGCTGCCGTCGAAGGTCACGGAGATATTCTCGGTGCCGATATATGGACCCGCTGGATCGGCTACTGGTGGCTGATTGGCTTCGACAATAGTCGCCGTGGTGGCGGCAGAGTCGCTCACACCCTCATTATCGGTCACGGTCAGGGTGACATTGTAGGTGCTGGCCGCGCTGTAGGTGTGGGTTGGATTCGGACCTCCGTCCATCAGGATCGTACCATCACCGAAGTCCCAGTCATAGAAATCGATGACGCCATCCGGGTCGGTTGAGCCACTGCCATCGAATGCAACAGCAAGACCCACGGTTCCGTTGTAGGGACCTGCCGGATCGGCTACTGGCGGTTGGTTACCCAGACCGACAGTCGCGGTAGTGGTATCTGAACCCGTGTCACCCGCATCGTCGGTCACGGTCAGGGTGACGGCAAACTCACCGGTGTTGGTGTAGGTATGGCTCGGGGTAGCAGTGGTGCCTGTGCTGCCGTCACCGAAGTCCCAGGCAAAATCGACGATAGTGCCGTCCGTGTCAGTTGAGGCACTGCCATCGAAGGCCAGTGGGATGTCGATGGTGCCCGTATAAGGACCACCGGAGCTGGCGACCGGCGGCACGTTAGCCAGTCCGATCTCAGCGCTGGTGATTGCTGTGTCACTGTCACCAGCGTCATCGGTAACGGTCAGGGTTATGGTGTAGTTGCCCGCAAAGGCATAGGCATGGGCCGGCATCGGGCCTGATCCGGTAAAACCATCGCCATAATCCCAGGCATAGGATTGAATAACGCCGTCCGAATCGGTGGAAGCGGTGCCATCAAAGGTCACATCCAGGTCGACGATACCGCTGTAGGGTCCACCCGCATCCGCTACCGGTGGGGCATTGACCACAGTAGTCGGATCCAGATCGCCAGTAAAGGGTGCGTTATCCCCCTCGGCCCAGCCAGGCTGGGTGTTGGCGATGATCTCGGTGATATTGTCCGAGCCGGTCGGGTCAGAGTCCGAATCCAGTCCCTCGACATCCACAATGCGGGCGTCAAGCGCCCCAGCTCCGCTGGTACGAATATCGTCGCCGTAGGGGTTGTAACCCGAGCCGGAAGTGGTCAGATGACAGAGGGCGCAGCCCGCATCGTTATCGGATGTGGAAGCCGGGTAGATCCCGCTCCAGATCCCTGGATAGTCTTTCTTTGCGTTGACCAAAGGCGACGCAGCCATCAGCGACGCGCCAAGTATGAGTATCAGAAATCTGCCAGTCAGATTTCTTAAGAAAAGCGAAAAAGGCATGATTGTTCCCCCTGTTTGGTGATCCTTATAGGTAAAGCTACCCCCAGGTTGATTCTTGATTATTTGGGGGATATTCCACTTGCAGCGTCAGCAATGAAAAGCTTGCAGAAGGGGAGTGACAAGGCAATAAAACAGCTATTGAGTGCCCGACGACGTCCCTGTTCAGGTGAGCTGACAGCAAAGTGTGGCTTTCATACTAGGTGAATTTAATGGGAAAGACAATCGTATTTATTTACAGGCGCATAAGCTATGCAACGGTAATATGGGAAAATTTTTAAAAAAACAATCATATTCAGTATCCATGAGATGGCTGAGATGATCGAACGGGTGGGCTTGCATGATGCTGGCGTTGCTGACGGATTTCAGACATTGGCCGTTGGCTATCAGTTCGGAAAAATCCTGGGATTGTTGGAACAGCAATCTCAGGCGGATTAGTGGTTCTGAATAACTGTTTGAGAACAAGCCGGTGAACAAGAAGGCAGAAACAGCACTCTCTGAGTACGAAATTCTGGTGGTCGATGATGACTCCAAAAGCCTGGATTTGCTGACTGATTTGATCATCTCGGCAGGCTATCGAGTACGTGCAATTAGAGATCCTCTTCTGGCTCTGGAGTCAGCGCTAGCCAGTCCACCGGAACTGATGCTGCTCACTGTAAGTATGCAGGGCATTGATGGCTTTGAGCTATGTCAGCAACTGAAACAGGATCGACGTACGATAGATATTCCGATCCTGTTTGTGAGTTCCTCGGACGATGCCGATGACCGGGTGAGAGGATTTCAGGTGGGTAGTTTGGATTATATTAGTACTGAACTGGAAATTTGGGACAATACAATATTTCCCCCCCAGGTATCTATTGTTCTGTTTCGTGTTGTTCAAGCGACCCTTACCAATGTATCCCGCCATGCCTCTGCCTCGCATGTCAGGGTAGAATGTCAGCTGTCTGACCAAATGGTTAGTCTAAGCATCGAGGATGATAGTGTTGGGTTCGATACTGCATTAATCGAAAATCTGAGTTCACATGGCATCCGTGGAATGTATGAAAGGGCCGGGTCCATGGGCGGACATCTACAAATTGAGAGTAAAATCAATGCAGGAACCACTATCAAAATCAGTCTGCCGATGAATGGGCATGAAAACCATGAATAAGATCCGTATTCTCCTTGCCGATGATCATGTCATGTTTCGTGAAGTACTTGTGAGAGTCCTGAATGAAACCGATGGTTTGGTCGTTACCGATACGGCAGGTAACGGAGCTGAGACATTACAAAAACTAGCGCATGAAGACTGGGATGTATTGGTGCTTGATATTGCGATGCCCGGCCTGGGTGGCATTGATGTATTGAAGACATTAAAAGCCAAGAAAAGCACAATCAAGGTTCTGGTCTTGAGCATGTATCCTCCAGAACAGTACGCGATTCGTGTACTCAAAGCAGGCGCCGCTGGCTATCTGACCAAAGGAAGTTCTCTTTCTGAATTAATATCTGCCATTCGACAGGTAGCAAAAGGAAAGAAATACATCAATCCGGCAGTCGCCAGTTTGTTGAGCGATAGCCTTCTGGGTGATGCTGATCAGGCTCCGCATGAAATTCTTTCTGAAAGGGAATACCAGGTTATGTGCCATCTCGCAAAAGGCAGGACTGTCTTCTGAGATAGCAGATCTTCTTTTACTCAGCAGTAATGCAGTCAGCACCTACCGCACCCGTATTCTTAGGAAGATGAGCATGAAAAACAATGCCGAGCTTACTCGTTATGCGATTTCACTAGGACTCATAGAATAACAGTACCGCTGAATAACTCGATGTGTCGCCTTGTTTAGAGGCGCCATCTACGCTAAGCATAGTCTTTCTTTCAGCTGATTTGTGTTGTACTCATTCAATCGAATTAGCCTTAAAGTTGCTGCCTATTCCACAAAACGCGTTTACTAACTTAATGCTCTTTTTGTTGGAGTAACCGGGAAACTATTATTAAGGCTCCTGGATAATCAAACACCTCGATTGATCGGCCCAGTGCCTCAATCTGCGCACCGAAGGTAGCCGTTAACAGCTTTTCAGAATCAAAGAAAAGAGAATTGGCAGATGAGTCGTCCATTGCTAATAGAGTATCCAGCTGCTTAAGGAAAGCCAGCGCCTCTCCAGGATCTGCGGTCACTGCTTGTTCCGCTTCATCTGATACGGTTACCCTTGCTAGGGCCTCTCGAACCGCACCAGCAGATCACTCTTCTTTTCCTCGACAATTCTGGCGCGTAAACCAATATGCCCCCGCTCGGTAAACTTGACTGCGTTACTGGCATAGTTGAGCAGTGCCTGGCGCAAACGGGTCGGATCACCACGAAGCCATAGGGGCACACCTTTCGGATCCACTTCGATGGCTATGCCTTTCTGCCCGGCCGACTCCTTCAGTAGTGACTGGATATAGTCGAAGATTGCATCCAGGTGAAAGTCTGACTGCTCCAGGGTGAGTTTTCCAGCCTCAATTTTGGAAATGTCCAGGATGTCATTGATGATGCTGAGCAGATGACCCGCCGACATGTCGATCTTGGTGAGCTGCTCTGATTGTTCTGTAGTTTGGCCACTACGCTGCAACAGATGGGTGAGCCCGATAATGGCGTTCATCGGTGTGCGGATTTCATGGCTCATGTTGGCAAGGAATGAGCCCTTCATCCGGTTGGCGGCTTCTGCCCGCTCTCGCGCCTCGGCCAGTTCAGCTGTCCGGCTTTTAACCAGATCCTCAAGATGGTGACGATATTCATCCAGCTCTTTGTTCAGCCTATTCTTTTCGGTGATATCCAAAAAGGCGAGCACGCTTCCAACGAGTTTTCCTTCCCGTAGAAACGGATACGACCAGTATTCAACCGGAAAGCTGCTGCCATCAGCCCGCCACAGCACTTCATCCTGTCGATGAATACATAAGCCTTGATTCAAGGTCTGAAGCATGGGGCACTCTTGTGCTGGATAAGGCGCCCCATCACTCTTTGTATGGTGGATCAATCGATGGATATTTTGCCCAATCAGTTGATCAATATCCTGGTACCCCAGCATCTTCACACAAGCCAGATTGACAAAGGTGCAGCGCCCCCTCATATCAACGCCGACAATAGCTTCAGCAGTGGAATCAAGCAGATCCCTGACCTGCTGCTCTCGCTCCTCTATCTCCCTTTGATCGTGCTTGCGCTGGGTAATGTCCTGGAAAACCCCCCTTAATTTAATCAGTTTGCCGTTTTCACCCATGATTGGCCTGGCCTCGCGCTCGATCCAACGTACCTCGCCGTCGGGCCTGACTATACGATACTCCACATGATGCTCTTGCTGGTTCTGCAGAGCGGCTTGCAGGGAAGCCAGCACGGCATCCCGGTCATCCGGGTAGAGTAGGCCTGCCAGAAGCTCGGGACCTGCCTGATCTGATTTTTCCACCCCCATAATCCGAGATATCTCATCTGACCACTTGGCCTTCAGCGTTACAGGATCCAGCTCCCAGTTACCCATGTGCGATATGCTCTGGGCCTCTTCCAGCAGGTTTCTGCTCTCAAGCAGTTTCTTCTCGGTTTTCTCACGCTCGGATATCTCATGCTGCAACTTGGGGGTCAGATCTGCCTGGCGATAGAGCCATAGCATGTTGAATAGCAGGCCCGTCAGTACACAGATGTAGGAGACCTTCTTCAGAAAGTGGGCCAGGTCAAACTCAAGATCAAAAACTTCATGGGAGGCCGGCATAAAAAGGGTCTGCCCCACAACACTGACGATCAGAGCCAGCACCAACCAGTGTTCCAGCGCATGGGATCGCCATCCGCCGTCACGCAGGTAACCCACCAGGGCCAGCAGGAAAAACAGTGCTGCAATGAACTCCTGTGGCCGGTGAGCATGAAACCAACTTGGCCAATAGGCTTGTGGCAAGGGAATCAGGGCAAAAAATAGGAAGCAGGCCAAGGTGAAAAATGCCGTGCTGAAATAGACTGTGCGAGCATCGATCTGGCCGCTCTCACCCAGATGTTTCTCTTTTTGGGTCATCAGAAATCCCACATAGAGCATGATGGTGAGAAAGAGCCGTGATGCGACCCAGCTCCAGGGTATCAATGAGCTAGGCAGGGATGGCGCCAGTGACGCCAGCCATGAGGAGGTAACGACCGTATGGTAACCATCGAGAAAGGCGGTACCGAGAAAACCTGCGCCGATAAACAGAAAGGCGTTGCTAGGCCGGCTCTGATAGCGCACCAGTGCCACCACACCCACCATGAAGGCCAGCAGGGTGGCCATGGTTTCCAACAGGGTGTGGAATTGGGTGGAGCTGTGCCAAGATAGATTGTTGACGGCAAGATAACCGAACGTCAGCCCCAGACTCACAACCGAGTAGATGATAGTTCGCTGCGTGCTGAGGTCTCGTGTGGCTGTGTCGCTCATTTCATGATTTTCTGATTGTGATCGAATGCAGATTTAGCCCTCGGACTGGTATCTGGTGGCGATCGCTACGAATCCATCGTACGATTTCAGGAAGATGTCTGTAAGCTCGGGATCGAATTGTTTTCCACGTTCACTCGTGATGGTGTTTCTGGCCTCCTCAAAAGACATTGCGGCCTTATAGACCCGTGATGAAATCAAGGCGTCGAACACATCCGCCAGCGCCATGAGGCGTGCCGATAGCGGGATGGCATCGCCGGCCAGTCCATCTGGATAGCCCTTCCCATCCCAACGCTCATGGTGCCAATGGGCAATCTCCTTGGCCAAGGCAAGAAACTCTACTGGTCGATCAATATCCATTTCAGCATTCTCGATCGACTGTGCCCCAAGCACTGCATGCGTATTCATGACTTTTCGCTCATCATCCGTAAGCAGACCCGGCTTGAGCAGAATACTGTCTGGAATGCCCACCTTGCCTATGTCGTGCAGAGGGGCGGATTAGATGAGCAACCGAATAGAGTGGTCTGATATGGGTTCTTTGAAATTGGGGTCTGCCTGCAATTGCTTAGCCAGAAGCTGGACGTATCCCTGTGTGCGACGGATGTGATCACCCGTTTCGGGGTCACGGGTTTCCGCTAGATGAGCCAAGGCGCGTATGCTCACATTCTGGATAATCTGATTCTCCGCCATACGCCGTGTAACCTCGGCTTCGAGAAAGGCATTTTTGTCATGGAGGAAATCACGGGCACTCTTGAGTGTCAGATGGGCTTTGATCCGCGCCAGAAGAATAGCCGGTATAATAGGCTTGGTAATGTAATCGACAGCGCCCTGATTCAGACCCTTCTCTTCATCTCCACTCTCTTCCATCCCAGTGACAAAAATAACGGGGATATCGAAAGCAACAGGATTTACTTTAAGTTGAGCCAACACCGAATAGCCATTCATTTCAGGCATCAGTACGTCAAGTAGAATAAGGTCGGGAACAGGTCTTTTGACAACGGACAACAAAGCACGTGCACCTGAATTTGCGACACGTACCGTGTAATCCGAGCCAAGGGCATTTGATATGGCCGTCAGAATGGTTGGTTCATCGTCGACAATGAGAATAGTATCTTTATTCATCTCACTATCACTTTTTAGTAATAAAAATCAATCGCCTGCTAACTCCCCAAGTCTCCTGGTCAACAACGGTGGCATTTATGTCGTATCCGTATCCACAGGAAATAGTCGTACGGCGCTCCAAACGGCTTCTTACTTTACACATAATTATTGGTGGAAATACAAGAATAATCTGTCGTAAGAACTCTGATTGTTATGTAGTCGAATCCCCTACATTTGCTGTGGTATAAGATCAATATGGCTGAATGGCGACCCGATCCCATCATCCGCTATTCGGGATTGGGTAAGCAGGCAGTGAACCACCACTACCGACACAGGCGGAATAAAATGCCTTTTCTCCGCTAACCCATAGTGGTGGTGACTTGATTTTTCCGAGGGAGATGTCGGGCGAGGAACTACACGAGGCCCGATAACTGATCAGCCGGGCAGGACAGTATGCCTAAACGGTATAGGCCCACACCCAGCAGGAGTCGCACACATGCACTGGCCGAACGCTGTCTTTCATTCGCTCGCAGGTGTGTTTGCATACGTAATCCGGCATTGCAACTTGTCATATAGGAGCATGCAAACTAGCATCAAATCATTATCCCATTAGACCTTGAATTGAGTCATCGACTGTTTCAGCTGGGAAGTAAGCTGGTCAATTTCAGTACTGGCATCAGCTGTCTTGTCGGCGCCCTGAGCCGTTTTTAAAGTAACGTCATTGATAACGACCACATTTCGGTTTATCTCTTCCGCAACAGAGCTCTGTTCTTCTGCAGCGCTGGCAATCAGGGTATTCATATCCAATATAGGCCCGATTGCAGACACGATTTTTTCCAGCGCAGTATCTGCCCGTGTTGTGTTTTGAATACCATCAGACACCTTCTCCTGGCTTCTCTTCATTGCCTGCGCTGCTTCGGTGGAAGCCGACTGTAAATGTTCAATTATTTTCTGTATCTCTTGTGTCGATTGCTGGGTTCGGGTTGCCAATGTTCGTACTTCATCCGCTACTACTGCGAATCCACGTCCTTGTTCACCAGCCCTGGCTGCCTCGATAGCTGCGTTTAAGGCAAGCAGATTTGTCTGCTCGGCAATATTTTGAATTACCTCCAGCACACCGCCAATCTCTATGCTACCCAATTCCAGTCGGCGTACGATCTCAACTGCGGCCACAATCTCTGAACGCAACTCTTGAATAGATACAGCGCTGTCATCAACCACCTGCCGTCCTTCAAGTGCTTCATCTGTGGCCTTCTTCGCTCCTAGTGATGCTTCCTGTGCATTCTTGGCTACTTCACGGGCTGTGGCTGCCATTTCATTCATGGCTGTTGCGACCTGCTCCGTTTGTTCCTGCTGTCGTGAAAGACCGCTGCTTGTTTCATTTGCCACATGGGATAACTGCTCTGCTGAGGATGTCAGGCTATTGATTGCACCTCCCATTCCAGCAATCATCTGCTGTATTTTACTGGTAAATACGTTAAACCAATGGGCCAGTTCACCAAGCTCATTTTTTTCGCTTTCATTCAATCTGACGGTAAGATCCCCTTCACCCTGGGCAATGTCTTTCAGCATGGCAACAGTGTGATGAATGGGCGAGATTACCACTTTGGAAAACCAGACAGTAAGTACCCCTCCCAAAGCGAGTGCGATTAACAGAATGGCTGCGGATATAGCCTTGCCGGTCTTTCCGGTTTCCTCAAATTGCTGTGTCACGTTCGATAGAATAGAGGCAACCAGTGTCTGCATCTGTTTTCGGCTGGTTTCCAGTTGGGTGTTTAATTCGTTGTATTTTATTACCGCCTTAGCAATCTTCTTTTCAATTGCGATAACCCTGACCCAGACGGATCTAATATTTTTCCATCCCAGATTGTATTCATCATTGTCAACAGACTGGATGAATTCCTGGATATCAGACATTCCGATGAGATACTCACTGTTGTTCTTGTCTATCAGATGCTTTGTATCAGCATTGAAGGCTTTAACCCTCTTATTAAAACGTAAGCGTTGGACGGCAATAATTTTCTGGCTAAGGTTTTCCTCAAGTTCCAGCAAACTGTTGCGAAGGGCAGACTCGGCAGCGGAGAGAATTTCACCCTCCATGGTGAGTACAGTTTCTTCATCTTCAATCAAACCCAATAGTTGATCTATCTTGGTTTTTACACCCGTTATCCCGATCAAATGTTCTTCTGTCTGCTTGATGATATCCAGGCTATTTAGGTGTAACTCTTCAAACAACACCTCGCGTGCACTGTTTTGAATTTCGATCTTCTGCAGTTTTCCCTCGAGCCACTCGGCATCCGGCTGCTCTTTTAGGCTATTGAAGTCAGACTCGATTATTTTCCTTACATCAGCGAGCGAGGTGGCGGCCTGTGCTGATTCGCTCTTTAGCAACTGCTCTTCAAGTAGCATGCTTGACGTGGATTGAAATGCGATATCCTGACTGATGGTAACTATCCTCATGTTCCGGGACTGGCTTTGCTGGGTGACAAAGTTGGTCAGCACGATTCCGATAACCAGGAGGAAAAACAGTCCGAGTGTCAAAAAGACCTTGGCGCGTATGCTGTTAAGCATGGCTCTGAATCCTTGTGAGATACAATTGCTAAATTGCTAATGAGAGCGTAGAAAAAGTAACTTAGTAAAATTACAAAAAATTTAATTACTCGCCTATTCGGTGAATGGCTGCCATTACAGGTTCAGCGCAGAAGCTGGCACCTCTATCCTGATAGCACCGCGGAAATCACCAATGTGCATGTTCGCTGCTTTGTCATCTGGATATTTTTCCCGTAGCACAGCTTTAACATCCTCGCCCATCTTGGCGCTATGGCAGTTCAGGCACTTCTTCGCTATATATATCGGCTTGTAATAGCGGTAGTAAACGCTACCGTCTCTATCGATTTTCTGAAAATACTGAGCGTCTTTTCTTCGTGACGGAAACTTCTCTTCAAGGTGCTTAAGAGCCGTTGCCTCGTATCTGTCCGGTCCATTGTCTGGGTTCCTCGTTAGAAAGGTTGGACGTTTAATATCCATACCGTTGCCGAAAGAATCAGCCGTTTGCTTGAGAATATTCAGAGATTTTTCCCAGCCACGCGCCGCCTCCGCGAAGCCCAATGACTTAATGTCACCAACCAGTGTCTTGATCAGGGCCTTCGAGAGTTTCTTGACCGCTTTCTGTCCAATTTCAGATACTTGTGTCTCTTCTTCTGCCGTCAAGCTGCTGGTTACCGAATCTCCAGCAAATCCAGAAGAGAGAAATAATGTTAAGGTCAGTGCCAATATCGTCGGTATCGTTTTCATCGAGATTCCCTCGTCGTTGAAAGTATGTAACGCCCTTATAGGGAGGTTTAGGTAAACATTAACTCACACATACTTCGGCGAAACATAAAAAAACTTGAGGCGAATTGTCACATGCTTCAATGAGGCACAATAGACTCCGGACGTAAATGGTCACGCGACCAAATACCATTAAGTTAAGCCATACCCTATTGATTTACCGTGCTCTCTTGTATGAACTGTAATATCTCCTATTTTTCTTTTTTTATTTTGGCCTCTTATAGCGCCTTCCTTCACGCACGGGTTCTATCGTGCAGGCAATGTGATCTCTTCCACATAAAAGCGGGCTGATACAAATATGAAACAACTTAGCTGTTGTTGAAATATTTGAGAAACAGTTTTCCTTTAGCCTGAATATTGCCGCAACAAGCCTGGTATGGATCACCGGTGTCGAGAATCGATGTAGTAACCCGATGGAACAGAAGGGGTTTTCTGCTTCGCCATCTCACATCCAAAGGGGATCTTACGATGCTGTTAATATTCCTGGCCACTGCAGGCATTTATACCTCCACTTCCAACATACTTTTTATGTAACCGCTTAAATAGCGTCGGACAAAACAAAGGTCGACGCGATTATTATAAATAATGCAGCCAAGTACTGCTGGAGCAACATGATGAACTATAAGTCAGATCATTCAGCCAACTATCTGTTTAAATATTGCAGAAATATCACTCGTTTTTCTACCCTAAGCCTTGCCCTGGCGGCTGTCGCCACTGCAACCTACGCCTCTGAGCAACATGCCACCGAGAACATGGGTGAAGTCACTCAAGCCCAGACGAAAAACGACGGCATGGTAACAGGTAATATTTTCGACGTTGACAATCTCGCCTATTACGGTGATTGGGATTCCAACCGAATCTACATCATTGACGTTGATAGCATGTCCCTACTGGTAACTGTTGAAGGTACAGGAGATGGACCCTACGGTATTGATCAGCAAGGCGCCGACAAGGCTTATGCCCTGACCCGTAAAACCGAGTCGTTGACAGTCGTCGATAACAATACATTGGAAAATGCAGGCCAGATTCCTCTGGCTCACAAACCAAGATCCACCCATTACAGTGCAGAAACAGGCCTCACTTTGGTTTCTGGTGGTGACAAGGCCATGTCCAGCATCATCAAGGTCGATGTAGATGAGGTTATCAGGGTTGTTGGTGAAGACCTGGTGACCTCACCCATTGACTTTGGCGGCTCCCTATCCACTGGGCATCCGTTATGGGTAAACAACAACCACTTCTTCATGCTCGACCGGGCTGCCCGTGAAATCCAGTTTTGGAATCGAGATGGAGAACTTCTGTCTGTTTTACAGACACCCACATCCATTCATCATCTGTTTCAAGTCCCGGCCGATTTGATGACGGAAGACGAGAAGGAAGTCTATTATGCCGTTGTAGAGGGCAATCAGAATGAACTCATCTCTCCAGCCATCCTGCGTTTTGAGATCCTTGGGACCGACCTGATCCAAACAGGTTTGGTGTACCTAAACTCCTATGATTCTGACAATCTCGATCCGGCTGTCATGGGTGCACATCATGCCGATTTCCATCCGGATGGCATAAACATCTATGTCGGTTCGGCTGAAGGCCATACATTTGTCGTTAACAAAGATACCCTTAGCGTAGACAAGATGATTGAAACGGGAACAGGCGCTGGACATACCACCTTTCTGCCCTTGCGTGATCAAGCGATCGTCACCAATCACAATGCAACCTTTGTGACAGTGATCAATACAATCAATCACAAGAAGGTCAGGGATGTTGAAGTGGCAACAAGTGCCTCACCGGATTATAAGTCACAGGCCCATACCTCAGGCGTCAGCCTGGACTCGAAGTATTTCTACAGTACCGCAAGCCATGATGGCGTCTTTTTCCGCATCGACATGGATACCTGGGAGGTTGCAAAAACCTATATCGGAGGAAACCTACTGATGGGCAGCTTCATCTGGAATGGAGAGGGCATCAATATGTAATGTTTGCACGATGCAGACTTTTTTAGGTATGCACATAGAATCAGTCCACTTTCAGATCCTCATCAACGGTACTGAAAGTGGGCTGATTTATTTTCGTAGGTTGTGTCTTAACAGCCTAAGCCGCCATCGGGGCTTGTCGTATTGATGCATACAAACTATCATTAAATGATGATATTAATGATGTTTTTGCATTGCTGGAGCCTTTTACATGAGAACCACCCTGAACATCGATGATGAATTGCTGGCGGAGGCGCAGCGAATTACGGGGCTTGCCGAGAAGACGGCGTTGGTCAGGGAAGGCTTGCGGGCATTGATAGAACGGGAGAGCGCCCGCCGGTTGGCGCTGTTGGGTGGAAGTGAACCACAACTGCAAGCCATCCCTCGCCGTCAGTCGAATCCTGCATGATCCTGGTTGACACTTCGATCTGGATTGATCACCTGCGTAATGGTGATGAGTACCTTGTCACCTTGCTCAATGAGAGCAAGGTGCTGCTTCATCCTTTCGTCATCGGCGAACTGGCTTGCGGTAATCTGAGTAACCGAACTGAGGTGTTGAGGTTACTCAAGGATTTACCCCAGGCAGCGATTGCCACCGACTCGGAGGTGCTGTTCTTCATCGAGCGGCATCAGCTGATGGGCCGAGGGATTGGCTATGTCGATGCCCATCTCATGGCCTCTGTAGCATTGGCCGAACCGGCGCGCCTATGGACAAGAGACAAACGGTTAAGGACAGTGTCTGCTGCACTGAATCTGGCTTATGATTCTTCCCGCGAGAGGAGTTAAAAAGAAGCGGGTTTGATAACCAGTAGATTCGATTAAGAAAAAGTTGGTACCGAGGGCGGGACTTGAACCCGCATGATGTTGCCACCGGTGGATTTTGAATCCACATTTGATTTCTCAAATATCTATAATTCAATGAGTTAGCGCATTCCGCCCCGTGCTATTGTGACTCAAAGTGACTCTTTTGGTCAGGTTGTGACTAGTTTGCGTCACGTTTAGGTCACAGTGTTTCTTACAAGATAGGTATTGTGTCCCTAAAACTCATCAATGAGTGGGGCAGGTTTTAGGAGGGCTCGGCTATGTCACACATGGATTGCCATGTGTCATGCAGCGGTATGCCAATGAGCGGAAAAAGAAAGTGTTTCCTTTCAGTCTGGTAAAAAATCACTGCTATGCTAGTTACTGAGGTCTGCGTAAGTTTGCCCACATAAGCTTGGGAGAAAGGGAGTGGGTACATTGCTGTGCGCGTGGCGGCTGCGTCGGTTCCGGCCCCGCGCAACAGGCGGTCAATGGTTCCGCAAATCGTATGTTGGCTGATTTCAACACTCGTTAGTGACTACCGTTGTAGGGGGGGCTGGGATGCAAACCTTCGAGCTACGAAACAGGACACAGGCCAAGACCAGCCGCAACTGCCGGGATAGGAGAGTATGTGCGTCGGGGTTTGCAGCACGACAGCCCTTAGCTGTCCGGCAGATGCTGCAGGGCAGTCGTCTTCAGCCTCGGTTGACCATCGGTGAAGCCAACGACCGCTTTGAGCGTGAGGCTGAGCAGGTAGCGGACCGAGTGATGCGCATGCCCACGATGCCGTTAGCAGCCGCACAGCCCGGCAGCACTGTCTCGGGATCAATAGCGCCTGCGGGTGCTATCCTGCGCAAAGGGATGAACGGTCAGAGTTGCGATTCGGCGCCGACTACAGCTGCGGTTTCGGATGAAGATGAGTTTGTTCAGCCGCGGCGCAAAGGCTCATCGAAAATTGCTGGCACGCTGGCGCCCAGTATCGAACAGTCTTTGTCGCACAGTGCCGATCAGGGGCTCAGCCTGGACAGCAAGGTAAGCGGGTTCATGGAGCAACGCTTCGCTGCCGATTTCAGCGATGTCCATGTGCATACCGGCAGTCTTGCCGCGCAGTTAAATGAAACCCTGCAGGCCGAAGCGTTTACATCCGGTTCGGATGTCTACTTCAACAGCAATCGCTATCAGCCCGATAACGCTGCGGGCAGACACCTGCTGGCCCACGAGCTCACGCACGTGTTGCAGCAGCGCAGGAGCGGGACGCCCGGGATCCAGCGGGCTGCGGCTTCTGGCAGGCTGATTCAGGGTTATGGTCTGCGAGGATTTCCGGCGGCCAAGGCGGCGTTGATGAAAGTGGCGGTTCCCAAAGCCTATACTACCGTCAACAGTTGCAGCTACCCTTCATGGTTGTTCAAGGGCAGTATTCTCAGTGCAATCAATAACTCCCGTTACGATTACAAAGCAGACCTAGCCCATATATGACCCCATCCCGTTTGCAAGATAAAATTTCAAGTTCTGACAAGAATAAGGTTGCTACCATATATCCGGCCTGTTTATGAGGTTT
>JBDLIT010000093.1:0-15555 GCA_039714735.1 Pseudomonadota bacterium
TCAGGCTCGCCCCCGTCAGGGGGTGGACCTGATGCGACTCGTGCGGGCCTCCGCTCTCATGGTCGGCACCCAAGTACGGGGGTTAAACCGTACAAATGAAAAGGCCCCTCAGTCCATCTTGCCGGATCTACTGAGGAGCCGTGTTAGTCTTTTCACGCATGGAGATGGGCAAAATAACCAACCCCAACATTATACAACAGTCAGTAATATACATTATGCATCTTTCCCAGATGGGCTCTTCCGCCGGAGGAGTCATGTCTGATGGGCACTACAAGCGGATCGGATGAGAAACTTGGAAGTTCGAAGGATGGCTTGGGATTGAGCTTGAAGTGACGGTAGACTTCAATCGAAGTTTGAACGAGCTACATGTAGTCTGGTAGACCCTTCTAGATCTTCGATCAACCTGGCTATCGCCATATCTGCATCCTGGAATTGAGCTGACAGCTTTGAGGACAAATCTTCAATGTCTTTTCTCTCATCTTCTCTGGCTGCTACTTCGAGGTCTTCGCATAGCTGACCCAGGTTGATAGCGCCCACAGTTTTCGCGGCTGACTTGATTTTGTGTGCGAAGCCAGCAATCTCATCCAACACGCCTGTGCCACAGGCGTGCGCGAGGCTCTCCATATCTGCTGGTGAGGTTTCCCGAAATTTTTTCAGGATACGCAGTTGTAAGGAACGATTCGGGCCGACAATTTCCTCAAGAACTGAAGAATTGAACACCTCGTGATCACTGGCTCCGGTCACGACTGGTTTAGTCTCAGGGCTAAGTGTGAGGGTTTGCGCCTGATGTGGTATCCACTGCTCGAGTTTTTGCTTCAGTTCCGTCAGGTTCACCGGTTTGGCGACATAGTCATCCATGCCCACCGTATAACAGCGTTTGGCGTCGTCTTCCAAGGCGTTCGCGGTAATGGCGATCGTTGGAAGATGGCCGCCATCGATCCGTTCTTTTTCACGCAGGGTCTCGGTAAGCTGATAGCCATCCATCACTGGCATGTTGCAGTCGGTCAGCAGCAACTCGATATCACCACTAGATATTCTGTCGAGTGCCTCCTGACCGTTTCCAACAATATCAACGTGATAGCCGAGAAAGTTCAACTGTTCCTTGATTAGTACCTGATTGGTAAGATTGTCCTCGGCGACTAAGATTAACCCTCCGCTCCGCTGCAGTCCTGGGATAGAGGTCTGTTCCGATAGTGGTAGAATTGGTTGGGTCACTTCCTGTGCCGGTTGTGTTTCGTCACCACTCTCTGTAGGGAGTAACTCCAGTGAGAACCAGAAAAGACTGCCCACCCCCGGTGTACTCTCCACACCAATTCCCCCCCCCATGCGTTCCACAAGCTGTTTACTCAATGCAAGTCCAATACCTGTCCCCTCGATATTTGAGTGATCGGCGTCCAGCCGGTTAAATGGTTTGAACAGCTCCGGGAGCCTGGTTGGATTTATCCCCATGCCTGTATCCCGGATGCAGACACGCAGGTATTCATGATGGATTTCGGTGAATAGCTCCACCTCGCCTCCATCGCGATTGTACTTAAGCGCATTGGAAAGCAGGTTGATTAGTACCTGCTTCAGCCTGGTATAGTCCGCCTTGACCAGTGGCCTCACCGGATTCAGGCGATGTACCATGTGGATATTTTTGTCTTCCGACAACTTGTTCAGCAGGCTAAAACTCTCCTCCACAATTCGCTTCAGGGACACTTTCTCACTAGAAATCTGCAGTTTCCCGTGCTCAATCCTCGATAAGTCGAGGATTTCGTTGATCAGCTGAAGCAGATGCTGTCCTGCCTGATCAATCTTACCGGCATATTCTCGCTGTTCATTGGTAACCTGTTTGTCATAGGCGATAAGCTGGTTGAATCCAAGAATTGCATTCATGGGTGTGCGTAATTCATGGCTCATACGAGAGAGAAAATCCGTTTTTGCCGCGCTTGCCTGCTCAGCCTCGTCTTTGGCCCTCTGCATCTTGTCCCTGGCGTATCTCAGCTGTCTGTTGGTATCGTCGATCCTTCTGGCAGATACATAGCCGAAAAACATGACCGCCATGAAAATCAACAACACCAAACCTATTTCTAGGCTGAGATAGAGCCGTTTCTGCTGTGAAATTTCGGCCTGCAACCGATCTAGTCGTTGATAGCTTTCGAAAAATAGTCGATTGGCGTTCTCTTCCAAGCGAGTGAACATGGGAGAGAAGCTTTTCAAGATATATTTAATCTTATCGACCAGTTGCATTCTGGTCTTCTTGTTTTTTGCCTTCCGCGCTATCTCGCGTTGCTTCAGTAGATCTGCGAGTTGAGCTATCCGTTGGTAAATATGGTCGATTTTGGGAGACAGATCAACGATCTCGAGAATATAAGAGCCCTCCCTGTGGCGGTCGGGCAGGTAATTCACTTCCCGGATCATCCGGTCGTTCTCGACTAGATTAAGCCGAAGCTGCTGGCTCGCACGCCCCCCAACCTCCAAGACCTTCAGCAGTGTCATCAATTCGGCTATTTGACCATCAATATCTTTTTGTATCAGTCGCTGACCACTCTCTCCGATGGTTGTCGCCATACGGTAAACATCACCTTTGATATGGCGAATCCCTTGCACGATCTGTTCACCGATAAAGAGGCGGGCACGTTCGTTATTCGTCTTTTCAGCCAAATTACCGATTAGATAGTTGAAAAAAAGATGTATGCTGATCAGCAAAATAAACGCCAGAAGGAAGGCGCCGAGTTGCCAGAGCATTTTTTTGAGTGAGATATCCTCGTTATTGGAGGGAGTGAGAACCGGTCCGGGATCAGTGGCTTCGACGACCATACCAGTTCAGTTCCTATTGTCTAAAAATCCGTATTGACGAAAAATAGCCTGTCCTTCCTCAGATGCGGCATATTCCATGAAGCGACGCGATACATCTGGATGTTTTGAGAAGGTCAGCAGATTCAGTAACAGTTTTTTAGGAATGGCAAGCCCGGGATCGAGATCGATGACATCCATAGTCTCCCGGTTCTCTTCAAAAAAGGCGGTGGCTCGCCAGTTAATGATCAGATCGGCATCCCCCTGTTTCAATGCGCCGTTCAGATTGCGCGAGTCACTAGTCAAGTAGATAGCACGCTGAAGGACTTGATTGTAGATGTTGGCGCTCTCCAACAATTTCTTGCTTTCACGACCGATACTTCCAACTTCATGACTGCAGAGGACGACATCGAGGTCCTGGCGCAGGAGTTGTTGCAGATCCGGGGTTACCGACTTAGGATTACCTTTATCTACTAACAAGGCAGCCTGGTTATAACCTACGTGCACATATTCGGTCATGAGGCCCTCATCCAAATGGCGTTCACGATAATAGGCGGACCCAGGTAGGTAAAGATCTCCAACACGGCTTGCCTTGAGGCTCTGGTAGAGGTCTTCAGAACCACCCTGATTGATATGAATTCTGACATCCTGCGCTTTTTCAATGATCCGTGCGATCCTGGTGATTGGCTTAACCATAGTGATTCCACAATAAACCAATAATTCTGGCTTGTTGTTCATATCACTGTTGTCAGCCGAGCAGCCTGCAATAAGCGCAACCGTCACCAGCATGGAAAGACATTTTTCCGCAAAACGGAATATCTGGCTCATCTTTACTCTTTCATGTTTGAAGGCACTGGTGACTCATGATCATCCATGTGCAAGCAAATAGTAGTATCACAATCTCAACCAGGCGAGGCGGGATATGTGCCTAGTTACCCTTTGTTTGTCGGCATTTGCACTAAACTCTTTAGTGCAGCCTGAGTGCGCTAGAAGGGGCTTACGAGCCATCGCTGCTTGTTGAGCGGACTCTACAAGATATTTTTGGAGCAAAAATTGCCTGAGAGCGAACGTCCGCTCGTTTGATGACTTGATGATCTATCTACGACCACCAATAATCGAGCCAAGAATCCCACGGATGATCTGACGGCCAAGACTGGACCCCACTGCTCTGGCCACCGATTTGGCAAAGGCCTCACCTATCCCTTGGCGCTTGCGTCCGCCTCCATTGCTCTTACGGGATGCTGTTTGACGCTTAGCTGCTGACTCCTCTTCTTGCCGGTCTTCACGCTGCCTTGCCAATTCCTCTTCACGCTTAGCCAGCATCTCGTAGGCCGATTCACGGTCTACAGATTGTTCATAGGTCACCTTGAGTGGTGAACGGCTAATGATCTGCGCTCTTTCTGCATCTTCTACAGGCCCAAATTTTGAACAGGGTGGCGCCATCAGGACACGCTCGACGATGCTGGGTACGCCTTTAGGATCGAGGGTCGAGATCAGCGCCTCACCAACTCCCAACTGTCCAATCACGTCTTCAGTATCAAAGGCGGGATTCTGACGAAATGTCTCAGCCGCCGCCTTGACCGCTTTCTTGTCCCTGGGTGTAAAGGCGCGTAAGGCATGTTGGATGCGGTTGCCGAGCTGGCCGATCACCTCATCGGGTACATCATTGGGATACTGAGTGATGAAGAACACCCCTACCCCTTTCGAGCGGATCAGACGCACGACCTGGGTGATCTTCTCCAGCAATGCCTTTGGCGCCTTGCTGAATAGCAGATGCGCCTCGTCGAAGAAGAAGACCAGTTTTGGACGGTCGGCGTCGCCCTGTTCAGGCAGCTCCTCCATCAACTCGGAAAGTAGCCAAAGCAGAAACGTCGCGTAGATGCGGGGTGAGTGATACAGAGTCGTCGCATCCAGGATGCTGATGACACCACGGCCGGAAAAGTCAGTCTGCATCAAGTGCTCGATTCGTATTGCAGGTTCGCCGAAGAATACCTCGCCACCCGCCTCTTCCAACACCAGCAGACGACGCAGGATCGCAGTGACACTCTGTTTGGAGACTCTGCCATATTCGCGCTCCAATTGTGGGGCGTTATCCGCTGTCCAGTTGAGCATGGAGCGCAGATCCTTCAGATCGAGCAACAGCAAACCCTCGTCATCAGCCACGCTGAATGCAATCTGTAAGACGCCCTCCTGGGTCTCATTCAGTTCCAGCAGGTTACTCAACAGGGTTGGTCCCATTTCAGAGACAGTGGTCCGAACCGCATGACCCTTTTTCCCGTAAACATCCCAGAAGAGCACGGGGCTGGCGCTAAAAGCGTGATTACCTATATTGATGTATTCTAAACGTTCTGAAATTTTGGGATGGGCCTTGCCGCTACCGGCCAGTCCCGACAAGTCACCTTTAACATCGGCGGAGAAGACCGGCACACCCAGTCGAGAAAACGACTCTGCCAATAGTTGCAGGGTTACAGTTTTTCCAGTACCAGTAGCGCCCGTAATAAGGCCATGCCGATTCGCCATACCTGCATTCAGAAGGATTTGCTCAGTTCCGTTTCCGCCGAGCAGGATATGATTATCTGTCATCGCATAGACCTCATTATTGTTTCACAATGGTTTACTGATAATACTGGTTTGAGATTGTGTATAGGTTAGACTCTGCTTCTGAATTATTTAACTTTAGTTACCGTCCGGAAACAAGGTCATTCCCTCCCCCCAGCCCCCTCCCGGTGGGAGGGGGAGTTTCTGGACGGTCACTAATTAGGCGGAATCGCACCCCTGGTATTTATGCCGTAGTTTTTATCAGGATACAACTGCCGCAACAATCTGTTGCAGTTAGGCTGCGTATAAACAGGATAAAGAGCATAGCTCTCGCGCTCGCGCTCGCGCAGACACAAAAGATGGGTAAATAAGATGCGATGGCAAGGCAAGCGTCAGAGTAACAACATTGAAGACCGCCGTGGCATGCGGGGTCCCTCGTTGGGCGGTTTCGGCGGTGGCGGTGGGATATTTAATCTCCTGCCGATGGTCTTCCGCCTTTTTGGTTTGAAAGGCGGCGTCATTGCGATTCTCGGTATCGGCGCCTATGGACTGCTCAGTGGCAACTTGAGCAGCATGCTCGGTGGCGCTGACATACAAGGTGATTCTGCAAGTCAGCCTAACCAGAAGATTGAGCAAAGCGCAGAAGAGCAGGAGCTGGTGAAATTTGTCTCAGTCGTGCTGGCGGATACTGAAGAGACCTGGCGTCAACTCTTTCAGGCGCGTGGTGGGACCTACAAGGAGCCACGATTGGTGCTGTTTCGTGGTGCAGTGAAATCGGCCTGTGGACTTGGCCAGGCCGCCATGGGCCCTTTCTATTGCCCGGCGGATCAAAAGGTCTATATCGATCTGAGTTTCTACAGCGATCTGAAGGAACGATTCAAGGCTCCTGGAGATTTCGCCCAGGCCTATGTCATTTCCCACGAGGTTGGTCATCATGTCCAGACACTGCTTGGTATTTCCAAGAAGGTCCAGCAGGCCAAGAAAGGCTTAAGCGAGGTCAAGGCCAATCAATTGTCGGTTCGTCAGGAATTGCAGGCAGACTGCCTGGCTGGGATCTGGGCGCATCATGCTGACCGCTCCCGGCAACTTCTGGAAACAGGAGATATCGAGGAGGGGCTGACCGCTGCCAGCGCGATTGGAGATGACCGCCTGCAAAAACAGTCTAAAGGCTATGTCAGCCCTGATTCCTTTACCCATGGCAGTTCCAAGCAGCGGGTGAAGTGGTTCAAAACTGGCCTAAACAGTGGTGAACTCAAGGACTGCGACACCTTTTCCAGTCAAAGCCTTTAGTTTTTCGAGTAAATCAATAATCAATCAAGAGGTAACTTAGATGGGTATTTTATCCTGGATAATTTTGGGTCTCATTGCCGGCGTACTGGCCAAATGGATCATGCCTGGAAAGGACGATATGGGCTTCATCATAACCATACTTTTAGGAGTTGCCGGCGCCTTTGTAGGTGGTTTCGTCGGTTCACTGGTTGGTTTGGGTTCAACCGCCGGTTTGAACATCGGCAGTATCGTGACTGCCACTGCAGGCGCTTTTCTGCTGCTATTCCTCTACCGTCAGTTTAAGCAGTAATCGCCTAACCCGACTTTGTCCCAGCTGTCGTCTATTCCCTGCGCCTTCAATCGGCAGCGGATTGATGTGCCAGGTTGTAGGCCGGCAAGGTAATGAAGATGCGCCCTGTTTGATGACAACAGTAAATCTTACTGTGGCTATCCACCTGTCTGAGACATGAGCCGTACGAACTGCTTCGGTCGTTCATTAAAGAAATGCCGTTCAGGTTTTTTCATAATCGCATGAACGATGGCGTCACGAATTTCATCATCAGTTGACCCATTACGCAGCATAGGTCCTAGTGACACATTATCTTCCTGTCCGAGACACAGGTATAAAGTGCCATCTGCAGATAGACGAACTCGGTTACAGGTTTCGCAGAAATGCTGCGAAATTGGCGTAATAAAACCAATACGATGCTGAGTTCCCTTAACCTGATAGTAACGGGCGGGTCCACCGCCGGGCATACTGCTTGGTATCAGCTCAAAACGTTTTTCCAGATCCCTTTTGACCTTACCAAGATCCAGATAATGTTCCTTACCTAAACGCCCTGCTTCGCCCATTGGCATGGTCTCAATAAAACGCAAGGTAAAGTCCCTCTCCAGGCAATAACCGAGCATGTCACCATACTCATCATCATTGATACCTTTCAGGGCGACCATATTTATTTTTATTGGAGATAAGCCTGCTTTATAAGCCGCCTCCAAACCATCCAGCACGGGCTCTAGCGCGCCTCCGGTAATGGTCCTGAAACGATCTTTTTGTAAAGAATCCAGACTGACATTAATGCGATCAATGCCCGCTTCCGCCAATTCCCCGGCATACTGAGTCAGCAATGAAGCATTGGTGCTCATGGATAGATCTTTGAGGCCCTCGAGTGAGGAAAGCCGCTTAGCCAGCTTCGGCATGCCTCGGCGCACCAGAGGTTCTCCTCCGGTCAATCTGACCTTGCTGACACCTAATTCAGCAAAGATCCCAACCAGACGCACAATTTCATCATCGGTCATTCGCTCTTCCGCTGATTCAAAATCCCGAAAACCTTTCGGCAAGCAGTAGAAACACCGTAAATTGCAGCGGTCAGTCAGGGAGAGTCTCAGATACTCCACACGACGATTAAAGCGATCAGTCAAAGCCATTTTTTCAGCCCTTTGTCACACCCGCCTATCTATCCGGATGATAATCAGTACAACAGCAACTACTTTATTTGGTGTTCAAGTAAAAACCTATACCCAAAAGGGGTGACCCGTAGGTCACCCCATGTTTACTACCTGAGGCAGGCCGGATCAGACGATGTTACGCGGGGCGAAGGACATCGAGCGGAATTCGCTCTTGTACTTCGACTCGCCGATCTTCTTGATCCGGGCGACACCCATCTTGTAGTTGTAGTTGCCGCTGATCTGATCGGGCACCCGACCCTGCAGGACATTGGAAGGTTGGGCGGTGTTGATGAAGTAGGAGTACATGGTCCCCTTCTTCACATGTGGCGTGACGATCGCCACGGCGGTTACCGCCGCCTTGTCTAGCTCGATCCAATCGTTCTTCATCAACTCGGCAAAGTTGAAGTCCTTGCTGTGCACACCCTTGATGGTCTGCTTGAAGTTGGGCACCCGGTCCGAGTACAACAGCACCTGGTCACCCGACTCGATGCCACGCGCCTTCGCATCGTCCGGATGGATTTCGGTCCAGTTCTCGGGCCAGCGCTGGGCGATATAGGCACGGCGGTCGACATCATCGAAACCTGACTGCCAGACTTCATTGATACGGCCATTGGTGTGCCACAACTCATCGTCCTTGGGTTTCATCCAGGCCCAGTAGTCGGAGAACAGGCTCCAGGGATGCTTCTGGATATTCACCTTACCGGTCTGTGAATTGAAGTGCGTGCCCTTCTTGTTGACCATGTTGGCGCCCTGGGTACGTCCCTCAGACACCATCTGCTCCTCTGTTACCGTGGTGTCGTGTAGACGCACAGTACCCAGCAGCTCACCGGTATCATAATTGTAGAAGGTCGGTCCCTGGATACCCTCGGTACCCAATTCGCGCAGCTTCTCATGCAGGGTCTTGCCCTCCTTGTGGGCGGCGACCTTGATCATGTGGTAGGCCTTACGATTACCGCGGCTGAAGCGTGAGGACTCTTCACAGACTTCATTGGAGTTCTTCCAATCATAGCCGTCGAAGCCCATCCGCTGACCCAGCTGAGCGATAATCCACCAATCCGGCTTGGAATCGCCCGGGGCGTCATAGAACTTGGAGTAGAGACGGATGCGACGTTCGCCGTTGGCGCGCACGAAGTCCTCCTCACCCCAGGTCGCGGCCGGCAGCACGATATCCGAAAACTTGGAACCGATAGGATCGCGCAGGTAGATATCCTGGTCGAGCACCACGGTGCCACCGGAGTCCATCCGCTTCTTCAGGGTATCGATGATCTCCTGCTTGTCGAAGGAGCGCACCTGATGCGGATTGTTGCTGACCAGTTCCTCAAACTTGTCGTTCAGCCCCGCGGAACCGCACATGGACTGGATCCATGTAGTACCAACGACGTGAGCAAAGCGCGTATTACCGGAGTAGAAGTAACGATCGCAATCCATCGCCTGGCGACGACGCCCGGGACGCTTCTGCGGAGACTTGTTGCGCGAGTAACCACCGCCTCCGGTACCGCCGCGTTGATGACCGCCGAAACGGCCCACTACCTGACCCGGACGGCCCCCGGCACCGCAGATGGTGGCCAGTGAACTCACAACATTGGTGTTACCGGTGTTGTTGGACCAGTAGAAGCCCTTCTCGATCCCCAGAGAGGCCTTGAGACGGCTGCCGTCAGCTTTTGGCTTGGCCAGCCACTCCGCGGCCTGATAGATCTGCTTAACCGGGATGTTGGCAATCTTGGCCGCTGCCTTGGGATCATACTCCTTCTGCGCGAGGTTCCACTTTTTGTAGTCCTCAAAACCCTTGGTCTGGAATTTACCCCAGGTGGTGCGCCACTGCCACGGTGTATTACGGGTGCCCTGACCAAAGCCGGAGCTGGATCCCCATTTGTCGTTGACCCACTTCTTGATCCACTCTTTGTCTTCCCAGCCGTTCTCCAGGATGACGCGGGCGATGGCGCCCAATACCGGTACGTCGGTCCCCGGATCGAGCTGGATGAACAGGGCATTGCCTTTACTCTTGGCGTAAGCAACACCAGCCGTCTCACGCACATTCACCCAGATGGTCTTCATCCCACTATCGATAGCGGGCTTGATGAACTGATTGAAGATCATGGTCTTGGTTTCGTACGGGTCGGTACCGCAGATCATCAGGGTATCCGCATCGCCCCAGTCCTTGTAGGCAGGACCGAAGTTATCGAAACCCGCATCACGGAAACCAGGCGTAGAGGTCACATTCGCCGGGGTATCGTGCATGGTCCAGTTGGCGGTGTCGATAGAACCCTTGGCAAACTTGGAGCAGGCGTAGGTGTTCTCCACGAACTGGTACGAGTACTGCTTCATGCCGTAGGCGTTGACGCCGTGTTTCGCGATGGTGTGTTTTATCAGGTCGGCAGCCACATCCAGCGCCATATCCCAGGAGACCGGCTGCAGGGTGCCGTTGATGCGGATCAGCGGCGACATCAGACGGTCATGAGTGGGCTTGTTTGGGTTGTAGCACTTCTCGGCGATACAGCCACCACGGATGGAGGAGTCGCCACCAACATTGACCACTTTGGCATCCTTGTCAGGAATCACGATCACGTTGTGTGGGCGACCCTTGTGCATCACCACATTGTGCTGGGTGGGGGCCACCCAAGCCTGCAGCGGCCCAGTGGGGAAATCCACACCGAATGCATTCTCGGCAGCCTTGGCGCCACCATCGGGCGTACCCACCGGCCAGCGGTAGACTTTATACCCGCAGGCGACGATGCAGTAGTCGCAGCAGGTGGTCAGCACATCCGCGCCCTTCGGAGGCAGCGGAGTCTTGTCCGTAGGAAGATAATATTTTGTTGCCATGTTGTGTCTCCTCCTAGGATTCCATCAGGTTTTCGTTACGGCCAAAGATCAGGCCCATCATACCGACAGCGTAAACATCGTCGCCATCCACTTCCAGCAATACCTGAGGAATGCTCTGGTAGGCCTGTCCGGAGACGATGATGCCATGCCGAGTCAGGTCATAGGTGGAGAGATGCAGCGGACACTGGCCCAGCACACGGTGCTCACCAACGGCCTGATACTTACCGTTCATGAAACCACCCTGATGGGTGCAGAGATAGCTGTACGCCACCACGTCATGCTGGGAACCGACACCGCCGCCGGCCTTGGCGCCATCCATCTTGACGATGAAGCACTGGGAGTTCTGACCCTCATCGGGATAGTTGAAATCCACCGGCTTGTTGTCTTTCAGCTGGCTCAGGCTGGCGATACGCTTACGCGGGTAGCCAACCACCCGGGCCTTGGCATTGGCCTGCCCCGGGAACAAGCTGATTGAGATGGTGCTGGCTGCCGCTGCCGTAGAACCTGAATACATCAGGAACTGACGGCGGTTCATCATGCATTTGCCGTGCTCGGCCGCGGTCTCGTCTTTTTTCTTCAGATCGCTCATTATTTTGCCTCCTGTGCAGCTTCCAGTTCAGCCTTGGTGAACAGAGGTGCATAAGGTGGTTGTTTAGGCTTCTCCATCATGATCTCAGGACCGGAGAAGGCGCCGAGAAATGCCACCAGATCCTCTTTCTCCTCGTCGGTCAGACCGAGAGGCTTGATCAGCTTGGATTTGTTCTCAGGGAAGAGTGTCGTACGACCCTCCTCGTCGAAACCACCTGTGTTATAGAAGTCCACTACCTCTTCCAGGGTGTAGAACACACCGTTGTGCATATAGGGTGCGGTGTAAGCGATATAGCGCAACGGAGCGGTACGGAACTTACCTCTGTCCCACTTATTCTTGCCGCGATAGTAGAAACCCCAGTCGGACTTGGCGGTCCGGTAACCCTCTTGCGTCTGACCCTTGGCATACTGCTCAAAGCGGAAGGTGATCTGTGCCAGACCGTCCTCTTCCCAACGCTTGTTCGGTGGAATACCGATGTTGTGGTAGTCGAGGTCAGTCGACAGCTCACCGTTATGGCAATTGATGCAACCAGCCTTGCCGTTGAACAGCGCCATGCCGCGCACCTGCTGCTCGTCCAGCGCTGACTTGTCACCCTTCAGATACTTGTCGAGGGGCACCTCGTACTTACCGGTGGTGTTCATCGTGCGCTCGAAAGCGGAGATTGCAAGCCAGACATCAGAGATGAGTGGCCACTCAGTACCGTATACCTCTTTAAAGCGTTTGCGGTATTCCGGGATCAGCGCTAGACGCGCTTCCATGATATCGCTCTCGCCATTTCCGGCAACACCACCCTTGGCGGCTGACTTGGCCTGCTTCTCGTTAGAAGAGGCAGAACCGGCCCAGAACTGACGGGGGAAGTGGGCGCTGTTGATGATGGACTGACTGTTGCGCCAGTGCACGGTACCCGGGTAGCCACGGGAGAAGTCTTCCGCCCATGCCCAGCCCTGCTCGGGTTCATGACAGGTGGAACAGCCGGTTGAGGCATCACCGCCAACACGGGGATCGAAAAACAGCAATTTGCCGAGTTCAACCTTGGCCGGTGTCAGTTTGTTATCCGGCGGAATCGGCGCTTCACCCAGCGGAGCCAGGGGCGCAGGCCCCGCCTTCTTGATTGCCATTTTGGCAGCCGGCGCCTTGGTGGGCGCAGCAGCGGTCTCCTGTTTGACGGTCTGTGCCTGACAAGAAGCACCCAACACAGTCGCAACGGCAGCAGCAACCAGGGCAGGAGCAATTTTCTTCATACTCATGGTTATCACCTCGATTAGTTACGGACCTGTGTCCAGTTTTCAATAACTGGATACTCAGCCGGATAGGACTCTTTCCAGACATGTTGGGAACCTGTCAGAGGCTCGCCGGAAAGCGCTTCAAGAAAAGCCACCAGGTCTTTCTTCTGCTGACTGTTCAGGCCAAGGGGTTTCAGTTGTTTGCTCTTGTTGCTGTCTTTGCCGCCGCCTTTGTTGTAGAAATCGACGACGTTCGCCAGGGTATTCAGCATGCCATTGTGCATATAGGGGGCGCTGTATTTCAGCTCACGCAGGGAGGGCGTGAGGAACTTGCCCATGTCCTCGTCCAGCAGGGTGACATTGTAAAAGCCGGGGTCACGCTTCAGATTCATGTAGTCGGGAAGGCCCTGAAACATGGCAAAGGCGATAAAGGCCTGGTGATTCATGGGGTCCAGAAATACATCGAAGTTCTCTGGAACCCCGGTATTGTGTGCTTTCTGGTCGGTCATCATCGGACCGTTATGGCACTGGATGCAACCAGCCTTGCCCTTGAACAGTTTCATGCCGCGTTTGGCAGAGGCGGACATGCTGCCCTTGTCGAATGGAGAGCCCTTGGAGTTCAGGGTCTTCAGATATTCGGGGATCGCCTTGCGTACGGAGCCGTTGGAGGGTTCGCCGTAGCCCGCATCCTTGAACATCTTCACATAGAGGGGATCCTGCTTCATCCGCTCCTGCATGATCCGCATATCCATGTTCATGGAGTAGTCTTCCGTGAGCATCTCACGGGTCATATCGTTCAGGTTGGTGCCGATCCGGCCATCCCAGTTCCATACCTTTCTATGTGCGACATTCACCAGGGAAGAGGCGTTGCGGAAGTGGCCGTTGCCCGGATAGCCGGGAGAGAGCGCCTTTTTGCTCGCATAACCCTTTTCCGGCACATGGCATGTGGCACATGAGATGGCGGCATCACCAGAGAGACGCTTATCAAAGAACAAACGTTTACCCAGTTCGGCTTTTGCCTTATTGATCTTCAGCTGCGGCAAGGGTCCGATATCCGGATACTCGGCAGCCTGAGCGCTGAATGCCACTCCAAACCCCATTACGGCGGCTAGGAGGGTACGCCCCTTTGTGACTCGTACACCCATTGGATTTCCTCCAGGTCAGATTTGCTTGAATCGGTGTTCCGACGGTCGAATCAGTCCATCGGAGCATTCTGCCCAACGACATGTCTGATTCGGATTTTTATGTGCATAAACCAGGCCAATTAAATGGTATTACTGTAATTTACCGATAAACAGTAAGTTACAAAACCGTTATTGACCAGGATCAACTGCATTTCCGGGAGAGTTTGAATGGTTTGTTCCAGCGCCATGAGGTGGGACTCTATTTCGTTCACTCCATCAAAAGATGATGAACAAAGCAGTGTAACTATTCAGCCTCTGTAGGAGCTGCCCGTAGCTGCGATTAGCGACGTTAGTCGCTTTGTGTGAAGATGCCGAAAAGGCTTGTCGCCTTTGGTCGCAGCCATGGGCAGATCCTACGACGGCATTTTTAGTAATCAGTTCCCGCCCAAGAGGTAACGAATGGCCTCGAGAATAACGGAAGAATCCGTGGCGTGTGGAAAGATGAAACGCAACTCCCCTTTCGGAGCAATCAGGTAGGTCACGGCGGAATGATTCACCGCATAACCAAAAGCTGAACCTTTTAGTTCCACTTCATAATATTGCGCACCATACAACTCTGCCGCTGCCGCAATCTCTTCATCACTGCCAGTAACACCGATAAAATTGGGGTGAAAATAATCAAGATATTCATCCAGCGTCTCAAGGCTGTCCCGCTTGGGGTCCACGCTTACAAATACAGCCTGAATCTTTTTCAGCTCGTCATCATTGAGATCATTCAATGCCTGAGTCATGAAAGCGAGGGAGGTAGGACAGACATCCGGGCACTTGGTATAACCAAAATAGAGCAACACCACTTTGCCGCGAAGATCCTTGAGCGAAAAAGGTCCCCTGCTCGATTGGAGTGAAAAATCACCACCAGAGGGTGCTTCAGTGATACCAGGCGCCTCCTCTTTTTCTGCGGACGGCTCTTGAGTAGCTGCTGGGAACGACACCAGAAGCCCAAGAATCAAGATTACTGCATTACAAAACATGAAGACTCCAGTATCTCATTGAAAAAGTGTCAGCATACGAAAAAACGACATCCGTATGTAATGACACCCATCAATCGGGGAAGTTTCTAAAATAATGTAGGTTGGGTTAGATGCGCAAAACATTAGGAATTTCGTTTGATGACACAAATTTGAGCGCATCGTAACCCAACAGCTGAGCTTGAAATAGGCTGGAAGTGTTGGGTTACGGTGCACACTTGCCTTAGGTGAAAATGAATAATCTTGTCAGTAATGTGCACCTAACCCAACCTATTGCGTGGCTGGCTCTTCACAGGCCTTTTTGTAACCACCCCACTTAAGTGGCAGATGCTTTCCAGAGGGGTTGTAGCCATACTCCCAAGGGTCCAATCCCCTGTTCTCGAAATATTTCTTTGCGTCTTCCGAAGCCGCCAGTTGCATAGATTCAGCATAGATCGCTTTCAGTTGATCGACCTCGTCATCCAGACAGGTTTCCGAATAAGGTATGGATTTGCACACTTCCAGGTTATTGATCCTCAGGGGAAGATGCTGACGGAAGAAATCACCCCAATAAAACTCCATAAAAATCTGACAGATAATTATTTCAGGGATGCGTAGTATGCCGCCAGATTGGCGATGTCGATATCCGTAAGTCCCTTGCTAATTGCGTTCATCAAGGGATCTATGCGTTTATCCGTTTTATAGTCGTACATCGCCTTGACGAAATAGCCGGGAATTTGACCCGCGATAAGCGGGATGGCAGG
>JBDLIT010000094.1:0-15551 GCA_039714735.1 Pseudomonadota bacterium
GTCGGAGCCTTCGACCCAGAAACCTGGATAGACCCATTGCTTACCCAACTCTTTGGCATGCTGGATCTGCCATAACAGGGCAAACACCCCCAATCCAACTGATAGTTTTGCGGGGTCGAAAAAGGTGTAGACAGATGAGAGGCCTCTGGGTAGCAGATCGGTGACAATCACAGCGGCCAACTCATCGTCCAGGAAAAATTCGTAAAATCGGGTATCCGCCCAGTCGCAGGTCAGAAACTTCATATACTGCGATGGGTCGCTACAGGCCATAGCGCCATCCGTATGGCGTTCAGCCTGATATTTCGCATAGAGTTCGAAGTGTGCCTGGGAATAAACCGCTGGCTGAGATTTGATCTCAATTCTGTCATGGTTCGATTTCCAGTTTCTGCGCTGACTGCGGTTGGGTGCGAAGTCGGTGACCGGGATCCGCAACGATATACAGGCTGCACATTGAGGACAGGCAGGTTGATAAAGAAATTGCCCGCTGCGCCTGAAACCCCGGTCAATGAGCAACTGGTAGAGCGCTGAATTAACTTCAGCTGCCGGATCAAGAAACAGATTGCGCGCCATCTGTATGGGCAAATAGGAACAATCGTGTTCCTGACTCATATAGAGGGCATAGGCAGAGTCCTTATTGAATCCGGAGTTATCCACGTTATTTTGTTTCAGAGGTGATGGCCGACCAGGGTCCAGGGTGTCCGGGGAGAGTACACCAGTTATCAAGATGCTGACAAAAGCGTTCTCTCGATATCTCTTCGGCGCCCAGGCTGATCAAATGTTCGGTATAAACCTGACAATCGATCAGACGAATGTCCAATTCACGCAGTATTGAACAAAGATGGACCATGGCCACTTTTGAGCTGTCAGACACTTGGCTGAACATGGATTCACCGTAGAACACCCCCCCAATCGCCACCCCATAGAGCCCGCCAACGAGCTGCTTGTCCTGCCAGACCTCAACGGAGTGGGCCATGTTCAGTTCGTAGAGCTGTAGATAGGCGTCAATCATCTCCGGAATCAGCCAGGTTCCCGGGGAGTTTCTGCGTGGTAGTGAACAGGCAGTGATGACCTGATCGAACGCAGTATCAAAGGAGACCTGGAAGATCCCCTTGCGCAGTGTTTTGCGCAGGCTGCGGCTGATTCGGATATTATTCGGATAGAGTACCGTTCTTGGGTTTGGCGACCACCAGAGAATGGGTTCGTTTTCACTGAACCAGGGAAAAATTCCATGCCGATAGGCATTGATCAGGCGTTCCGGGGTCAGGTCGCCTCCCACAGCAAGCAGGCCATTGGGTTCTGTTTCCGCCAGAGCGACGTCAGGAAAAGGGGAGTATGGATCCTCATTGAGCCTGAAAATCATGGCCTGTATAGTTATCTTGAGATCGTACATGAAATTCTACCCTGCTCAGCGCCTTGTTTCAGGGCAAATAATTCACATATTTGGGTGTGCAGCGAGTAAATGGTCTTAAATTGAGAATTGCATGTTCTTTTTTGCCTCACAATAGGTTTTTAATGGAGAGATTCTGTTGTCTGATGCCGTAAAAAATCTTCTGATTGGTGATGTTCTGCAACTGCAGAATGCTCCACCCAGCGAAAACCTAGATCGATACGCTGTCAAACTGGTGGGCTATCTGCCCGGCAAAAGCCTTGTCATCACTACGCCCGGTAAGCAGGCAAAAGCCATCCTGGTTAGAGAGGGGCATGCATTTACCGTACGCCTGTTGCAGGGTAGCAATATCTTTGGCTTCGTGGCCAAGGTGCTGGCTGTTTCGTCAAAGCCCTATCCCCATCTGCATCTGACCTATCCGGAGGAAGTAGAGAGTGCTGTGGTGCGAAATGCTCCACGTGTGTGCACTAAATTCAGCGCCCAGGTTAACAACACCAGCTTGCAGGAAGAGAAACGACAGGAACAGGCAGCAGTCATTATCGATCTCAGCAGTACGGGGGCTCGCCTGATATTGCATGAAACCTTAGGTAAAGTTGGCGACCTGCTGCAGATAATGCTCACCTTGGAGGTCTGTGGCGGAAAAGACAATATGCAGGTTCTCGGCACGATTCGCAATATCAGGGAATCTGAAGGTGCTGGTGGGCAGAAGGGCTATATTCATGGCATCCAATTCAAGGGCTTGAGCCGGTTCCAGCAGCTGCTGCTCTGCTCTTTTGTGTTAGGGGAGATCGCCAAGGAGAGGGACTGACCGGGAGAATCCCGGTCAGCTAGGTTTTCTATCAGCCTGCTTCATTCTCCAGCGCATCCAGAAAACGCTCCGCATCCAGTGCGGCCTGACAACCGGTGCCGGCTGAGGTGATAGCCTGGCGGTAGACATGATCCATCACATCACCCGCAGCGAATACGCCCGGTATACTGGTCTGGGTGGCGTTGCCCTGCATACCACCCTGAATCTTCAGATAGCCATTGGTGTTCTCCAGCTGGTCCTCGAATAGACTGGTGTTGGGGCTGTGGCCGATAGCAATGAACACGCCCATCAGGTCGATCTCCTTGGTGCTGCCGTCTTTGACGTTTTTGATGCGGATGCCGGTGACACCGGACTGATCTCCCAGCACCTCATCGAGCACCTGATCCAGTTCCAGGGTGATGTTGCCGTCCGCAGCCTTTTTTCTGAGTTGGTCGGAGAGGATCTTCTCTGAGCGGAATTCGTCCCGCCGGTGCACGACCACCACCTCGGCGGTGATATTCGAGAGGTAGAGCGCCTCTTCAACGGCTGTGTTGCCGCCGCCGATGACTGCCACCTTCTGGTTCTTGTAGAAGAAACCGTCACAGGTTGCGCAAGCGGAGACGCCGCGCCCGCGAAAGGCCTGTTCCGAGTCCATGCCGAGATAGCGGGCCGAGGCGCCGGTGCAGATGATCAGGGCGTCACAGGTATACTCGTACTGATCGCCCGTAAGCTTGAACGGCCGTTCGCTCAGATCGGCCTTGCCGATATGGTCGAAAATGATCTCCGTATCGAAACGCTCGGCGTGTTTACGCATGCGATCCATCAGGTCGGGCCCCTGCACACCTTCGTTGTCACCCGGCCAGTTGTCCACCTCAGTGGTGGTCATCAACTGGCCTCCCTGTTCCATGCCGGTTACCAGCACAGGCTGCAGATTGGCGCGGGCCGCATAGACCGCGGCGGTATAGCCTGCCGGACCCGAACCCAGGATCAACAGACGGCAATGCTTGGTTTCGCTCATGTATACTTACTCCAGAGTGTTTGTCCCCCGATTTGGGGGAACTCCTGAACCGCCGACCCGGCTTTCAGGCTGTATATTCGGATCAGATTGAAAATGGTGATGAATTGCCAATTTTCAACCTGGTAAATTGATGCGGAGATAGTACGGAATGAAACGCCGAGGGTAAAGGAAAGGCATTTTCATTGACAACCATCAGGCTGAATGCTGTTTCAGGCGGGCATTGCCAAGGTGCTGAAACAGCATAAATCGCTGCAAACAGTGAGAGCGCGGAGTGGGATAGAATGCGGATAGGAATACCAAAAGAGATCAAACCCATGGAGGGCCGCGTCGGGCTGGTGCCTGAGGCCTGTGCCGATTTTGTTCAGGCAGGTCATCAGGTCCTATTGGAAACAGAAGCGGGACTCGCCAGTGGATATCCGGATGAGAGCTACCGCCAACTGGGAGTCGAGCTTCTGCCGGATGCCGCAGCGGTTTACGCACAGGCGGATCTGGTGGTAAAGGTCAAAGAGCCCTATGGCGCCGAGCCTGAGATGCTGCGCCGCGATCAGTTGCTGTTCTGCTTTCTGCATCTGGCGGCCAACGAGACACTCACCCAACAGTTATTGGCATCCGGGGTTACGGGTATCGCCTTCGAAACCCTGGCGGACCGTGGTGGATTGCCGATTCTGGCCCCGATGAGTGATATCGCCGGACGGCTCTCGGTGATGATCGGCGCTAACCTGTTGCACCGGCCGGCAGGTGGAAAGGGTCTGCTCATGGGAGGGCTGCCCGCCGCCGAACGGGGGCGTGTCGTGATCATCGGCGGAGGGCAGGCCGGTGGCAATGCCGCCCGGGTTGCCGCTGCTTTGGGCGCTCAGGTCACGGTCTTCAATCGCCAGCGCGACCATATGTCTCATATACGTGACTTGGGTCCTAATGTCACAGCGCTCTATCCCTACAAAGAGAGCCTGGCTACAGCCGTTGCGGAGGCAGACTTGCTGGTGGGGGCAGTTCTGATACCCGGCGCCAAGGCGCCCAAGCTGGTCTCCCGGGAACTGGTGGCCAGCATGGGGCAGGGCAGTGTGATCGTCGATATCTCGGTGGACCAGGGCGGTTGTATCGAAACCACCCGGCCGACCGACTATACGGCGCCCACCTATATCGATGAGGGGGTGATCCACTTTGGTGTGACTAATATGCCGGGAGCAGCGCCACGCAGCGCCTCCCAGGCCCTGTCGGCGGCGATGATTCCCTATCTGCGGGAACTGACTTCCGGGAGCTGGCGGGAAAATCAACAGCTTGCAGAGGCGGTCAATGTTTCAGCTGGCGAACTTGTCTATCCTGCCTTGCGTGAACAGTATGCTTGAAACTACAATAAGAAAATATTCTAACATTTTAATTCTATTGCGCTAATAGGCAAAATCACTTGCAGGCAAAATCCCAGAGTTCGACCCAACAGAGCGCCTTTCAGGCCCATGTAAACCACGCCATGCGCGAAGGCATCATGTGGAGCCTGTTCTGTCTGAGTGGCTACCTGCTACTCTCGCTCTACACTTATTTTCCGGATGATCCAGGCTTCTCCTATCTGGGACCGACCCATGATGTGGTCAATTCGGGGGGACCGGTGGGCGCCTGGTTTTCAGATGTCTTCTTCAACCTGTTCGGGTTTTTCGCCTATCTGTTCCCGATTATGCTGAGCTGGAGCGCGCTGCTGGTGTTCAAGCGGCGCAATCCGGATGATACGGTGAACATCAATCTGGTGTTGGTGCGCTGGCTGGGTTTCTTCATTACCCTGGCTTCAGGTTGCGCCCTGGCAACCCTCTACACGGCGCAGCCCAAAATCGGCTTGCCTTCCGGTACAGGGGGAATTGTCGGCAACTCGCTGGGCCACTTCTTTGAGTCAAGTTTCAGTCGTTCCGGGAGCAGCCTGTTTCTGCTTGCCCTGTTTCTGAGTGGCTTCACCCTGTTTACCGGTGTCTCCTGGTTTACCGTGATGGATGTGATTGGTGGCCTGGTGCTGGGTGGTCTGCGGCGTGGTGGCTATCTGATCAGCCAACTGCGTGAACGTCTGGCCGCCAACAAGGCCCGTCAGGAACGCATCAAGTTGGTGAAGAGAGAACAGAAGCGCGTTAGCAAGCGTAAACAACCGAAGATAGAGCCAGTCATCAAGGCGCCGAAACCGAGCGAGCGGGTGGAAAAGGAGCGGCAGGTACCCCTGTTCGACGCCGATCCCAATAGTATTCTGCCGCCGTTGGCTCTGTTGGACCCGGCAAAACAGACAGTGCAGCGTTACTCGGAAGAGGCCCTGCAAGCCATGTCCCGTCAGGTGGAGCTGAAATTCGCCGATTTCGGTATCGAGGTACAGGTGGTGGCAGTGCATCCCGGACCGGTGGTAACCCTATACGAGCTGCAGCTCGCCGCCGGCACCAAGGTCAGCAGGATTACCGGTCTGGCCAAGGATCTGGCCCGTGCGCTCTCCACTATTGCGGTGCGGGTGGTGGAGGTGATCCCGGGTAAGTCAGTGATTGGTCTGGAGATCCCCAACGAATACCGGGAGATGGTGTTTCTCAGCGAGGTGCTGCAGTCCGAAGTCTACGAGGCCGCCAAGTCACCCCTGACCCTGGCCCTGGGCAAGGACATCTCCGGTCAACCCATGTGCGCAGACCTGGGACGCATGCCCCATGCGCTGATCGCGGGCACCACCGGTTCCGGTAAGTCGGTGGCGATCAATGCCATGATCCTGAGCCTGCTCTACAAGGCGAAACCGGATGAGGTGCGGATGATCATGGTGGACCCCAAGATGCTGGAGCTGTCGGTCTATGAAGGCATTCCTCATCTGCTCACCCCGGTGGTTACCGACATGCAGGAGGCTGGCAATGCCCTGCGCTGGTGTGTCGGGGAGATGGAGCGCCGCTACCGCCTGATGGCCTCCCTGGGGGTGCGCAATATCACCGGCTACAACCGCAAGGTCAAAGAGGCGATCAAGAAGGGCGAACCTCTCAAGGATCCACTGTTCCAGCCCGAATCCGATGCAATTATCGAGGCCATGGCCCATCCGACTCTGGAACCTCTGCCCTATATCGTGGTCATTATCGACGAGCTGGCGGATATGATGATGGTGGCCCGCAAGAAGGTGGAGGAGTTGATCGCACGCCTGGCGCAGAAGGCCCGGGCCTCCGGCATCCACCTGATCCTGGCCACCCAGCGCCCCTCGGTGGATGTAATTACCGGCCTGATCAAGGCAAATATCCCGACCCGGATCGCCTTTCAGGTCTCCTCGCGGATCGACTCCAGGACCATTCTGGATCAGATGGGGGCGGAGCACCTGCTGGGGCATGGCGACATGCTGTATATGGGACCGGGCAGCAATATCACGCAACGGGTGCATGGCGCTTTTGTGGATGACAACGAGGTGCACCGGGTGGTGAAGCACCTCAAGGATATGGGCAAGCCGGATTATCTGGAAGAGATCCTCCAGGAGGCCACCGAGGCCGTGCCCGGCTTCCCGGTGGAATCGGACGATGTGGAGAACAGCGATCCGCTATATGACGAGGCGGTGCGTATCGTCACCGAGACCCGGCGGGCCTCGATCTCCGGTGTGCAGCGACGCCTGAAGATCGGCTACAACCGGGCCGCACGCATGATCGAAGAGATGGAGCGCACCGGTATCGTGGGCGCGGCGGAGACCAATGGCAGCCGGGAGGTCATTGCACCGCCGCCACCAAAGGATTGACCGGTTCGAGAATCCCCGCTGTTTGGGAAACATCGGAATTGGTTTAGTGAATCTTACTCTTAGGATAGTGAATTGTGATTAAGCGTCTTTTCTTTACCCTGCTGCTGCTCGTTGGCCCTGTCTCATTGTTGCAGGCTGCAGAGGCCAACAACTCGCTGAAGCATTTTCTGCAGGGCCTGACCACGCTACAGGCGAATTTCCAGCAGACCCTGGAGCAGCAGGATGGGGGGGGTGTCTATTTCAGTAGTGGCACCTTCTATCTCAAACGCCCCGGGCAGCTGCGCTGGGAGTATGATCCGCCCAATGATCAGCTGATCGTGGCGGACGGCAAGCGTATCTGGCTGTATGACAGGGAGCTTGAACAGGTCTCTCACCGTAGTCAGAAGGCTGCGTTGGAGGGTACTCCTGCCCAGTTGCTGAGCAATACAGGCCCGCTGGATCAGCATTTCGAAATCAAGGAACTGAGTGAAGAGGACGGACTCAACTGGGTGGAACTTCAGCCCAGAGATAAAGACGCCCAATTCAATAGTGTGCGTATGGCGCTGGCGGGAAAACAGTTGCTGCGCATGGAGATGTCCGACAACTTCGGCCAGACTACGCGTTTTGTCTTCACCAACATGCAGCGTAATCCGCCCCTGTCCGAGGAGATGTTTGATTTCATTCCGCCTCCACAGATTGACCTGATCGGCGATTTATGAGCCCACAGGACCTGTTCGACGAACCGGTCAATAACCAGACCCGCCCCCTGGCGGATCGTATGCGGCCAAGGATCCTGGATGAGTTTGTCGGACAGGCGCATATCGTCGCTCCAGGCAAGCCCCTAAGCCGGGCCATCGAGGAGGACCGGCTCCACTCCATGATCTTCTGGGGCCCCCCGGGTACCGGCAAGACTACCCTCGCCAGCGTTATTGCGCGGCACTCCGGCGCGCATTTTCTCAGCCTCTCCGCCGTGCTCTCCGGGGTCAAGGATATCCGTGCAGCAGTCGAGCAGGCGCGTCTGATCAAGCAGCAGGAGAATCGCCCCACGGTGCTGTTTATCGATGAGGTGCATCGTTTCAACAAATCCCAGCAGGATGCCTTTTTGCCTCATGTGGAGGATGGCACAGTGGTGTTTATCGGCGCGACCACAGAGAATCCCTCCTTCGAACTGAACAACGCCTTGCTGTCCCGCGCCCGTACCTATGTGTTGAAATCCCTCACCGTCGAGAATGTGCAACAGATCATTCAGCAGGCCCTCACGGATGTCGAACGTGGACTCGGTGAACGGTGTCTCACCATGGATGCTGAGACTTGCTATCTGTTGGCCGAGGCGGCGGACGGTGACGCCCGCCGGGTCCTCAATCTGCTGGAGATCGCTGCCGACCTGACTGAAGACGATGCGATAACCCGCTCAGTGATCGAAGAGGTGGCCACCGGCGCCTTGCGCCGCTTCGACAAAGGAGGAGAGGCCTTCTATGATCAAATCTCGGCGCTGCACAAGTCGGTGCGTGGCTCTGCGCCGGATGCGGCGCTCTACTGGCTGGCGCGCATGATCGATGGTGGCTGCGATCCGCTCTATGTGGCCCGCCGGGTGGTGCGCATGGCCTCGGAGGATATCGGTAACGCCGACCCCCGCGCATTGGAGATTGCCCTCAATGCCTGGGATACCCAGGAGCGGCTGGGCAGTCCGGAAGGGGAGTTGGCGATTGCCCAGGCAGTGGTCTACCTGGCCTGTGCGGCGAAGAGCAATGCAGTCTATACCGCTTGGAACAGCGTCCTCGCTGAGGTGAAGGCTTCCGGCTCATTGGAAGTACCGCTGCACCTGCGCAATGCGCCGACCAAGTTGATGAAAGAACTCGACTACGGCAGAGCCTACCGCTATGCCCACGACGAGCCAGAGGGTTATGCCGCGGGGGAAAGCTACCTGCCGGATCAGTTGCAGGGACGCCAATACTACCGTCCTGTAGGGCGGGGGCTGGAGAAAAAGATTGCTGAAAAACTTACTTATCTGAAAAAGCTCGATGAAGAATTTCTAAAGGGTGGGTAGAATGCGCGGTTTATCGATCTAACCGCCAGCAACTGAAACGGACAAGGACCATTGACCCAGTTATTTGCCATTGCCGCCGGGGGCGCAGCCGGAGCGCTATTTCGTTTTTGGGTATCCACCGGCGTCTATAGTCTGTTGGGTCGTTCTTTCCCGTTCGGTACTCTTGCGGTGAATGTGCTGGGTTCTCTGGTGATGGGCTTTCTTTATGTGTTGCTGCTCGATCGTATGAGCGTTGCGCCTGAGATGCGTGCAGCGCTGCTGGTGGGTTTTCTCGGCGCCTTCACCACCTTCTCCACCTTCTCCATCGAGACCCTGAACCTGATCGAGCAGGCGGACTTCTTCAAGGCCGGATTGAACATGTTCCTCAGTGTTACAGCCTGTGTGTTCGCATGCTGGTTCGGTGTGCTGCTCGGGAGACAACTATGAAGACAACCGAAGTGACCATGGTCAGGGTCTACCTGACCGAGGGTGACCACCAGTTTCGCAAACTGTTGGACTTTCTGCACAATGAGGAAAAGGTCTGTGGCGTGACCGCCTTTCGGGGCATTGCTGGATTCGGCAAATCGGGCAAGGCCCACGAATCGTCCCTGCTGGATGTCTCTCTCGACCTGCCGCTGGTGATCGAGTTTTTCGACCGCACTGAGAAGACCGCAAAGATACTTGAAGATTTAAATCAAATTGTTGAACCGGGCCATATCGTAAGCTGGCCCGCCAGAGTGAATAAGGGTGAATAACAAATGCTCGACCCCCGTCTGTTAAGAAACGACCTGGACAACACCGCGGCTCAGTTGGCGCGCCGGGGCTATCAACTCGACAAGGAGCGTATTGCGGCATTGGAGGCGCAACGCAAGGAACTGCAGGTGCAGGCGCAGGAGATGCAGAATGAACGCAACAGCCGCTCCAAATCCATCGGCAGGGCCAAGGCGGCGGGAGAGGATATCCAGCCTCTACTGGCCGAGGTCGCTGAACTGGGGGATAAGCTGAAGGATCTGCAGGAGGCGTTGAGCCAGGTGCAGGAAGAGCTCAGCGAGATCAGCCTGGGTATTCCCAATATCCTTCACGAATCGGTGCCGGATGGCAGGGATGAGTCGGACAACCGGGAGGAGCGCCGCTGGGGCGAGCCGCCTGAATTTGATTTCGAGCCCGAGGATCATGTCTCCCTGGGCGAGCTCAAGGGACAGTTGGACTTCGAGGCCGCTGTGCGCCTCACGGGCTCCCGCTTTGCGGTGATGGCCGGGCCCTTGGCACAGCTGCACCGCGCCCTGATCCAGTTTATGCTCGATACCCATACCCGCGAGCACGGCTACACCGAGGCCTATGTGCCCTACATGGTAAATGCCGACAGCCTGCGGGGCACCGGTCAGCTGCCCAAGTTCGAGGAGGATCTGTTCAAGCTCTGCGGTGAGTCGGAGTACTACCTGATCCCTACCGCCGAGGTGCCGATCACCAACCTGGTGCGGGACCAGATCATCGATGCCAACACCATGCCGCGCAAGTGGGTGGCCCACACCCCCTGTTTTCGCTCCGAGGCGGGATCTTACGGCAAGGACACCCGGGGTATGATCCGTCAGCACCAGTTCGAGAAGGTGGAGATGGTGCAGGCCGTGGCGGCGGGTGATTCATTCCGGGCCCTGGAGGAGCTGACCGGCCATGCGGAGGCGATCCTGCAGAAGCTGGGTCTGGCCTATCGGGTGGTTACACTTTGTACCGGAGATGTCGGGTTCTCCGCCACCAAGACCTATGATCTGGAAGTCTGGCTGCCGGGGCAGGGTAAGTATCGGGAGATCTCCTCCTGCTCCAACTTCGTTGATTTCCAGGCCCGCCGCCTGCAGGCCCGCTGGCGCAACCCAGAGACCGGCAAGCCGGAGCTGGTGCATACGGTCAATGGTTCTGGTCTGGCGGTGGGGCGCACCCTGGTGGCGGTGATGGAGAACTATCAGGATGCCGAGGGCAACATCACCGTGCCTGAGGTACTGCGGTCTTATCTGGGTGGCTTGGAGAAGATCTGATCGAATAACTGTAGGAGCGGGGCCATGCCCGCGAAACAGGCCTGATCCTGTTCCGAACCCCATCCCCCTCGAGTGAAAGGGTGGAAGGGAGGTCACACCATCATGATCAGCAAGATCACAAACCCCACCACAAACGCAATCGGTACCACCACCGCTTGCCAGTCACCGGTCTCCGCCTTGGGGCTGTGCTTCAGCATATGCTTGGCCCTTGGCCAAAGAAACAGAATCATCGCTCCAAGCAGAACGGCCCAGATAATTTTTGTCCAATCCATCTATATAAACCCCTAAAACGAGAAACCCCGGCAGCTGCCGGGGTTTTGTCAACCAAGCACTTGTACTCCGTCAAGGCTGTATTGATGGGTTCAGCACTACTGTGGTGTTTCGCAACAAGGCACAGCACACAGGCAATGGTCTTAGTCCTTGTCAAGTGCTGTAACGCAGTGGCGGAACACCACAGTAGCGCCCGAAGGGTTGATCTGTCAGCGTCCATGCCTGCGTTACACCTCTTGCAAAGGACTAGGCCATTCGCTACGAGGCGTGCCTTGCCATGGGCACTGACAGATCAACTGAACTCATCAATACAACCTTGACGGAGTACTAACTCAGCGTATCAGTCGTCACCGGAAAGCGCACCCAGCAGGGCCAGCAGATGAATGAACAGGTTATAGATGCTCAGGTAGAGGCTGACCGTGGCCATGATGTAGTTGGTCTCACCGCCATTTACCATGCGACTGGTGTCATACAGAATGAAACCGCTCATCAGCATGATCACCACAGCGGAAATCGCCAGATGCAGGGCAGGCATGTCGATAAAGATGCCGGCCAAGGCAGTGATGAACACCACCAGCATTCCGGCCATCAGGAAACCACCCATGAAGCTGAAGTCACGCTTGCTGGTCAGGGCGTAGCCGGATAGACCGAGGAAGATGATGCCGGTACCACCCATCGCGGTGCCGACTATCTCTGAACCGTTGGACATGGCCAGATAGGAATTGAGGATCGGGCCGAGACCGAATCCCATAAGACCGGTGATGCCGAATACAACCGGCAGACCGGCTGCGGAGTTGGCAGTACGGGGTAGCACAAACCAGATCAATGCGATTGCACCGATAACGGACGCCATATAGGTCCAGCCCGGCATTGCCAGAAACACGGAGGCGGTAGCGGTCAGGGCGCTGAACAGCAGCGTCATAGACAGCAAGGTGTAGGTGTTTTTGATCAGCTTGTTTGATGCAATAACCGATTCAGTGGATCGGATTGCAGGAATATCAAGTCGATTCATAAGGGCTTTATCTCCTGGGAAATGCCTAAAATCAATCAGTTAAAAGTAAGACAGAAAATGCTTTATTAGGTTCAGCAAAGGATACAAGGATAAAAAAAAAGATCAACAGTCTGAATATGGAGTTAATGCTGGAAATTTCAAGTCGGTTTCATGTATCCTAGCGCACCTTCGGAGAGGTGGCAGAGCGGTTGAATGCACCGGTCTTGAAAACCGGCATGGGTTTGTAGCCCATCCAGGGTTCGAATCCCTGCCTCTCCGCCAAATAAAAAGGGCCCCTTTTCGGGGCTCTTTTTATTTGGCGAAGTGGTCAGGATTTGGTTAGAGCCCTTCGGTTCGACACAGAATTGTTTGGAACAATTCTGAACAGTGGCTATCGGCCACTGGCCCTATGGGTGAAGGACAAGGATGTACGAAATAAAATCGCCGGGAGCGATTTTGAACGTGCGCGGCACGGCCCGCGGGGTGAGGCATAAGAATGCGACTGTGGCCAACAATGCCATCGCATCAGCGGAGGTTTACTCCCGTACCAGATCATCTATATCCACATTCAACGCGGCAGCCAGGCGTTTAAGCACAGCCACAGAGCCGGGCTTCTTGCCCGCTTCGATCTGCGAGATATAAGACTTAGTGGTATCCGCCTGGTCCGCCAGCGCCTCTTGAGTCAGGCCGCGATATTCACGCCAAATTTTGAGCGGATGTTCTTTGTCAGACAGCAGGCGATGTGCGATTTCTACTGGGATCAATTCATCCTCGCCGCGATCCAGTTCTTGCATTGCTTTGTCATATGCAACAGCATCTGCAAAGTTCTCGGACACTTCCAGTAGTTGAATATAATCATCATATGGCACAACTGCGTATTCTGGTTTCCCATCACGTTCGATAATTTGTGGTTGAGTGTTCATTTGTAGATATCACCTCTCGGTCCAGCATTAACAACCAGTAGAACCAATTTTCCATTGTCGCGATGGTAGATTGCCCGCCATTGGCCAATTCTCAAGCGATAGCCTTCACGGCCAGTGAGTTTTTTTACATCGAAATCTTGCCTGTCAGGATCTATTGATAGCTTATCAAAAGCCGTCACCATGCTTTCTTTTGTTTCCTTAGGCATTTTTTTCATGCCCTTGAGCGCCGCTTTCTTGTAGATCACAAGGTACATGCTTATAGTTTACTATATGTATACAAATAGTAAAGATAATGTTAACTATTTTACATGTGCTTAAGGTAAGAGAGAAAAATTAAATGTAATTTGGGACACTTTGAACCTCAGTTCGATTAAAAGGCAGGACAACCCGCTAGCGTTACCCGAAGGGCGAGGACCAGGGATGGGCTGAGTCAAAAAATCGCCAGGAGCGATTTTGAACGTGCGCAGCACGGCTCGCAGGGCGAGGGCATGGAAAGCCCGAGTAATCCCTCCATTCGCTGGCTTCCAAGCTGGATTTTCAACTCAACCCCAACAAATCCTCTTTAGAAAGATCAGTTGTCAGGACTTTGTAAACCAGCCGAGCATAGCTGGCCATGGCCTTTCGGTCTTTCAGCAGGCGCGTAGCATCTTCCTTGTCCTGATTGTTGGCTAACATCTCCAGCACGGCGCTGGTGACGGCCTTCTCCAGATCGCCACCCTGCATGATCTGCTCCTCCGTGTTCCCTGCGTCGATCTGTTTGCGCACTGTACTGTTGCGTCTCGCATGTTCAGTGGTGGCCAACAGGTTAGCAGCCCGCTTGATCTTGTCACCCTCTGAAATACCTTCACCGAACAGTTCATTCAGGGCGCGGATGATCTCGCTGATCTTTTCCCAGGTGCGGTCGCGGCCTGAGCTGATGCCGCCCGCAATGGGCCGGATGAGGGGAGGTTCACCTGTGCCCAGAGTTATATCCACTTCCCCGCGTTTGTATAGACCGAAATGGGTCAACTGCAGCCCCGCCAGGTCGATCTCGCTGGTGGGTACGTTGGCCAGACGTTTGGCACAGAGACGAATGAAACGGCTCAACTTCTCCAACTCCACATCCCCCAGCGGCACAACCTGCCGGAGAAGGCCACCAGGGCATGCAGCTTGGGGTAGCCCTTCTACCGGATGTAGTCGTCGAAGGCGCACTTGAACACCACCGCCTGGGCACGGGACGAGGTCACCACCATGGCCTTGGCCTGGTCGTGCAGTAGCCCCGCCACATTACGCCGGAAGTGCTCGATGATGAACTCCACCTTCTGCGCCATATTGGTCGGATGCAGCGCGGCCCAGCGGGCCAGGGCACGGGCGGCCTGTTTGGCATCCACCCGTTTGTCATGGTCCACCGCCTCCGAGAGCCTGCGCGCCACCCGGTAGGGCATGTAACCTTCAAGCACATTGATGATAAAACTCTCCTCAATGGCCTGGCGCATGCTGTAGAGGTGAAAGCTGTGAGGCATGCCATCGGTATCCGGGCGACCGAACAGGGTCAGAGTGGCGTGTTTGGGGGTGGCGGTAAAGGCGAAGTAGGAGACATTGTCGGGAAACTCCCAGGCCTCCTGCAGTTTGGCCATGATCTCGGTGGGGGAGAGGGTCTCCAGCTCGTCTTCATTGTCCAGGGTCAGCACCGCGCGCAGCTTGCTGGCGGCCTGGCCGGTCTGGGAGTTGTGGGCCTCATACATGGCCATCAGTTTCTCGTTACGGTCATCCTCGGGCCAGGACTGGCTCATCTTCAAGGTACCGCCACCAGCCAGGGAGAAACCCCGCCGCAGCACCTCCAGGGTGCCGCCGTTGGTTTTGCTTTCCAGCTTCTTCACCAGGGCATTCAGCACCCGCCTTTCGGTGTTCGCGCCGTAGAGCTTCTCCAGCTTGGATCAGGCCTCGGGTTGGGTATCGCGCAGCCAGCCGATCACATCCTCAGAAAAAAGGGCGCACTTCTTGTCATAGTCATCTGCATTACCTGGCAGCCAGCGGTCGGACAGAGGGGCCTCTTCAGTGAGGTAGTTGAAGATGTGGTCTTCGAAATAGAGTTCTCGGTGGGCGGTGTCGGCAATGCTCATGCAGCATCCTTGGCAGCAGGGTGGTTACGCACGTCGATCTTGCCGGTGACAGCAGCGGAGATGAGGGCGGTGCGGCGTTCTTGAAGCAGGGTGATTGCGCTTGTTGCTTTCTCCAGCAAGACATCAATCTTCTCAGTTTGATCATCCAAGAATACTACGATCGCGTATTGTTCCGATTTTGGCGGTAAGAGAACTTTCATTTTTCCAATGATCCCAGAGCTTAACCCATATCTTTGTCACTGCCGACCCCAAATTTTGCCAATTTCGAGGAATTCTCACCAAATCATTTATAAAATATCACTTGAAAACAACATGATATAATTTTA
>JBDLIT010000095.1:0-15522 GCA_039714735.1 Pseudomonadota bacterium
AAATTATATCATGTTGTTTTCAAGTGATATTTTATAAATGATTTGGTGAGAATTCCTCGAAATTGGCAAAATTTGGGGTCGGCAGTGACAAAGATGGGCGAAGAGGACAAGGGACTGGGTGCTTTCGGTTTCTTAAATGACGAAGAATGGGACTTTAACCTTGAGAATACCGGTACCGTGTGTGACCCCGAAGCTTCCGATGCAGCAGAGAACTGCGTCAAGGTCGATATCGGCAAAGACGTGTTCTGGGCCAGCTTCAATATGGGTTCGTCTGCGACCGCTGAAGGTATCGATGTGGACTACAGTCTGGTCGAGAACCTTTTGTTCCAGGGCGCTCAGCTTAACCAGCCCGAAAACAACTGGCGCACTGGTGACTTCTATCGCCCCATGGATACCACGGACATGTGGGACTTTGGTGACTACAACTACCTGATCTTCAATACCGAGATCGCACGCCGCACCAGCATGATGTCCCAGCCACTGTCCAAGGCCTCGAATGCTAACGGCGGCCTGGTCGCCAGGCCGCTGTGGAAGCAGGGTATTGTCAATCAGGGCGGACCGGCCGACATCATGACGCGGCGTTTCGTTTCCAACCAGTGCCCCATAAACTTTGAGGATCCGGAGGGTCCTGTGATCTCGAAGGTCGACTGGGTCCAGTACCTGGCTGATGGCGCAAACATCAAGATCAAAGGCACGGTCTCAGAACTGGACGAGCTCAAGAAGACCGGTTTTTTCATCCGCGACGCGGTGAACACGGACTATGTCTTTTTCGAGGAGAACACAGCACCGAAGGAATGGGAAAACTTCCTCGCCGAGAACATGGAATACCCGCCCTGCTATATCCAGGCCTCGGATGAAGCCCCCTCAGCAGACGGCACGTCCGTCGGAAACTGGGGCGAGGCATTCGACCTGACGCCATTCTGGGAAGAGATTGGCGTGGAATGCGAATGCATCATACCGACGGCGCCGGCGGAGGATGAGAAATCTGCTTCTGCCGCGGCCGAAAGCTTCTCGTGGCTTTCGCTACTAGGTATTTCGGACGCCGCAGCGGCCTCGGAGAACCCCTACGACTACTCCAACATGGAGTGTGCCTACTATGACGGTGAAGGTAATGTGACTGAAGGTACCATGTACTTCGAAGACGGCTTGAATCCCAAGTATCCCAAAGGTCTGTGTATGGCGCCTGCCATGAACCTCTCTGCCCGTACGCCTTTCACTTGTGAAGAGAGCGGCGACAGTGACGGCCTCTGCTCCGGCGCGGGTGCGGCTGGTAGTGAATCCGACCTGGTCTGTGAAGAAGTGGATGGCTTTGGTCAACTCTGTCAGACCACCACCGATCCAGAGGACAACCAGCTCTATGACAAGATGCTGAGCTGGTATGAATGCCCGGGATGGGATGGCGAAAACGTCAGCAATGACACGCCTGAAGTACCTGCTGCTTGCGGTACTGAGGATTTGAGCGTGTTGTACGGCAGTAACAGGGATGACCAGTCCTGGTTTATGCCGCTGGAAGTCTCCAAGGCTCACCGTGGCTTTATCGATGGCGACTACGTCTCCATGATCTATGCCTGGTCGCCTAACTTCAAGCTCAACTCTGTCGGCTGGGATCGTTACGAGCTCTACACACGGCGCTCCTTCGACGGCGGCATCACCTGGACCACCACGCCTGGCAGCTTCTCGGCCAGCAACGATGAGTCCTATTCAGGTCAAGGCGCCGTGACTTGCGAAACCTGGCGTGATGGTGATACCTCTCAGGACGACAACCACGTCTGCACCGATTATGCTGCAGGCGATGTCGAGCAGTCCCGTAATGTGTCGCAGCTGAAGTCCATGGCAACCACCATCCTCGATCCTCGCTACACAGCGGCAGGCGGTATCCCGCCCAAAGGTGTGGCAACTGAGGGTGACCTGGATTGGGGTATCTTCGAGCCGATCGATCCAACTGACATCCTGAATCCATCGCGTTACTTCGTCGTCTTTGAGGACGGTGACAACACCACAGTAGCAGTCGGTGAAGCAGAGCCATTGAACCTCGGCTATGGCCGTGGCGAGATGTTTGGTGATAACTTCACGGTGTGGGCAGAAACCGATACCGGTTCTGCAAACATCGATCTTTGTTATCCAAACGATCCGCATGGTGATGAGGATGTTGACTGGGCCGTGGGTACCGGATTCTGTAATGAGTTCGACACCCTCGAAGGCTTCCAGGACGCCCTGTCGGAAGAGGCCAGCATCACCGCCAGCGCTTGGGGTGACTTCCTCTATGGTTTGTGGGGGCAGTTCAACGTGGATGAGCACGGTGAGTTCGTCGATGGTGACACCATGTTCCGCCGGGTCTGGTATCTGGATGACTACATCTCTGATGATGCCTGGACGCTGCCTGGTACTAACCAGTAGTAGGCCATAACTGAAAACGCGCAGGGAGGCGCACAACCCGGCGGGCTGCTGGCAACGGCGGTCCGCTTTATAACAATAACCAGCAAGAAACTGCATGCTGAATAGCGTTAATTAATAACAGATCTCTATCAATATGCAGTAACTGATTGAGGACAAAATGAAAGTTTCACCAATAAAACTCCTTGTGACCCTGCTGACAGTTTCAGTATGGGGTTATTCTGCTGCTAGTTTCGGCAGTGATAGCGCCGCCCAGCAACCAGAGCAAAGCCCTGCACCGGCAGCAGTGATAGAGAAAGAAGCAGTCACCAACGAAAGCCCTGAACCGGTTGGTGAAGGTGCCACTGCACTACACAGTGAGGCCGAACAGGAGATGCCGGCGCCTGTCGAGAGTGCGAAGACGCAAACTGCATCGACCCCGGAAGTGACCACAACGCCGATTCGCGGGGCTTTTGCTATCCCGCTTGGGGAAGTTTTTGCACCCTGGATGGTGGCGAAGATCATCAGCCAGGAGGAAAGTCAGTACAAAGGGAGGGGAGAAGAGAAAACTGAATATATTGGTACCCTGTATACAGTCGAGCCTCATCTACCCAATCAATATTTCAACGGCTATTCGTTGAAGACCAATAAGGCCGGTGTCATCTATTCCATTGCAGCTAAGCAGTTACCCGCGGACAAAGCGTCAGCCTGTAAAAAAACCAAAGTGATTGCCGCCTTTCTGGAGAGGAAGTACGGAAAACCGCGTGGCAAAGGCATGCTTGGTGAGTGGTATGCCTTTCGCGAATCGGCCGCCGGTCCCTATAAGGGAATCAGGCTCTATGCCCCACGCTGTCGTCATGGCCGCTACTCGGTTGTCTACAGTGACGATGCAGCGCTGATGCAGGAGGCTGCACCAAAATTAGAGCCTGAAGAGATGTCTGGATTATAGATCAACCACAGGTATTGCCATGCCATAGTCCAGATACACATAAGGAAGTCACGGAACAAGACTCGACCCTTATTTCTCCCCAACTGAGAGCGCGGCTGAGATGGCGTGACTGTGCTTCTGGGTTGCCCGCCCGCAAGTTACCCGAGGACGGGTAAATCCTACGGTTTTTTAGGATGCAGGTTTCCCGAGCTGAGTATTTCATCGTACTCCGCATAGTCCAGCAGCCTTGCCGCGCTGAGCCCCGCGGCTTGTCGGATTGTCCTGCGTGTGACTCGACTCATGGCTCTGGGATCCCCTGACTGGTGGTCCCAAGTGTATTTACCCGGGGGTCGGCCCAAGGCGTGGATCAATTCGTGAACCAAGATGAACGAATCGTTGTTATCCAATTCGTTGAGTACAACGAACGGCAAACCGGGATCTGTGAAACTGGCCTCGGTCGGTCGGCCGCGATTACCGGTGTGGCCGGTGCGCGCTACGACCCGCGGCATGAACAAGATGTGGATCGCCCCTTTCAACCTTTGCTTACCGGCAGCCTTTGCATAGAATTTGCGCGCATCTTTATACAGCGCGACGCCCCTTTGCGTCATGCTGCCTGAGAGCCCCATGACGACATCCGGATTGGCGGGTTGGGGAAGATCGTCGATCCACCGCTTGTAGCGTTGTGCGAACCGCTGAAGTCTTCTCGAGTCCGGGAGCACGATCTCCGCTCGCGAAAGCGCGATGCAGTATTGAGCCCACCAGTTCTGGTTGCGTTTTAATTCGCTGTCCACCTCTTGCCGGGTCCAACCGTATTCGTAACCGCCGTTGCGGGTCCAGTTCTTCGGGATCCGGGCCCAACGCAGATTGCCTTCGTACTCTGGCAGGTTTGAATAGATTGCCGGGGGAGCGCCGACACGCGATCCTCGCACACGCGTTCCGTACGGGGGCTTGCCGTAGGTGTATTTCGAAACAGCTTCGACGTAGTCCTCTGTGCAGGCAGTAGGGGCAGGCGGTGGTTGGACCCCGGGTGGCCGACGGGGCGCGCTCACCGGCGGTCTGCGTTCCTCGTCCTCTTCCTCGGGCATCGGTCCGCCCAGTTTGGGTTTGGGCGTTCCATTGCTGTCAGTGGGCCACCACGGACCCATCCGGAATCCACCCGGCCCCCGCCGGCCGTGGAACCAACCGTTTCCACAAATCCATCCGTCGCTGTTTCCACGCCACCAGTCGAGCGGATCGATGGGAGGGACAGCAATCGCCAATTGGTTCGAAATCGTCTGCAGGCGATTGCCGGGAAACGGGTAGTTGCACCAGGCGGTTCCGCAAGTTCCACCGGACGGCATGCCGGGGCGTTTCCACCACCAGCCGTTGTAACCACCTCGGGGAGGCTCCGCCGGATAGTTGTAGAGGGTCCAACTCGCTAACGCGAATTCACTGTGAATGGAAGCTGATCCGCTCGCGGCATCGACGAGCACCAAGAGGTCGCTAGGGCGCTCGGCCTCGAGCACGATAGCGCCCTGTTCGTCGAGACGCGTGGCGAAAATGGGCCACGCGCTCTCGGGTAGGTCGTCCGTCTCGATAGTGGTTCGCAACTCTTCGCTGCCGATCGGAGCGAACAACCCGCTAACCAAGAATGGAGTTTCTGGGAAAGCCTCCGCTAGCGCTTGCTCCGCGCTCGCGAAAGCAGCAGCTCGCTTCTCGACGAATGCGGGGTCTGCGATCTCTATCCGTATGGGTCCGAATTCGATTTCGTCGACGGTCACTAGCAGCCAGTGAAACCCGGGTTGAGCGTCGGCCGGGATCATGATCTCGACAAAGCGGTGCGCCGTCATCAACACAGCCGGGAATGTACCAATCGAGCTCTCGAGCGGTTGGCCCGATGCGAAGGGGTGATTGATCTGCAGTAGCGATGCGCTCGCATTTGCGTATTCGTGTGTCCCGTCTGCGACCAAAAGCATCTTGATCGAAGCGCCAGGCACAGGGCGGCCATCCCACTCGAGTTCGTTGAGTTCGTTTACTCGATCGAACACGTCGCCGAGATGTAAAATGCGCGAATCCGTCTCCTCAGCACCAAGATATTCCGGTACAACTGGATCAGGCTCCGGGTTGGCACAGGCGGCGAGGAGGCTGGCAACGATCGGAAGAAAGAAAATGCTCAAGCATTTCCGTAGTTGCTGCTGATTCATTATTCGATCCAGACTGAAAAGTCTGATGTTTCCTGGATTCGTCAATACATCCTGTTCCATGACAGCAAATACCCCCATGTTCAGGGTCGGTGAGAAGCCCCTGTTAATTTTTTTCTATCGAATCATCTAACTATTCATATAGTTGAGAATATAAACATAAAAACCTTTTTGAAATTGAGTTTGTACAGGTGATGTATGACTCACTGAATCAATAGCTTTTTCCTGAGTCAGGTGGTTTCTTATGATGATGAGCACGGACACACTATTGAAATTCATTTTACAGGCAGTGCCACTGTGACAGAACGTCACGACTTGGTCTGATCAGATTCACTGATGCGTTGCCAGGGAATGGCAAAAGGATCGCCAGTTGTATTTATCTGAGGCCTGATCCGGTAGGCCTTCATCAGATGTTCAGGGCTGAGTACGGACTCGGTACTGCCCACGGCGAGCACTTTGCCATGGTGCAGTAGCTGCAGCCGGTGACAGAAGTGAGCCGCCAGGGAGAGGTCGTGTAACACCACGATTACGCCACGCCCAGCTTTGCAATAGTTGGAAAGCAGGGACATGACATCCAGCTGATGGGCCAGGTCGAGCGCCGCCACCGGCTCGTCCGCCAACAGGATCTCCGGCTTCGTTGCCAGGGCGCGGGCCAGCAGTACCCGGGCCTGTTCTCCGCCGGAGAGGGTGTTGAAGGGACGTTGCCGTAAGGCTTGCAGATCGGTTGCCTTGATGACCCGCTCGATCGCATCCCGGTCTTTTTGAGTGGGTTGATCCCAGGGAGCCAGATGTGGGGCCCGGCCCAGTTCGATCAGGGTCTCCACGCTCAGGGGCCAGTGGACCTCCCCTTGCTGAGAGAGCCAGGCGATGCGCCGGGCTCGCTGTGCCGGTGGAATATCGGAATATCGAATGCCACCCAGATGCATTGTTCCGGTATTTGCACTGAGGAGACCGGCAATTATTTTCAACAGACTGCTCTTGCCCGCACCGTTGGGACCGATCAGGCCAAGTATCTCTCCGGGCTGCAGACTGATACCGACCCGGTCGAGTATCTTCCGGCCGCTGAGGGTGAGTGAGAGGTCTTTGCCCAGCAACAGACTCATGACATTAACCGCCGGCTTTTAATGATCAGATACAGGAAGAAAGGCGCACCGATCAGCGAGGTCAGTACGCCGACCTTGATCTCCGTCTGTGCGGGCAGCAGCCGCACCGCGATGTCGGCGGCCAGCAGCAGGATGGCTCCGCCCAATGCGCTGGCCGCCAGCAGCCGGCTGGGGCGGTAGCCCACCAGGGGGCGCAGCAGATGGGGTACCACCAGGCCGATGAAGCCGATGGAGCCGGTGACCGAGACGGCTGAACCGACCGCCAGGGCCAGCGCGAGAAACACCCGCCAGCGCAATCGTCGCAGGTCGACCCCCATGGATTGGCTGGTCTCCTCCCCCAGGGTCAGCAGGTCCAGCGAGCGCCCCAGCCGCAACAGCAACAGCCAGCCCAGCAGGGTGCCGGGCAGCATGATCCAGAGGTCGTCCAGGCTGCTGTTGGACAGGGAGCCGAGCATCCACAGCGCGATCTCCTGCACCGCATAGGGGCTGGGGGCGAGATTGAGCAGTAGGGAGACCAGCGCCAGGGCGAAGGCGTTGATCGCCACACCTGCCAGGATCAGGCTCAGGGTGCCTCCGTTGCGCCCCGCCAGCAGGTAGGCCAGTAGGGTAGCCCCAAGGGAACCGATAATTCCACTCAGTGGCAGGGCGGCGGGCCATAGACCGGCGAGCCCGAAATAGAGCGCGATGACCGCGCCCAGGACCGCACCGCTGGCGCTGCCGATGAGCCCGGGGCTGGCCAAGGGGTTGCGCAACAGGGACTGCATCACCGCACCGCAGAGCCCCAGGGTGGATCCGGCAAACAGGGCGATCAGGCTGCGGGGCAGTCGTACCTCGGTGAGTATGACTGCATAGATGCTGCCGTTGTCCGAAAAGCTCTCGGACAGGGCCTGATACAGAGGGATGGCCTGGCTTCCCACCAGAACTGAGAGTGACAAAAACAGGCCCAGGCCCATTGCAAGCAGGCCCAGCAATTGGCTTTGCGCAATTCCTCTACTCGACATGAGCGTCATGTAAGACAGCAATGGCATCCGCTATCATCGGGCCTGCGCAGATCCAGTATTTGAATGGGATCTCCAGGATCGGACGATCATTCAGGAGACGCTGCAGGGCTGGATGATAGAGCTGCTGCTGGGCTCGGGAGTGAGCGCCTGAAGTATGGCTTGAGGTGAAGAGCTGCTCCGGCTCTGCCAGCAGCAAAGTCTCCAGGTCGATGGAGGCATATCCCTCGATACCCAGTTCAGCGGCTATATTGCGCCAGCCGGCGGCCTGCAGAGCCGCGTCTTGCAGGGTTTGTTTGCCGCTGGTATAGCCTCTGGGCTGGTAGAAGAGTGCCTTGGGTGGCAATAATCCATGGTCTTGCTCTTTTTCAACTCGAGCAATCTTGCTCGTCATTGTCTCGATGAGCTCTCTGCCTTGTTGCGGACGCCCCAACAGTTCTGCCATGCGTCGGATGTCGGCCTTGATACCCTCAATCGAGTCTGTCAGTGGAAACTTCTCCACGCGCATGCCAAACCTTTTTAACTGTCTCAGCAGGCGAGGGTCTGTATAGGCCCCAGCCAGCACCAGATCGGGTTGCAGAGTGATTAACTCCTCTAAGCGGGCATGATTGATCGGATAGGCGAGGGCCTGCTCCGCCACGAAGGAGCTATCCGGGTCGCGGGCCAGATAGCTCACGGAGGCGATCTGGGCGGGCTCCGCCAGCATCAGCAGCAGTTGGTCGGTGCAGAGGTTGATGGAGACCACCCGTTTGGGTGTTCTCTCATTAGCTAGGGCTCCGCTGCCGATCAGCAGAAGGATGATAAGGATCAATCCGCGCCCTTTTCGCAACGTCTGAATGCCGTGCTTGAAAAAGAATATGAAATATCTTTCAGGACTTGGGCGCATAAGCGATGGAGATAAAAAACTCTCTTCCCAGTGTATTGTAATCCTTGGCCGTCTCATATTTTTTGTCAAACAGGTTGTTGATCTGTCCACTGATCAGCCAGGAGGAATCCAATCGATGGTTGGCCCGTAGGTTAGTCAAGCCATAGCCTGCCAATTTCTGGGTATTGGCAGCATCATTATAACGTCGGCCCTGCAGTATCAGGGAGAGTCCCAGTTCAGTTGCGCCAAATCTGCGGTCGATATCCAGGCGCAAGGTTCGTTGTGAGCGGCGAAGCAGGATCAGATCGGTCTGTTTATCCTTAGGATCCAGCAGGGTGAGGCTCCCACTCAGATCCCAGCCGGCGATGTGGGTGTCCAGCTTGGTTTCCAGGCCGCGGATACGGGCTTCGGCAACGTTTTGCGGTTGCCACTCGAATGGGGCGACCTCTACCCACTGGATCAGCTCGTCAATATCATTCTGAAAAGCGCGTAACTCCCAGTTGCCCCAGCTTTGCCGACCCAGCAGCCCGAGTTCCTTGTTGCGTGACTTTTCCGGGGCCAGATCCGGGTTGCCATTGGAGCCCCAGGGACTCTGGTAATAGAGGTCATTGAAGGTGGGAGCGCGGAAGGCGGTAGCATAGGAGGCGATGGCGCGTAACGCTGGGGTGAAGTCATACCCCAGAGTGATGTTGCCGGTGTTGTGGCTGCCGAAGGCCTCATTGTCATCCCGGCGCAGACCGGCGGCCAGACTGATGGCATTCAAGTCCCCCAGGTATTGGAGGAACAGCGCCTTGTTGTCCCGGCTGTCTTCTGCGTAATCTGTGCTGCCGTCGACCTCTTCATGCAACAGCTCAAGCCCGGCGGTGAGTAGGTGATCGTCACCCAGAGAGATGTCATTCTGCCAGAGTGCCTGCCTGCGCCGGGTGTTGAAATCAGAGGTTTCCCGATCATTCGTGTGCTGGGCGCTTTCATCCCGGTTCTCGCCCAGGAGTAGGGAGGTATCCCAGCTCTGCATAGGCGTAAAAGTGAGTTTTGCGCTGATGGCCTGTTGCAGGAAATCCTCGTCGTAGTCTCCAGTGGCGTCGAAAGGGTTATCGTATTCCGTGTTCCCCTGGCTGCGGAGAATCTGCAGACTCAGCTTGTTGTCGCCTTCAAGTTGATGGCTGACGGATGCGCTGAGAGAGTTATTGGTGTGGCCGTCCTTATCCGGATTGTTATTTTTTAACGCATCGATGCCGTCGGTATTGAATTGGGCAAGATTTAGGTTGAACCGGGTGGCTTTGCTCCCGCCCGCGAGATTTGCGGATAGGTCCCTGGTGTTGTGGCTGCCGTAGGCGGCACTGCCGCTGAGCTTGAGGCCAGATTCCCCCTGGCGGGTGAAAACATGTATCACGCCGCCAACGGCATCTGCTCCATACAGACTCGATCTGGGGCCGCGCACGATCTCTATGCGTTCGATCTGATTGAGAGGGAGTGTCTGCAACGATGTGGAGCCGAGAGAGGCCGAGCCGATTCTGATGCCATCGATAAGTACGAGAGTTTGGTTTGAACTGGTTCCCCGCAGAAACAGACTTGAGACCTGGCCGTAACCCCCCTGGTGGGTAATGTCGATGCCGGCGAGACCCGCGATCAACTGTGGCAGACTCTTCGCCTGAGAGCGTTCAATTGTAGACCGGGTGATGACCTCCACCGGGGCCAGAGTTTCGTCCACGGTGCGGGCGGTGCGGGTGGCAGTGACGTTGATCTCGTCCAGACTGGCCGGCTCGGTTGCGATTGCCGAGCTGGTCAAGACGAGGCAGCCAGAGGCTAATGCGACAAGCGGTTTCATGCTGAATCTCCTGTTAGCAGACATTGGAGATGTGCTGGAATCCAATTTAGATCTTCGGATTCAGTGCAGGAGGCCGGAAAAGCTATCCCGCGGGACACATCAGGAACGGAGCGGATACGCTCCCATGCGTCAGCCAACGGAGAACCGCGCCACTGAATGCCCCGTACAGTGGTCAAGCGACGCTGAAACGGCAGGTTTCCTGACTCGCGGATCATCGTACTACCCGGCCTTCCCAGCGTTTGCCAGTGGTCTAATCGGGAGGTGCTTCTCGCTTACAGTTGCGGGGACAGTCAGGGTCTTTCACCCTGTTCCCTTTTAACCGAGCGCAACAATGTTACGCCCGGCACCGTTTCTGGCGGCTATTGTAGGGTTGGTGTGACGCTTTGCAAGTGGCGGGCATGAAACAGATTGCCATCTGTTACACTTTGGGCATAACGACCGACTGATATTGCGGAGTCCCTATGTCAGAAACCGCTAAAAAAGACGCCACCTACGAGGAGATCCTTGCCCTGCCGGAAAATCTTGTGGGCGAGATTCTTGGTGGTCAGCTGCATACACACCCCCGGCCCGCGCCGAGGCATGCCATTGCCTATTCGGGTTTGGGAGGCAATCTCTGGAACCCATTTCAGCATGGAAGAGATGGCCCAGGAGGATGGTGGATCATCGATGAGCCTGAACTCCATCTAGGAGCGGATATCCTCGTGCCTGATCTGGCCGGCTGGCGCCGGAAGCGCATGCCCGAGCTGCCCGAGACCGCCTGGTTCGAACTCGCTCCAGATTGGGTCTGCGAGATCCTCTCACCATCCACTGCCCGCACCGACCGCGTCATCAAAATGCCGCTCTATGCCAGGGAAAATGTCCAACACCTCTGGTTGGTTGATCCCGATCTTAAAACCCTTGAGGTCTATCAACTCAAGGAAGGTCACTGGAGCCTGATGGCCAGCCTGAAGGACGATGACCCTGTCAGCCAGCCACCGTTTGATGCCATCGAATTTTCCTTGGGCAGTTTGTGGGGGTAGTTTAGTCAGGGTTTCGCATGATCCTCTATCTGCACGGACTCAACAGCGCCGGCACCTCCAATAAGGCCGCGGTATTCAGGGAGCGTTTGGCTCCCATACCGGTGCTGAGCCCAACCTATCCTGCCCATCAGCCTGAACAGGCGGTGGAGCTGCTAAGCCGGGAGTTGTCGGTGCGGGTGGCGGAAACAGTGCAGGGCGACCGGCCGCTGCTGCTGGTGGGTAGTTCCATGGGAGGATTCTATGGCCAGTATCTGGCGCGCCAGTTTCCTCTAGACCATCTGGTGATGATCAACCCGGACCTGCAGCCCTGGGATCTGCTCAAACAGGTGATTGGCTGGCAATTCAACGAGGCCCTGGATGAACGCTACTATCTGTCTGAAGAGATGGTCACGGCCACTCGCCGGTTCGCCATCGAGGATGTGGCGGACGGCGTGCCGACCACGCTGTTGCTGGACCAGGGGGACGAACTGATCGACTGGCGGATTGCCGCATCGATCTATGCCGGTTGCGGTGAGATCCACAGCTATCCAGGCGGTAGCCACACCTTCGAGCACATGGATGCGGCGGTCCGACTGATCCGCTCGCTCCATGCGCGTCTGGGATGAGGGTTGAAGCTCTCTCCTATCCTTCGGGGGCTTCGTAGGGCTCCGCGAAGGAGCACTCCCTCTGCGGGCAGACCTTCTCCGTGCCCTTGCTCTTGGTGGTCTTGATGGTCAACACCGGCCACCCACAGCGGGGGCAGGGCTCGGCCACCGGTTCGTTCCACACCGCGTAGTCGCAGTCCGGGTAGGTGGAGCAGGAGTAGAAGAGCTTGCCCTTGCGCGACTTGCGTTTCAACAGGCTGCCCTTGTGACACTTGGGGCACTGGACACCGGTATCTTGTGGCTTTTCCAGCGGTTCGATAAAGCGGCACTTGGGGTAGCTCGAGCAGCCGATGAATTTGCCGTAGCGGCCCCGTTTGATCACCAGTTGCGAACCGCACTTGGGACAGTTGCGGTCCTCCAGCACTTCCGGCTCCTCTTTCTCCGACTTGTCAGCATTCAGGTCCCGGGTGTAGTCGCAGGTGGGGTAATCGGTGCAGCCGATGAAACGGCCATGCCGGCCCAGGCGGATGGAGAGTTGCTTGCCGCATTTGGGGCACTTCTCGTCCAGCGCCTCGTGAGTCACGTCGCTGCGCTTGACGTTCTCCTGGGTATGGTCGATGCGCTCCTTGAAGGGGCCCCAGAACTTCTGCAGCAGAGGAATCCACTCCTCTTCACCGCGGGAGACCGCGTCCAGCTCGTCTTCCAGGTTGGCGGTGAAGTCGTAGTCCACATATCGGGTGAAATACTCGGTCAGGAACTTGTTCACCACCCGTCCCACGTCGGTGGGTTGGAAGCGTTTCTTCTCCAGCACCACGTACTCCCGGTCCTGCAGGGTGGAGATGATCGAGGCGTAGGTGGAAGGACGGCCGATGCCGTGCTCCTCCAGGGTCTTCACCAGGCTCGCCTCGCTGTAGCGTGGAGGTGGCTCGGTGAAGTGCTGCTCGGGCCGGATCGCCTTCAATGGCAGGGTCTCACCCTCCTCCAGCGGGGGCAACATCTTCTCGTCACCGTCGCTGGCGGCCGCATCATCCTTGCCTTCCAGATAGACCGCGATAAAGCCTGGCTTGGCGATGGTGGAGCCGTTGGCGCGGAAGATATTGTCGGTGCCGCATTGCAGATCGGCCGCCACGGTGTGGATGGTGGCGTGGATCATCTGGCAGGCCACGGTTCGCTTCCAGATCAGCTCGTAGAGTCGGGCCTGGTCTTTACTAAGATGGGCTTTGATCTCTTCCGGAACACGCAGTACCGAAGTGGTGCGAATTGCTTCGTGAGCCTCCTGGGCGTTCTTGGCCTTGGTCTTGAAGTGGCGGACTTCCTTAGGAAGCTGGTCATGACCATAGCGCTCCGCAATAAAGCCCCGGATCTCGGCAGTGGCCTCGTCGGCCAGATGCACAGAGTCGGTACGCATATAGGTGATCAGGCCGACTGTGCCCTCACCCACGTCTGCGCCTTCATAGAGCTGTTGCGCGGTGCGCATGGTGCGTTGGGTCGTAAAGCCGAGTTTGCGTGAGGCCTCCTGTTGCAGGGTGGAGGTGGTGAAGGGCGGCGCCGGGTTGCGGCGACGCTGCTTCTTCTCGACCTTGATTACCTGCAGGCCGGCCTGACCAGCGTCCAATAGGATTTTTTCCGCCTGTTTCGCGCTGGCCTCGTCAGTGATGCTGAACTTCTCCAGCTTCTCGCCTTTGTAATGGGTCAGGCGGGCGCTGAATGGCTGCTTGGGTTTTTCGGAGTCGGCCTCGATGGTCCAGAACTCTTCCGACTTGAAGGCCTCGATCTCCAGTTCCCGCTCCACGATCATACGCAATGCGGGGCTTTGCACCCGGCCGGCGGAGAGCCCGCGGCGGACCTTTTTCCACAGCAGGGGAGAGAGGTTGAAACCCACCAGATAGTCCAGGGCCCGACGCGCCTGCTGGGCATCGATCAGGTCGTAGGATAGCTCCCGGGGGTTGGCAACCGCGTCGTTTACCGCCTTTTTGGTGATCTCGTTGAACACTACCCGGTAGACCGGCTTGTCCTTCAGCTTGCCCTTGGATTTGAGCAGTTCGGAGAGATGCCAGGATATCGCCTCGCCTTCGCGGTCCGGGTCAGTGGCCAGGTAGAGGGCATCTGAATGCTTCAGCGCCTTGCTGATGGCCTGCACATGGCGGTCGTTCTTTTCGATCACCTGGTACTTCATGGCGAAGTTGTTATACGGGTCGACCGCACCCTCTTTGGGAATCAGATCCCGCACATGCCCGTAGGAGGCAAGGACTTCGAAGCCCCCTCCCAGGTATTTCTTGATGGTTTTGGCCTTGGCCGGTGATTCAACAATAACCAGATTCATGGAAGATTTCGGTGTCCAAAAAAAACGCGGGGCATGGTAGCGCCCCGCGCGATAGAAGTGTTAGTGATTAGTGTAGAAAGACAGGGGCTTCGTTGTAAACCATGTCTTCCATACGGGCAAAAGCGATTTCCTGGCCGGGCTGATTCATCAGCACCAGGAGGATGATCCACTTCAGCTCCTCTTCGGTGATGAAGGGCGTATCCAGGGCCAGGGCGCGCTCGATGACCAGTTCTCTGGCAGTCTGGGTCAGTATGTTGTTTTGCTCGAGAAACAGCAGCAGACTGCGGGAGTCCAGATCGAGACGAGCGTTCTCCTCATCGGTAAAGACTCGCAGAGACTGCTTCTGGTGGGCATCACCCTCGGGTGATTGAGAGTTGTGGGCCAGGTCATCCAGCCAGTCGAACGCCTTGTCGATCTCTATCGCAGGAAAGCCGGCCTGCAGGAGTTCATCGCGAAGCTCATTCTGATCAGAGGGCGGAGCCTGTTCACCATCCATGTAGTTTTCGTAGAGGTAGATCAAAATATCGACCACATTTTCGTTCATGCTTACTCTCTCCCGGTGTTGCGGGAATCAGATTTGCCAGTGCGGCAATAATAACCGCCAGGTGCAGATGATACATGTCCATCCAGTTCAAGCAATAGCAGCATGGACGAAACCGACTCTGCGGTCAAACCGGTTCGGTTGATCAGTTCATCCACAGAAATGGGGTCGAAACCCATGGCTTCAAGTAGTTTCTCGTAATCAGGGTCGAGATTGACCGTATTTGGCGTGTTCCCTGAGGCATGTCTAATTGATGGAACCGTCAGGCTGCCCAGCAGGCTGCCCAGTTCATCGGTGATATCCTGTGCCGATTCCACGAGCTTTGCGCCTTCGCGGATCAATCTGTGGCAACCCCGGGCCTGTGGATTATGAATGGAACCTGGGATTGCGAACACTTCACGTCCCTGTTCAAGGGCCAGGCGGGCGGTTATCAGTGATCCACTGCGCAGGGTCGCTTCTACTACGAGGGTGCCGACGGATAGACCACTGATGATCCTGTTGCGGCGGGGAAAGTTTTCAGGTCTGGGTTGGGTGCCAGGTGGAAATTCTGAGACCAATGCCCCTTGGGCAACGATCCGGTGGGCCAGCTCTTTGTGACGGGCAGGGTAGACACGGTCCAGGCCCGTACCGGTGACTGCAATGGTGGTGCCGTCTTCCAGCGCTCCCTGATGAGCGGCGCCGTCGATGCCGACAGCGAGCCCACTGATGATTGTCAGGCCGGCGCCGGCCAGATAGGAGGCGAACTCCCTGGCATTGCTGATCCCCGAAGGGGTCGGATTG
>JBDLIT010000096.1:0-15506 GCA_039714735.1 Pseudomonadota bacterium
GCGAGACCGTGATGTATGAGGCGCGCCGTGGCGATGTGGATGGGCGGCGCTTTCAGACCCTGGACGGCAGGGTTGTGACCGTGGCGGAAATTGAACGGATTGAGATGGGGGGAGAACCTCGCTAGGTTCACCGTGCGGCTTCATCCGGTTGAATAAGGTATCGTCTATGCTTAACCCACCATTTGGTGGGATTTCATGAAGGGCTGGGAAGCTTGGGATTTTCACGCAGTCTGATTCGCTTAAGTTACGCGCTGGAGGATTCAACTCGTTACCGGCGGGTGAAGGACTTTCTCTACGATCTGCTGGAAAATCCACGGGCGCGGGTGCGCCCCTATTTCGATATCTTCATGATCCTGCTGGTGGTGAGCTCTGTCTGGCTGTTGATCTATGAGGTGCGCAATGACCTTGGCCTGTTCGACAATATCTTTGAGGGGATGGCGGTTTCCATCTTTATTCTCGAGTATCTCCTTCGATTCTGGATCTATAACGAAAGTCACCAGATTATTCTCAAGCACTATGAGCGGGCTGAGTTCATTAATGAGCGTTTCCGTGTCTGGCCGGCATTGCGTGAGATACTGGCAAAGAAGATCGAGTATGTAACCTCTCCTTTGGCCATTATTGATCTGCTGGCCATCATCCCAAGTTATCGTCCGTTACGTTTCCTGCGTATTTTTCTGCTGTTCCGGCTGTTCAAGCTGTTCAGGTACACCCGCAGCATCAGTGAGTTCGTCAAAGTGCTCTCAGAGAAGCGTATCGAACTGCTGACCCTGTTGATTTTCATGGCGTTTATTACCTTTACCGCCGCCAGTGCGCTATTTTTCTTCGAGGCTCAAGGAGAAAATACGGAAATCACAAATTTTTTCGACAGTATCTATTGGGCCTTGGTGACCATGTCCACAGTCGGCTATGGGGATATTACCCCGCAGACTAACGAGGGGAGGATCATCACTCTGATATTGATTGTGGCAGGCCTGGGGGTTATCTCCTTCTTTACCTCGATCATCGTTTCCGCCTTCAGCGACAAGATGCACGAGATTCGGACCCATCGTGTCATTTCGGAAGTGGAGCGTAAACATATCGATGTCATTCTCTGTGGGTTCGGGCGGGTAGGGCAGGATGTGGCAGATCGGCTGGCCAGGGATAAAACGCCATTCATCGTGGTTGAGCCTGATGAGAAGATGTTTCGACTGGCGCAGCAGAAGGGTCATCTTGTCGTTCAGGGTGATGCTGAGAGCAGTGATCTGCTCGAACACCTGGGGGTGAATGGGCGGGCATCAAGATTGTTGTGTCTGACGGGTGATGATGTCATCAATGTCTACATTACGCTTTCAGCAAGACAGATGAACCCAGGCATAGAGATTATCTCACGCGCCAATCACCGGGAGAATGTGATAAAGATGCAACGCGCAGGGGCCGACCATGTGGTCGCGCCCTATGAAGTGGTCGGGCTGATCGCTGCAGAGTACGTTGGCCAGCCAGTGGCCTTCGAAGCGATCTATGCGCTGATCACCGGTGAACGGGATGAGGGTATTGAGACGGTGCGTATCCATCAATCATCGGTGTTGGACGGGCGGTGCATCGGTGATGTCAACTTCCGCGAGCGTAAGCTGATACCTTTTGGGGTTGTCAGGGAAGGAGCCACTCAATTGGAGAGCAATCCCTATCGATATGATCTGCATGGACGTAATTTCTATTTCAACCCGGAGCCGGATTTTGTGCTGCAGGCTGGAGACTTCCTGGTTATGTTCGGGCATGAATTCAGCGTAGTGCATTTTCGGGAATGTCTGGAGCGGGGTACGCTTTGATCGATCAATGCGCGATCCTCGTGTTCGGCTGTAGCGCCTTGGGGCAGGCTGTGGCGGAGCAGCTGACCTCACGTGGGTATCCCACCTATCTGTTCAGTAATGATATGGATGAGGTCAGCGATTTGCTGGCCAAAGGCTTCGATGCGGCTCATCTGGATTACATGGATGATGAAAGATTACGCGCTGTGGGAATCGGAAAAAGGGTGAAGACCATCTTCTGTCTGTTCAGTGAAGAGTCGAAAAATGTTTTTCTCACGCTCTCGGCGCGAGCCCTGGAGCCTGAACTCAAGATTGTCTGTGTCTCAGAGTCCTCTGTCTCGAGCCGTAAACTGATTGCGGCTGGCGCCAGCAAGGTGATAGATCCCTATGAGATCAGTGGACGCAAGGTGCATGAGCTGATCACCCGTCCAATGATCGTCGATATGCTTGAACAGACTGTGTTCGGCAAGTATATCGATATCGCACAAATTGAAATCCCCGAGAATTCATGTCTCACCGGGGAGAGCCTCTTTACCCAGGAATTGAAGAATCATAAAGTGATTCTTCTGGGCGTGGTGGATATTGAGTTAAGTGAAGAGTTGATCTTCAGCACCAGTGGCATCAAACATAAACTGGATGCTGGAGACATGCTGGTGGTAATCGGGCCTGAAAAAGAGATAGCTCGTTTAAAGGAGGATATCCAGCATGATCGCAAGGAGGAACTATTGGGGAGGTGATTGCGGTTGGCCTCATCAAGAGATCCGAGGCGCCTGCAAAAAAAAGAGGCATCCTAAAGATGCCCCAAGGTCTTTTCCAAGGAGAATGGAATCGTTTAAGTCGGTGCGGCGGAAAGCAGGTTGCCGAGCAGATTGTTTGATCCGCTACCCTGTGTTTTCAAGGCGGCCTCAGGGGCTGCTGAGAATTGCTGCAGTAGCTGGTTGAGTAAAGACCTGGCTTGTTCAGGTGTCTCTATACCAGATCTGACTGTTTCTAACGGGTTGTTCTCTAATTGATACAAATGGCGGGCGGTTTCCACATCAGGCTTGGTTTCCGTACCCGGTGTCCCTTGAAGCGTTGAATCTGAGCGCTGACTTCCTATCTGTTCACGCGTCATCTCTTGTCTTGATTGTGTGGTTCGGTCAGAGCCTGTGGTGACGGGTTTATCGGAATTGACGGGTATGACCATGGCTTTGGCTCCTTTCGCGTCGAAAAAATGACTTATTCAGCTGATATTCAGATTTTAGTCGGTAAGATGCGAAAAACATGCCAGTTTAAAATTACAGACGGGATAATATTCATTTGTAGAGGTAATGTCATGACCAAACTGATGAGATTAAGCCGATACCCGATAGTTGTGTTGCTCCTGCTTACAGCCGTCCTTTTTCCGGCTCAGGCAGCGCAGATGAGGCTGGGCGAGAGATTGGAATATACCTTCAGTTATCAGGGTATATTCTCTGGATTCATGCAGATGAACATTGCCCGTGCAGTGTTTGATGTGCAGCCGGTTGTCGACACTATCCAAGGTCGAGGGACTGTCCTGACCACCCTGAATTTGACTACTGAACCCTTCGGAAAGGCGGAGCTGCTCTATCCAATCCGCTATCGCTACCGCAGCTGGATGGAACCTGAGCGACAGGCGCCTGTGGTCGTCAGTGAATACCTGGAAACGGATAAAATCAGTGAAGAGCTACTCTGGTTCGATCGGGAAAACCGCTTGGGTTACTGTTTTGTAAAAGGCGATGAAGCCACAGAGGTGGGTGCAAAACCACCGGACTTCCTACTTGATAAAGCCGGGTTGACTGAGGGTGACGGACCTCGATTGACGCAGGAAAACCGACAGGAGTTTTCCGATGAAGGGGTTTGGGACTACCTTTCTCTACTCTACCGGCTGCGTTTCCTGGATCTGGCGCCGGGGAGGATATTCGAGCTGCCCCTGTATAACGGTAAGCGGATCAAACAATACCAGGTCGAGGTGAGTCGGGAACGCCTCGAGCTGGCAGGCTGGAATCTTCCGGCCTTCAAATTGAGTCTGTATGAGGCTTGGGAGGAGAAGCGGCAGGAGTCGACCACTTCGGTCTGGGTGAGTGATGATGAGCAACGTCTGCCGCTACGCTTCTATGTGCAGCGCGCGTTTGGGGATGTGCAAGGGATTCTCGAAACAGGACGCCCACTCACGGCGCGGCAGGATGGGCTCTCCGAGGCTACTAAGAAGTCCCTCGAGTTAATCTTCTGAGATTTTAAATGCTGCCTTTCCCGTGGGTTTTTCGTCCTGCTCGGCGAAACCCAGATGATCGATATTTGGCAGTGGAAGCTTATCCACCTGCGGCTGAAATTCTTCAAGGTTACCAGGGTTGGCTGGTTTGAGTTGCAGATCGCCGATATCGATCTCTACGGATGGTTGTGGGATTGACGGGCCAAGGATTACGCCTGGTTTGTCCAATTCCAAGTCTTCCGTATCGATCTCCAGTGGTGCGGGTGACGGGATTTCATCCAGGATGATACCCGGCTTCGCTAATTCCAGGCTGCTGATATCCGGGATCGGTCGCGGCGTCACTGGCGCTGAACAATCACTCAGGTCAAAGCTGTTGGGTGGCGAGAGGGTCAATGGCGTCTGTGGGCCGGATTCCTTGCCTGGCTTTGCTGGAGTTGGGGGTTGTTGTTGAGGTGTCCCTGTCGGGCGAATATCCACCAGGGCTCCCGCATCACGGAACGCTACCCGGTACTCTACCGCCTGCTCCATATCGATGCCTTTTTTGATCGCTACCGGCTGACCGGAAAAGAGACGTTGCAGCTTGAGGCCTTCCAGCTTGAACATTGCGCCGATCTTATTTTGCACCGCCTGCAAATCCTGATCCTTCATCAGTTTGCCGGAGAAGTAAACATCATAGGTTTCGAAACTCATGAATTACTCCCCCCAGGATCGACGGTTTATGGAGTAATTGTCATCACTGCCTTGAAAGGGGATCAGCAGCATCCCGCTCAGATGGGTGGTGCGCTGCGGCTCGTTGATGGATGCCAGGCCAATTTTCATGTCTCGATGCCCAAGTCTTGGCTGATCACGGTAGGTTCCCATGAGCCGGTCCCAGATCGACAGGTTGAAACCGAAGTTACTGTTCGTTTCGTCCACCTCTACTGAATGATGTACGCGATGCATATCAGGTGTCACCAATAGCCGGCGGACTCTGTGCTCCAGCCACCCAGGGAGGCCAACGTTGCCATGATTGAACATCGCCATGCCGTTGAGCATTACCTCGAAGATGATAACCGCCACCACCGGTGGACCGAGAGCCGCAATAGTAGCAATTTTTATCAGCATGGAGAGGATGATTTCGATCGGATGAAAACGCGCCCCCGTGGTGACGTCGTAGTCAGGATCTGCATGGTGAACCCGGTGCAGCCGCCAGAGGGCTGGTACGGCATGCACCATGACATGCTGCAGATAGATCACGAGATCCAGCAGGGCGACAGAGAGTAGCACTGCAAGCCAGGTCGGTAGCTGGATGGCGTTGAATAGTCCCCAGCCATGTTCCGAGGTATAATTTGCCATGCCTACCGCAGCGGCCGGAAAAATGAGGCGCAGCAGCAAGGTGTTGAGACAGACAAGTCCCAGATTACTCAACCAGCGGCGCAGTTTCGAATAGAGTAACTTTCTTCTAGGGGCAAATATCTCCCATGACGCCATGATGGCAAAGATACCAAAAAATGCACTCAGCCGGATGGCAAGCTCGTGGGAGAGAATAAATTCAGTCATTGGATATCAATCATGTTCCATATTGGCTGCGGAGAACGAATTGAGAACTTAGGTATATATTTATTTAATGATCTAGGTCAATCAGTTGTCAAAAAACCGTATGGAATACTATGCTTATTTGGCAGTCTGCTCATATTCGCTAAAGTCTAGCTGTTCAGAAAAGTTGAGTCGAGAATGTTTGAAAAAGACCCCAGGGTTTTCGAAGCCGATCTAAAGAATCTGACGCCTGAACAAAAGGCGATGGTGAAGCTGGAAATTACCCTCACACAGTTCTTTAAATCGTTCAATGCGAGCATCACCCGCTGGGAGAGGCTGGTCTATCCATCGCTACTGGTGATGGCGGTGCTGGGCATGTCCGGTTTTTATCTGATCTACAGCCTGACAAAGGATATGGATACCATGACGGAGAGTATCGACCCTGAGATGGAGATCAATCTCGCGGCTATGTCGGGCCATATGGCGGAGTTATCGATGAACATCGCCACCATGACGGGGCAGATCACGGTATTGGTGGATAAGATTGGCAGCATGGAGTCGCATATCGCGAGTATGGATGCTGATACCAGTAGTATGAGTGTGGGTATAAACGCTATGAATCAGAGTATGGAACTCATGAATTTGAATATCTTTGAGATGAATCAGTCGATGCGTTCGATGACGGTCAACACCGGGGTTATGAGCCGGGATATCAATCAGATGGGGCGGCCGATGGATTTTATGAATTCGTTTTCGCCCTGGTAGGCGCAGGTCCTTTTTTCGATCATAGCAGGTCTTTATTGCTAACCGCCCACACCGCGGCCTCCACTCGGGTTTTCAGATCGAGCTTTTTCAGCAGATGTTTGACATGGACCTTGACTGTGGCCTCGGCGATCTTGAGCTGGCGTGCAATGACTTTATTGCTCTCGCCGTTACGCAGATGGAGCAGAATCTCCCGTTCACGATCAGTGAGTTCCGCGACAACCCCCTGCTGTTGTCCTCGCTGACCCTCCGCCTGAAGGGCCCGGGCCAGGCATTGGGTGATGCTCGGGGACATGACAATTCTGCCCTCCGCCACTTCCCGAAACTTTATTAGAAGATCTGCCGGGTCCATATCCTTGAGTAGATAGCCGTCAGCCCCGTTACGCAGTGCCGACACTACGTCCTCCTCTGCATTGGAGACGGTGAGCATGACCACCCGGAGATCCTGCTCCATATGTTTGATGGCAGCCAGGGTTTCAATTCCATTCATGCCGGGCATATTGAGGTCCAGCAGCACCAGGTCGGGTTTGAGCGCCCGGACCATGTTTAGTCCTTCTTCACCGCTGTCCGCTTCACCGATGATATCGATGTGCGGACTCAGGTCCGCCAGTTGCTGCAGGCCCTTGCGTATTAAGGGATGATCATCGATGACAACGACCCGTTGGGTCTCTGGATTGCTCATGATACGACTTGTTCCTGAAGAATGGGTTGATTGATTGTAATACCGTTTGGTTTGAACCTGAGGCGGACCCGGGTTCCGCCTTCCGTGCGGTTACTGATGGTCAACTCGGCGTTGAGCGATTTGGCGCGCTCATGCATGATCGCCAGGCCGTAATGGTTTGTGCGTTCGGCCTTGCTGGGGATTCCGATACCGTTGTCTTCCACGCTGAGCAGGATGCCGTCATCGTCGAGAGACTGGATGTTGAGCTCCGCCTGGGTTGCGCTGGAGTGATGCAGGACATTGGACAGGGCCTCCCGTGCGATCTGTAACAGGTGAATCTCCTCATTGACACTCAGGGCAGTGCCTTTGAGCTGGTTTTTCAGCAGGATATCCACTTTGCCCCGGGTGTTGAACTCAGCCACGGTTTCGGTGAGGGCAACGAACAGGCCGCGTCCATCCATCTGCAGCCTGAAGGTGGTAAGCAGTTCACGCAATTGACGATAGGCCTCATCCAACCCCTCTTTTAACTCGCTCATGACCTCATCCATCTGATGGGCATCGGCATTCATCTTTCTGAGCAGGTAGAGACGGGTGACCTGAATCTTCAGATAGGAGAGGGATTGGGCCAGGGAGTCATGCAGTTCCCTGGCAATCACACTGCGTTCATCGAGCAACGCCAGGCGGCGGCGCTGGGTGACGCGGCGTGCGACTCCGATCGAGATGCCGATATGTTTGCCCAGGGTCTCCAGCACCTGGGTCTGCCAGGCCTGGAAGGCTTCTCCCTGCCGGTGCGCTACAAGCAACACACCATAGTCGTTTTCCTCATCTTTGACGGCAAGAGAGAGGATGTCGTCGCTGCCGCCATGCTCGGAGCTGCATAGCACCCGGGTCCGGCCATCACCCAGGCAGATGTCGCATCGCTCATCCCGGCACATGGGGGGGGTGGGGCCGATGCAAGCAACGGCGTAGGCCCGCTGTTTATTCTCATCAGTCAGACACAGGGTGATGGCTTCAGAGCCCAACACGCCGCTGATCTCATCCAGCAGCTCATGGTAGGTGGTATCCGATACCGGGGTCTCGGTCAGGCGCTGGGATGCCTTGTAGAGCAGCTCAAGCGAGCGGTTGCGCCGGGTGAGCGCCTCGGTCTTCTCCATCACCCTGGCTTCCAATGCGACATACATGGTCGAGAGATCCGCCGCCATGGTGTTGAAGGCCTGCCCCAACCGACCCAGTTCATCGCTGCCGGTATGGCCGACGCGAACGCTGAAATCGCCCTGGCCGGCCCGCTCCGCGGAGTTGAGCAGATCATGCAGGGGACTGAGCACATCGGTATACAGCAGATAGAGGGTGATGACCGCCACCAGCAGGGTCAACATCAGGCTGATCCCCTGCATCAGGCCCAGCATGTGAATGCTGGATTCCGCATCCTCCTCGAGCAGGCGCACCATCCGGTCGATGTCGTCAACGAAACTGGCCACCAGTTTGTGAAAGTTGCTGCTGGCCTCTTGCAGGTCGGTGTCCGGGACGGGGGAGACAATCTGCTGCAGATAGGCCTGGATCCTGGGCAGCATACTATGCCGCCAGCGCTGTTTGATCTGCAGATAAACCAGCTGCAGCGATCGGCGGTTGGTAGTGGAGATCACGGCTGCCAGCGCTGGGTTGTTCAAGCGTTGTTCGAACTCCAGCGTGAGTGCATTCACCTCTTCGGTTAGATCGAGGTTGAGCCTGGTGTCGGTTTCGATGGTCGCGGCAATGCGATAGGACTGCATGCGCAGGCTGCCCGCCAGATTCACCGCTCCCGCTTCACCGTGAGTGTGTCTGGCTACATAGATGGCGCTGGCCATACCGGCGATTGCCAACACTGTGATGACCCCCATCGCCAGGCCGGCGCGAATCAGGAGAGAACTGTTGAGAGAGCCGAACATGGATTGACCTCGTGGGTGTTGGTGCATCTTCAACATCAGGTTAAAGGGTTCGAGGTAACTCCTTTTACCCTGACTTTCTGGTAGTACTCCTTCTGTTCTGAGTCATCCTCATCATGCTACCAGTAATCCGTAATATACAGAAAATAAATTTATCTAACAAAGGGTTGTCGTTAGTGCTCGAGATACCACTAAAGTGGTATTGGAGGCTTTATCGCCGGACAGCAATTGATCTCGATCAATAGCCGGAGTCAGTCCGTTGCTTTATGTTTGACGGCGAATTCCAGCAGTGGAGGATTTAGCAATGGCGACCCAGAGAACGATGCAACTCTCTGTTCTCACTATGAACACACTCGCGTTTACCGCCTGTTTTGCGGTCTGGGTGATGTTTTCTATCATCGGTATCCCGGTCAAGGAGTTACTGGAGCTGAATGAGACCCAGTTCGGTCTATTGATCGCCACACCGATCCTCACCGGTTCCTTAGCGCGATTGCCGGTTGGCATACTCACCGACAGATACGGTGGCCGTATCGTCTACTTCATCCTCATGCTGTTAACCATTATACCGCTCTGGTTCATCGGTTCCGCGACCGAGTACTGGCAGTTCCTGGTGCTGGGTCTGTTCGTCGGTATCGCCGGCGCCTCCTTCTCGGTGGGCATCGCCTATACCGCCCGCTGGTTCAGCAAGGAGAAGCAGGGTTTTGCCATGGGCATCTTCGGCGCCGGCAACGCGGGCGCGGCCCTGACCAAGTTTGTCGCACCCTCCATCGTGGTGGCCTACGGCTGGGAGACGGTGCCGCACGTCTACGCCGTTGGCATGTTTGTGGTGGTGGTTGCCTTCTGGATGTTCACTTACGAAGACCCGGAACACAAGGTAGGGGCCCATGTGACCCTGGCTGATCAGCTGGCCCTGCTCAAGGATCCACGGATCTGGAAGTACATGCAGTACTACTCATTGGTGTTCGGTGGATTCGTGGGGCTCTCCCTGTGGATGACCAAATACTATATCGCCGAATACGGCTTTGACCTCACCACCGCAGCCCTGCTGGCCGCTGTCTTTGTACTGCCCTCCGGCTTGATCCGCGCCCTCGGTGGCTGGTTCTCCGATAAGTTCGGCGCCTACAAGGTGACCTGGTGGGTGATGTGGATCTCCTGGGTCTGTCTGTTCGTGATGTCTTATCCCCAGACCGCGCTCAGCATCAAGACAGCCACTGGCGATGTCACCCTGGATATTGGCCTCAACGTCTGGGTCTTCACTGCCCTGTTATTCGTGGTCGGCATCGCCTGGGGTTTCGGCAAGGCCTCGGTGTTCAAGTTTCTCTCTGATGAGTACCCGGAAAACATCGGTGTCGCCTCCGGCATCGTCGGCCTGGCCGGTGGTATGGGTGGCTTCCTGTTGCCGATCATGTTCGGCGCCTTGATCGATCTCACCCAGGTCAACAGCGTGGTCTTCATGCTGCTGTATGGCGCGACCTGCGTCTCGCTGATCTGGATGCACTACACCTTTGCCCGTGAAAAACAGCGTGAAGAGGTTACGGCGGCCAAAGAACATGTCCTGAGTAACTATGCCAAGTCCCACGAAAGTACCGATGAGTATGCGGCTGCCCGCGCAGCCGTGGAGCAGGCTCACCTGCTTGAGGAACTGATCGACAAGTACTCGGCCGCCCGCAAGGCGGCCCAGGCCGAGGCAGAAAAAATCCGTGCGCATCAGCTGACCGACAAACCCGCTGATGTTCTGGAGTAGTTCGCGCTTAACCCTGTGCGTAGATAACTAAAGAAAGTAGGAGTAAACAATGGCTGATATCAAAACCTGGAATACCGAGGATCCCCAGTTCTGGGAATCCACGGGCAAAAGCATAGCAAACCGTAACCTGTGGATCTCTATCCCCAGCCTGTTATGCGGCTTTGCGGTGTGGCTCTACTGGGGCATCATCACCGTGCAGATGCTCAATCTCGGCTTCCCTTTCGCCAAGGCGGAGCTCTTTACCCTGGCCGCCATCGCCGGTCTAACCGGCGCTACTCTGCGCATTCCATCGAGTTTTTTCATTCGTATTGCGGGTGGCAGAAATACCATCTTTTTTACCACCGCACTGCTGATGATCCCCGCCATCGGCACCGGTTTCGCCCTGCAGGACCAGAACACGCCGCTCTGGATCTTCCAGATCCTGGCCTTCCTGTCCGGCTTTGGCGGCGGCAACTTCGCCTCTTCCATGTCCAACATCAGCTTCTTCTTCCCGAAACGGATGCAGGGTCTGGCGCTGGGGCTGAACGCAGGATTGGGTAATGCCGGCGTGACCACCATGCAGATCGTGGTGCCCCTGGTGATGACCTTCGGCATCTTCGGCGGCGAACCGATGATCCTGGAGAACACCTCAGGCACTCTGATCGGCAAGATCCCTGCCGGTTCCGAGACCTTCATCCACAATGCCGGTTTCGTTTGGCTGCTGTTGCTGATCCCCCTGGCCCTCGCCAGCTGGTTCGGTATGAATAATCTCCGCACCGAAGAGGTCTCACCGCATATCGGTACGCCCATCGGCGCCATGAGTAAGATCGCCGGCATGCTGCTGATCGGCTTTTTCACTGCCGCGATCGGTCTCTACATCATCCTGCCCGCTCCCACTGGACTGGGTGCGCCAGGCTGGGCCAAGTGGCCGGTGATCGCCGGCATCCTGTTCACCACCGTGATGCTGATGAAGATGATCCCGGGTGATATCAAGCCTAACCTGAAACGCCAGTTCAAGATCTTCAGCAACAAACACACCTGGATCATGAGCATTATCTACACCATGACCTTTGGCAGCTTCATCGGTTACTCCGCCGGTTTCGCCCTGGCGATCAAGGTGGTGTTCGGTTACCAGCATCTGATGGTGGACGGGGTGATGATGCACGATCTCGCCAACCCCAACGGCCCCTCGGCGCTGATGTATGCCTGGATGGGCCCCTTTATCGGTGCGCTGATCCGCCCCATCGGTGGTTGGATCTCCGACAAGGTGGGTGGCGCCAAGGTGACCCAGATCGTCTCCATTGTGATGATCGGTTCCGCCCTGGGTGTGGCCTACTACCTGAAGCAGGCCTATGTCTCGGCCACGCCGGAAGAGTTTTTCATGCCTTTCTTCCTGCTCTTCCTGATACTGTTCGCCGCCACCGGTATTGGTAACGGCTCGACCTTCCGCACCATCGCCATGGTGTTTCCAAAGGAGCAGGCGGGACCGGCGCTGGGTTGGACTTCGGCGGTGGCCGCCTATGGCGCCTTCATCATTCCCAAGGTATTTGGTGAGCAGATCAAGGCGGCGACCCCGGAGTATGCACTCTACGGGTTTGCTGTGTTCTATCTGGTCTGCCTGTTGCTGAACTGGTGGTACTACCTGGGCCCCAAGGCGGAGTTCAAGAATCCGTAACATGAACTGACGCATGCGGTTTTCGGATGGGTCTGCACGAATGGACAGGGCCACCTCCATCGACCCCCTAGGCCTTGGCGGATTCATCCGACCTTTATAAACATGGGGCTGGCTGTTCTGGTGACAGCCCGCCCTTAGGAGACTACAGATGAGCCATTTGCTAGACAGACTTAGATACTTCAAGAAGATCCAGGGGACCTTTTCCAAGGGTCACGGCATCGTGACCGGTGAAGACCGGCAGTGGGAGGATACCTACCGTAACCGTTGGCGCCACGACAAGGTGGTGCGTTCCACCCATGGGGTGAACTGTACCGGTGGCTGCTCATGGAAGATCTATGTCAAGAACGGTCTGGTCGCCTACGAGATGCAGCAGACCGACTATCCACGCACCCGTCCGGACATGCCGAACCATGAGCCGCGTGGCTGCCAGCGTGGCGCATCATTCTCCTGGTATCTCTATAGCCCACACCGTATCAAGTATCCCTTGATCCGCGGACGACTGCTTGATCTCTACCGCACCGAACGTAAGAGTGGCAAAGACCCGGTGGATGCCTGGGAAGCGATTCAGGCCGACCCGGCCAAACGCAAGAAATACACGGCGGTTCGCGGGCTGGGTGGTTTTGTTCGCAGCACCTGGGATGAGGTGGTCGAGATAACTGCCGCGGCCAATGTCTATACCATCAAGAAGTGGGGACCGGACCGGATCTACGGCTTCTCGCCGATCCCCGCGATGTCGATGATCAGCTATGCTGCCGGCTCGCGCTACCTCTCTCTGATCGGAGGCGCCTGCGGCTCCTTCTACGACTGGTACTGTGATCTGCCGGCCGCTTCTCCCCAGGTCTGGGGCGAGCAGACCGACGTGCCGGAAGCGGCCGACTGGTATAACTCGAAATATCTGATTATCACCGGCGCCAATCTGCCGATGACCCGCACCCCGGATGCCCATTTCGCCATCGAGTCCCGCTACAACGGCACCAAGGTGGTTTCCATGGCGCCGGACTACGCCGAGTATGTGAAGTTTGCCGATCTCTGGATGCCGGTCAAACAGGGCACCGACTCCGCCGCCTTCATGGCCATGGGGCATGTGGCGATCAAAGAGTTCCATATCAATAAGCAGGATCCCTACTTCACTGACTACGTGCGCAAATATACCGACCTGCCGATGCAGCTGATGTTGCGCAAGGACGGTGATCGCTATGTCTCCGGGCGTTTTCTGCGCGCCTCTGATTTTGCCAAGAACCTGGGTGAGGAGAACAATCCGGAGTGGAAGACGATTGTCTACGACGCCAAGAGCAAGACATTCGTGGCGCCCAACGGCTCTGTTGGCTTCCGCTGGGGTGAGGAGGGCAAGTGGAACCTGCTGGAGAAGAGCGGCGCGGACCAGTCCGAGATCGAAGCGGAGCTGAGTTGCATCGACAGTAAGGACGAAGTGGTGGCGGTCGACTTCCCCCATTTCACTCCTGGCGAGGACGACAAACTCACACGCAATATCCCGGTGCGTAAGCTGAAGCTGGCCTCCGGCGAAGACGCACTGGTTTGCTCCGTGTTTGATCTGCAAGTGGCCCAGTATGGTATCGACCGTGGCCTGGGCGATAACCTGGCGACCTCCTACGACGACGCGACTGTGCCTTACACCCCGGCTTGGGGCGAGAAGGTCACCGGTATCAAACGCGCCGATCTGGAGCGTACCGGTCGTGAATTCGCTGAAAACGCCTCCAAGACCCACGGTAAGTCGATGGTCATCATGGGCGCCGCGATCAACCACTGGTATCACAACGACTTGAGCTACCGCAGCATCATGAACCTGCTGCATTTCTGTGGCTGCATCGGCCAGTCCGGCGGCGGCTGGGCGCACTATGTGGGCCAGGAGAAGCTGCGTCCCCAGGCGGGCTGGGCGCCTATCGCCTTTGCGTTGGACTGGCACCGTCCGCCACGCCACATGGCCTCCACTACTTACTGGTATTTCCATACCGACCAGTGGCGCTATGAGAAGGTTGAGGCCGATGACGTGCTGGGCTCTACCGCCCAGGCCAAGTACCGGGGCTATCAGATCGCCGACTACAACGTGGTCTCTCAGCGCCTGGGTTGGGGGCCGTCCGCGCCGCACTTCAATAAAAATCCGCTCGACATCGTCAAGGATGCCGAGGCCGCCGGCGCAAGCGACGAGGCGGGTGTGTCCAAGTATCTGGTCGAGCAGTTGAAGAGCGGAGATACCGCCTTTGCCAGTGAGGATATAGATGCGGAAGAGAACCATCCGCGCAACCTGTTCGTCTGGCGCGCCAATCTGCTGGGTTGTTCCGCCAAGGGCCACGAGTACTTCCTCAAACACTTGGTCGGCGCCCAGAATGGCGTTATGCAGGAAGGTGTCGAGGGTCAGCGTTCCAAGGAGATCAAGTGGCGCGAGAAGTCACCGGTGGGCAAGCTGGACCTGATGGTGGATATCAACTTCCGCCTCAACTCCACTGGCGCCTATTCGGACATCATCCTGCCCACGGCCACCTGGTACGAGAAGGCCGATCTGAACACCACCGACATGCACCCCTTCGTGCATCCGCTGGGCAAGGCGGTGGATCCCGCCTTTGAATCCCGATCTGACTGGCAGATCTTCCAGACCATCGCCAAGCGATTCTCCGAACTGGCGGAAACCCATCTGGGTACGCAGAAAGACCTGGTCTCGCTGCCGATGCAGCACGACACGCCCATGGCGCTGGCGCAGCCCTTTGGTGAGGTCAAGGACTGGAAAAAGGGCGAATGTGACCTGATACCAGGCAAGACTGCACCGCTGTTCAAGGTGGTGGAGCGTGACTTCCCCAACACCTACAAGAAGTTCACCTCGGTCGGACCGCTGATGAACAAGTTGGGCAATAACATCAAGGGCATAGATTGGAACACCGACCTGGAGCTCGAGCAGCTGTGCGAGCTCAACGGCGTGATCACCGAGGAGGGCATCTCCAAGGGGCGTCCGTCGTTGGTGGAGGACGTGGCGGTGTGCGACACCGTGCTGCAGATGGCCCCCGAGACCAACGGCGAGGTGGCGCACAAGTCATGGAGCGCACTGAGCAAGAAGACCGGTATCGACCACAGCCATCTCTACCAGGGACGGCATGAGGAGAAGATTCGCTATCACGATATCGTCGCCCAGCCGCGCAAGATCATCACTGCGCCCACCTGGTCGGGTATAGAATCGGAGGAGGTGAGTTACAACGCCTGCTACACCAATGTCCATGAACACATTCCGTGGCGAACCCTGAC
>JBDLIT010000097.1:0-15443 GCA_039714735.1 Pseudomonadota bacterium
AGGCAGCCAGATGGAGATCTGTTCTGCCATCTGCTGTAGGTATTGCAGGGCCTCCTGAACGGGCTGTGCAGCAGCTTGCAGGACCTTTTCAGCTTCCGCAAGGGCATTTTCACCATTCAGTTCACCCAGCTTGTAGAGCATACTCGCATGTTCAGGCTGGATCCGGTACGACTCCAGGAGTTCCGCGACCTCGGGCATTGCCTTGCGTTGCAGCGCCTCGAACAGACTGGTTTCCTGCTCGCTGTCCAGGCCCGCCTGGGCTGCCAGGCCTTTCAATATGCCAACATGGCCCAGATCAAGGTAGACATTCTTCAAGCCCGTCTTATCCAGGGTCTGCATCATCAGACGCAGAATCTCGATATCACTCTCCACACCCGCATGGCCATAGAGTTCCGCGCCGATCTGCAGGGGGCTGCGGGTACCTGCGAAACCGTCGGAGCGGGTATGCAGGACCGTGCCGAGATAGCAGAGCCGAACCGGCGCCTCGGTACCGACATGATGCGCATCGATACGTGCAGCCTGTGGGGTAATATCCGCCCTGATACCGAGCATGCGCCCGCTCAACTGGTCGGTCAGCTTGAAAGTCTGCAGGTCCAGGTCGCTGCCGGTTCCGGTCAGCAATGAATCGAGAAACTCGACAAACGGAGGGATAACAAACTCATAGCCCCAGCTATGATAGAGGTCGAGCAATTCCCGACGTTTCAGATCGATCAACCCGGCCTGGGGCGGCAGAACCTCATCGATGCCATCAGGCAATATCCAGCTTTCGTTTTCCATCGATCTCGTCAATTTACAAGGTAGAGCAGACCCACACCACAAGCCATGCTGATCAGTCCACTGATACGCAAGGCGCGATTATGCTGTTGGGCGATCGAGAGCATCATCCTGCGCATACCTTCCGGATTGAGGAATGGAAATATACCTTCCAGCACCAGCAGTAAAGCCAGCGCCACCCCTAGATCATGCCACATCTCTACGCCCCATAAAAAAACCGGGATCACCCCGGTCACATAAGACAGTCCCGGATACCCTGCCAAAAAACCTCTCGACAGAGCACCCGGTTACCAGCCGTCGGGTATTCTCCCAAAGCCCGGGGGCGTTGTCTATTCTCCGCGCTGACTCTTCAGATAACGGAAAAAATCCGAGTCGGGTTGCAGCACCATGATGTCAGAGCGGTCCTTGAAGCTCGTCTTGTAGGCATTCAGGCTGCGGTAGAAGGCATAGAACTCCGCGTCCTGGTTATAGGCATTGGCGTAGGTCTCAGCCGCCTTGCCATCACCCGTACCACGCAACTCCTCAGCCTCCTTGTAGGCATCTGCGACAATGACCACCCGTTCCCGGTCTGCTTCAGCACGAATTCTCTCCGAGGCCTCACCACCTTTTGCACGCAGATCCCGGGCCACCCGCTCGCGTTCGGCGCGCATACGCTGATACACCGATTCGCTGACTTCAGGCGGCAGATCGATCTGTTTGACCCTGACATCGAGGATCTCGACCCCCAGTTCGGCTGCCTTGGCATCCGAATCCTTGGTCAGCAGGGCCATGATCTCTGCGCGTTCACCTGAGACCACCTCTTTGATGGTCCGTTTACCAAACTCATTACGCAGGCTGGTATTGATCCGCTCCGCCAGCAGGCGCGCGGTCTTGGTTTCGCTGCCACCTGTCGAGCGGTAAAACTGCCCCACATTGGTAATGCGCCACTTGGCGTAAGAGTCAACGATAACGTCTTTTTTCTCTATGGTCAGAAATCGTTCAGGACGCGCATCCAGGGTCTGGATTCGGCCATCGAATTTTTTCACATTGTTGATAACGGGCATCATCCAGTGCAGACCCGGTTCGTATTCACTGTGAACGATCTCACCCAAACGCAACTTCAGGGCGACTTCCCACTGGTTGACCGTAAAAGCGGCGGCATACACAGCCACCGCAATCACGGCAAAGAGAGGGATCAGCAGTTTAATATTTTTCATTATCGAATACTCCTGCCACGATTGGAGTCCCTCTTATCAGGCCGTGTTGGGATCTGAGTGGACGTTCCCGGTGCATAGGACTGGCCGCCGGAGGTGGCTCCTCCACCCTGTTGAATCATCTTGTCCAGCGGCAGATACATCAGGCTGTTACCGCCAGCGGTATCCAGCATCACCTTGCTGGACTGGCTCAACATGGTCTCCACTGCATCCAGGTAGAGACGCTCGCGGGTCACTTCGGGTGCGCGCTGATACTCTTTGAGGACAGCTAGAAAGCGACTGCTGTCACCTTCCGCCTCTGCAATCACCCGGTCCCGGTAGGCCTTGGCGTCCGCCACCTGGCGGGCCGCCGCACCACGGGCTATGGGAACCACCTCATTGGCATAGGCTTCCGCCTTGTTCTCCAGCCGCTCCTTGTCCTCACGGGCCTTGATGGCATCATCGAAGGCGCTCTTGACTTGCTCAGGCGGCTTGGCCGGTTGGGTATTCACACTGGTAATCTGCAGCCCTGTCTTGTATTGATTGATCAGACCCTGGGCAGTCGACATAATGCGATCCGCGATGGCGCTACGTCCTTCGGTGAGGATAAAGTCCAGATCACTCTTACCGATGATTTCACGTACCGATGTCTCAATCGCGTCCCGAATGGTCTTTTCAGGCGATTGATCCTGGAACAGGTAGTCTGACGCATCCAGAATCCTGGACTGCACCGTCAGTTCCACATCCACGATGTTTTCGTCCCGGGTCAGCATAGTCGCCTTGTGACTAAACGAGGAGATCTGATCCACGTTGACCTTCAGCACCTCTTCCACCGGATAGGGGATATGCCAGTGAGGACCAGGCTCGGTGGTCTCGGAGTAGGCCCCGAAACGCAGAATCACACCCCGCTCCGCCGGCTCGATGATATAGATACCGGTCGCCAACCAGACCAGGAAAACCACACCAAGGATCAGTCCAATACTTGTGGAACTTGGACCATGACCGCCTGTTGAATCACCTTTGGACGACTTGCCGCCACCGAAAATGCCACCAAATTTTTCCTGAAGCTTTTTTACCACTTCATCCAGATCGGGCGGACCCTGGTCGCCACCTTTGCCACTCCAGGGATCTTTATTACCGCCACCCGGTTCATTCCAGGCCATCGACTTCTCCAAAATTATCAGCTGAAAAACAGTGCGCACCCGTATCTAAACAGATGCGCGGATTCATATCATGGGGATTGAAAAGCATTCTTCAAGTCATTAAGGGATACATACTAACAGTCTGCCGGACTGAGGGGAACGAGTGTAGCCCAATACTCCCTCAAGGTTGTATTGATTGGTTCATACAAAACAGGTTTCCAGCTCGGGCTCTTCCTTCAATAAACGCCGAAACTCCCGCTCCGACATATCGATCTCCATCTCCCAGCCGCCTTGATCGGTGCCCGATTCCTGCAATACCTCACCCCGGCTATGCAGCAGGGCGTGCCAGCGGCCATTGGTAGCGTTGAGCCGCAATCTTTGACGCACATGCGAACGCCTAAAAAACTCCTGTAGGGCCGTATGCAGCAATTCAATCCCCTGGCCGGTGCGGGCCGAGAGCCAGACTCTAACAGGCTGGCCGTCCGTATTGCGATCGATGCGGGGCTCTACACCCTCCAGAAGATCGATTTTGTTGTAGATCTCTAATTGATGGACCTCATCCGCGCCAATCTGTTGCAAAACATCATTGACTTCGGTGATGCACATGGCCCGTTGATGGCTGGCGGCATCGACCACATGCAACAGCAGCGACGCCTCGGTGGTCTCCTGCAAGGTGGATTTGAAGGCGGCCACCAGATCATGGGGCAGATTGCTGATAAAACCCACGGTATCGGCAATCACCACCGCCCCCTCCCCCTTCAGATCCAGACGCCGCAACGTTGGATCCAATGTAGCAAAGAGTTGATCAGCGACGTAGACGCCGGATCCTACCAGGGTATTGAACAGCGTAGACTTACCGGCATTGGTATAGCCAACCAGCGAGACTGTGGGGATATCCGCCCGCTCGCGCCCGCGCCGCCCCTGCTCCCGCTGAGACTCGACTCGCGCCAAGCGCTTTTTGATCTGCTCGATACGCTGATTCAACAAGCGCCGATCGGTCTCCAACTGAGTCTCACCCGGACCTCTTAACCCAATACCACCTTTTTGTCTCTCAAGATGGGTCCAGCCACGCACGAGACGGGTGGTCAGGTGCTGGAGCTGAGCCAGTTCCACCTGCAACTTACCTTCGAATGAGCGAGCGCGTTGCGCAAAGATGTCGAGAATCAGGCCGGTGCGGTCTACCACCCGGCACTCGAACTCCCGTTCCAGATTGCGTTCCTGGCTGGGTGATAACGAGTGGTTGAAGATCACCAGCTCGGCCTTTTCACCCTGCACGACATGTTTGATCTCTTCGGCCTTGCCGCGCCCCACGAATAGCCTGGGATCGGGATGCTGGCGGCTGCCACTGATAAACTCTATAGGCTCGGCGCCTGCCGATACCGCCAGATCGGTGAATTCATCCAATTCATCCGGATCAGTACTCTTGCCAAGATCGAGATGCACGAGGATGGCGCACTCGCCCGATTTAGGACGTTCAAACATTGAGAGAAGGAATCAAAAGTATTATTTTCAGGCAGGCTCAACAGCTGGGCGAACAGGCAGCGTTCGCCCAATCTGTAAGAATGATGGATGTAGAGCTAAAAATTACCAGGGGACGGCGCCTCTTCTGCCGTTCCATTACTATGTTGTATACGTACATTTCTGGCGGGAACGATGGTTGAAATAGCATGCTTGTAAACCATCTGGCTGACACTGTTTTTCAGTAACACTACAAATTGATCGAATGATTCAACCTGCCCCTGCAGCTTTATCCCATTCACCAGGAAGATAGAAACCGGTACCCGTTCCTTCCGCAGCGCATTTAAAAAAGGGTCTTGTAGACTTTGCCCCTTAGACATTTGTCATTCTCCTTGTTGTCGTTATCTGTATCTATTATTCAGAAAAAGCTCACGAAACTGCAGCTATTTTTCCTCCACACCCGTTTCGCAACCTGAGTTTAGCACAATGTACTGATTTTCTTAGCTTTTGGAAAGGTCAACCACTAAATTATTTCGTGTTGAGCTCAGGCATCTGTTGCCTGAGCAACTGCCGCACCTGCTGCAGCAAATCACCCTCTTCATCATCCAGCCAAAAACAGTCATGATCCGCCCTTAGCCAAGTGTACTGTCTCTTCGCAAGTTGGCGGGTCGCAATGATGCCTTTTTCGGCCATTTCACCCCACTCAAGTTCTCCAAACAGGTACCTGAGCATCTGACGATAGCCTACTGATCGCATAGATGGCAAGTCAGGAGTTAAATTCCTTTTTTGTACGAGCTGCTTAACCTCGTCCTGAAAACCCTGCTCGAGCATCTTATGGAAGCGCTGTTCAATACGTTTGTGGAGGATTTCTCGGTTCTTCGGCGCCAGCACCAGCTTCAATAGGCGGTAGGGTAGCGCCTGACCGCGATTGGCTTCCTGCATCTCGGTCATTGGCCGGCCGGTCAGTTCGATAACCTCCAGTGCGCGTAAAATTCTTTGCGGATCATGGGGATGGATTCTTTGAGCGGCTTTCGGGTCCAACGACTGCAGGCGTTGATGCAAGCTGGTCAGTCCCAGGTTCTGTAACTCTGCCTCGAGTCTGGCGCGAAGCCCGGGATCAGCTTTCGGAAGATCGGATAAACCCCTTTCCAGAATCCGGAAATAGAGCATCGTGCCCCCCACCAGCAACGGCGTCCGACCTGACTGGGTAATCTCTTGCATAGCCGACAGGGCATCCTCCCGAAACTCAGCCGCAGAGTAGGCATCCTCCGGATCTCGGATATCGATCAGTCGGTGCGGCGCCCGTGCCAGGATTTCAGGCCCCGGCTTGGCGGTGCCTATATCCATGCCGCGATAGACCAACGCGGAGTCCACACTGATGATCTCCAGAGGCAGACTCTCCACCATCCTCACCGCCAAATCTGTCTTGCCTGAGGCGGTCGGCCCCATGAGAAACAGGGCGGGCGGTAGATCCAGACTATTACTCACTACCTGCCCCGCAGGAAGAGCTTGTCGAGCTCTGCCATATTCAGTTGAATCCAGGTGGGACGTCCGTGATTACACTGATCCGAGCGTTCCGTGCGCTCCATATCCCGCAGCAAGGCGTTCATTTCGTCCAGGGTGAGGCGTCGGTTGGCGCGCACGGAACCGTGGCAGGCCATGGTCGCCAGCACCCTGTCGATCTCTTCACGAATCCGGTCCGTATTGCCGAATTCCGTGAGGTCCGAAAGCAGATCCCGCAGCAGCCGCTCGGCATCCGCCCCATGCAGCAAAGCCGGGATACCCCTGACTGCCAGTGAATCGTGCCCCAACCGAGACACTTCAATGCCAATCTCCGCCAACAGCTCGGCATGGGATTCCGCCAATTCCGCCTCGCGGCTGTTGACCGCAACGGTAATCGGCACCAGAAGTGGCTGCCGGGTGACCCCTGCCCCGTGATAGGTGTGCTTGAACTGTTCATAGGTAATGCGTTCATGGGCGGCGTGCATATCCACCAGCACCAGCCCCTGCTGATTCTGCGCCAGGATATAGACACCCTGCAGTTGGCCCAGCGCATAACCGAGAGGATGCTCTGCCCCGTCCTCATGCTGAGAACTGGTCGCAGGTTGCTGAGCCCTATAGCTTGCCGTATAGGCGGAGGGACGTTCCGCAACCCTCCAGTCGAGCGTCTGCTGAGTCTGCTGAGTCTGCTGAATCTGCGGTGTCTGGCTGGACGCCATGCTCTGAGTTGACATTGAGGCTCGATCCGCATCCGGCTCCTGTTGAATAAAAGCCGTTGTCCCTGCGTCCGACTCTTCCGGTGACTGGGGTCTGGTATCGGCCAGGACCCGGTGCAGCCCACGAAATAGAAAATCGTGCACCGCACGACCGTCCCGAAAACGCACCTCATGTTTGGTGGGATGGACATTCACATCGACCTTCCTGGGATCGAGTTCCAGATACAACACATAAGCGGGGTGTCTGCCGTGAAACAGCACATCCTGAAAGGCCTGGCGCACCGCATGGGTGACCAGTTTGTCCCTGACCATGCGTTGATTGACATAGAAGAACTGCATATCGGCCTGGGAGCGGGAAAACGCCGGACGGGCGATCCAGCCCGTTAATCTGTAACCGGACAACTCATGCTCGATATACAATGCATGCTCGAGAAAGGCCGCACCCAGTATCTCCGCAACTCGTCGCTCCCGGTCGATTTGCTCCCGGCAGGGGGCAAAGCTGAGCACCCGCCGCTGATTGTGTTGCAAGGTAAAGCCCACATCGAACCTGGACAGGGCCAAGCGGTTGATCAACATCTCGATATGTCTGAATTCGGTCTTTTCGGTACGCAGAAATTTTCGTCTGGCCGGTGTGTTGTAGAAGAGGTCTCTAACCGTGACTGATGCGCCAATCGGGTGTGCCGCAGGTCTAAGTGAAGTGAACTCAGCTCCACCATCACCGCTGATCTCATACCCCGCTTCATCGTCAGCGGCTCTGGAAATCAGGCTCAGGCGCGAGACTGAACTGATACTGGGCAATGCCTCGCCCCGGAATCCCATGCTGTGGATCGACTCCAGATCCTCCAGGCTAGTGACCTTGCTGGTGGCATGGCGGCAGAGGGCCAACGCCAACTCCTGTTTCGGGATGCCCTGCCCGTCGTCCCTGACCCGGATCAGCTTCACCCCGCCTTGTTCGATCTCGACCTCGATCCGCTTTGCACCTGCGTCCAGGCTGTTTTCCAACAACTCCTTGACCACGGAAGCCGGGCGTTCGACCACCTCACCAGCGGCTATCTGGTTGACCAGTTGAGGGGGCAGGGTCTTGATCGGCATGCAGGATGAATCTGAAATAGGTGAAATAACTAAATTTGAAAATGTAGAAATAACAGAAGCCGAAAATAGTTGGTTATTGTGCCACTCCGTCAGGGAATCAGCCAGAAAAGGCATAGAGGAGCGGTCAACTCCCGGGGATCTGCAAGACCTGTCCGATGCGAATCCTGTCTCCCTTCAGGGCATTGGCGGTGCGCAGCCTGTTGAGACTGACCTGGTATTGCCGTGCGATTTCACTCAATGTATCGCCACTGGAAATCACATGACGTTTGGCCATCTTCTTCATCTGCATGGCCGCCAACCAACTTCCCGGTGGGGGCTGGTACTCAAAATAACTGCCAATTCCATTCAATAAGGCCTTGGCCACCTTTTTTTGATGCACGGGGGATTTCAAGCGCCGCTCCTCATCAGGATTGGAGATATAGGCGGTCTCCACCAGCATGGATGGGATATCGGGTGATTTCAGTACCACGAAGCCTGCTTGCTGCACCCGGCGCTTGTGGGTCTTGCCGAGCTTCTTCAACTCCCGGAGGACCCTATCCGCGGCAGCGGAACTGGCCTCCAGGGTGCCGATCTGAGAGAGATCCAGCAGTACCGAAGCCAGCATCTCATCTTTATCTTCAAGCGAAACGCCTCCCACCAGGTCTGCGCTGTTCTCTTTCTCCGCCAGCCAGCGGGCGGCTTCATTGGAGGCCCCGGAACGGGACAGGGTATAGACCGACGATCCTCTGACCCGGGAGTCGCGAAATGCATCGGCATGAATGGAGACAAACAGATCCGCACGCGCCAGGCGCGCCTTCTCAATCCGCTTGCGTAATCCGAGATAGTAGTCACCATTCCGAATCAAGACCCCCTTCATGCCCTTTTTCTGGTTGATCATGCGTACCAGATGGCGGGAGATGGCCAGCACCACGTCCTTTTCATAGGTGCCGTGCTTGCCCCTGGCGCCGGGGTCCTCACCACCATGCCCCGCATCGATGGCGATAATCACATCACGCTGACCGGCCTCCTCCACTGTCTTGACGGGCCTGGTCGCCCGGTTTGCTGCTGAGCCTTTTCTGTCGTACAGGTCGATCACCAGGCGATGACCGTATTGACGATTGGGTTTTAACCGGAAACTCTTGGGTTTGACGGCCCTGTTCAGATCGAGAACCACCCGCACATCCCGCTGATTACGTGTCGCACTGCGAAGTTTCCGAATAAACTTATTACCGGCCTCAGGATCAGGCAAGTGCTTGGTAATTCTGGTGTTTTTTAGATCAAGCACCACACGGTGCGGATTATCCAGGGTGAAAATTTTATGGTCTATCTGGGAGTCTGCATCGAACACCAGCCGCACATGATCCGGCGCGGACCAAATGCGCAGGCTGCCGACCTCCGACAACTTGGCCTGCAGGGGTAGGCTCCATAACAGGAGAAGAATCAATAATGTGACAAGCTTCTTCATTATTCTTACCCGGTTCAAACCTAGAACTCCATTATCAGCTAAAAAATAGCATGGATTAATATTTTTTCCAAATTAAACCGCTAGATAGGGATATTTCTTAATCTTTATCATGAATCATGCGCCAGCTAAGACGGCCAAATCTTCGGGCGTGAGGCCTTCCAGTTGCTGCACAATCTGTGTTCCGGTTTCGGTTTTTCCTTCAATCGAGAGCCCTCTCGCCCTGCCAACATGCTGTAGATTAATCAGCAAATCCGCTTCTGGAAGAAAACCTACGCCCCGCTCCGGCCACTCCACCAGCAGGATAGCCCGCTCATCCAGCAGATCCTGTACCCCTAAAAATTCCAGTTCATCCGGATCGGCCAGACGGTAGAGATCGAAATGGTAACAGTTACAGGCCGGCAGCTCATAGGGCTCAAGCAAGGTATAGGTCGGGCTTTTGACGTTGCCCTGGTATCCCAGTCCGTGCAGAAACCCCCTGACCAGGGTGGTCTTGCCTGCGCCAAGATCCCCCTGCAGATAGATGATGCAGGGCGCTGGGCATTTGCCGGCCAGCACTCCCCCCAAAGCCTCCTGCAAGGCTTCCCCGTTTAATTCAAGTCTCAGCAACTGACTGCCCCCCATTGAGCAGAGCACGCAACTCGACCAGACTGTCGCCTGCCAACATGCCGATCTCCCCCTGCTGCGCGGCACGGTCTCCAGCCGCAGCATGCAGGGCCACCCCCAGTTCAGTCGCCTCCCTCAGCGCATAACCCTGGGCAATCAGTGCGGCGATGATACCGGTCAGCAGATCACCGCTGCCGCCTGAGGCCATCCCAGGATTACCTCCACTGCAGACTGCGGATGGATGGGAGGAGCCCTCGCCAACCAGACTGCCCGCACCCTTCAGGACCACCACCCCACCGTATCGGGATTGCAGACCATGCAATGCAGCAAAACGATCCGCCTGGACTGTTTTTGTATCTGAATCCAGCAATCGGGCCGCCTCACCGGGGTGTGGGGTCAGCACCCAATTATCACGCCTTGCCGGTGCTTCAGACAGAAAATTGAGCGCATCTGCATCAACCACCAGCGGCAGATCGGAGTCGATGGCTGCCTGATACAGTGTCCGCCCCCAGCTGTCCTGCCCCAGCCCCGGACCCAGGGCGATCACACTGGCCCGCTTGAACAAAGGCATCAGCTCATCAGCACTTTCGAGCCCACGGCACATCAGTTCCGGGCGCATCAGATTCAGACAGGCCGCATGCACCGGATGAGTGGCCACAGAGACCAGCCCCGCCCCGGTACGCGCCGCCGCTTCGCCAGCCAAGCGCGCCGCACCGGAAAATCCCCGGTTGCCGCCCACCACCAGGACATGCCCCAGGTCGCCCTTGTGGCTGGAACGCCGGCGTGGCTGTACCTGCTGTGAGAGCTTCCGCCAGTCGATACGCCGCGCTGCCAGAATCTGCCGTGCATAGATTCGTGCGGGAATCTCGAGGGCATCGAAATAGATCTGGCCGCAGCAATCCGGCCCGGCTCCGGTAAACATGCCCTGTTTGAGCCCGATGAAACTGAGCGTGACGTCTGCCTGGATGGCGCAGCCCATCGACCTGCCAGTGTCGGAATTCAGACCGGAAGGGATATCGATCGCCAGTACCGGGGCGGGATGATGATTGACCGCGTGTATCGCCTCTGCCCAACGACCAGTGACTTCGCGTTCGAGGCCGGTGCCGAGAATCGCATCGACGATCAAACCGGTCTCTCTGGGCAGCCCTTCAAAAGATTTGATTTCACCACCCGGTTGCCGCCAGGCGTCCGCCATCGCCAGGGCATCACCCTTGAGTTTTCCCGGATCTCCCAGACTCAGCAGTTGCACATCCAATCCCGCCTGTTTGGCCAAGCGAGCGACCACATAGCCATCGCCAGCGTTATTCCCCACACCACAGATAACCGTGACATGTTCAAGCTGCGGCCAGAGTTCCTGTAACAGTTGAAAGGCGCGACTCCCTGCCCTTTCCATCAGCTCAGCACCAGGGATACCGAACTCCTGGATGGCGATTCGATCGAACTCACGCACCTGCTCGGCCCGGTAGAGGGCATAAGGCAGGGTTTCGGTAAAGGGCATGACGCGCATCTCTGGTACTCTTTCAGATGACATTTATCGGGGCAACCTTACATTGAAGCCAGCAGGAAACACCAGTGATATAGTGCATCGACATGCCAAAACTCATCCACAAAGATCCAGCCGAGTTGACAGCCCTGATCAAAAGCTGGGGTCGGGAGCTGGGATTCGATCAACTCGGCATCAGCGATACCGATCTGAGTCAGGCTGAGCAGCGATTCGAACAGTGGCTGGAGCAGGGTTTTCATGCCGAGATGAGCTACATGGCCAAACATGGCAGCAAAAGAAGCCGCCCCGGGGAACTGGTCAATGGGACCCGACGGGTTATTTCGGCGCGCATGGACTATCTGCCGGAGCCTCAGGATGCTGCCTTACAGGCCCTCGGCAATCCCAGCCTGGCATTCATCTCCCGTTATGCACTCGGCCGCGACTACCACAAGGTGCTGCGTCAGCGCCTGCAAAAGCTGGCCCAGCGCATCGAAAATGCGCTGGGTGAGTTCGGCTACCGGGTGTTTGTCGATTCCGCACCGGTGCTGGAGAAACCCCTGGCGGAAAAGGCCGGGCTGGGTTGGATCGGCAAACATTCCAACCTGATCAACCAAAGAGCCGGCTCCTGGTTCTTTCTTGGCGAGATCTATACCGATCTGCCCCTCATACCGGACAAGCCGGCCGAAAATCACTGCGGTCGCTGCCGGGCCTGTCTCGACATCTGCCCGACCCAGGCCATCGTCGAACCCTACCGGGTGGATGCCGGGCGTTGTATCTCCTACCTGACCATCGAACTCAAGGGCAGCATCCCCATTGAGTTCAGACAGGCCATGGGCAACCGAATCTACGGCTGCGACGACTGCCAACAGGTCTGCCCCTGGAATCGTTTCGCCCAACTTAGCGAAATCGGCGATTTCCAGCCTCGACATGGCCTGGATGCCAGTGATCTCTGTGAGGTCTTTGCATGGGACGAGGCGCTGTTTCTCAAACGCACCGAGGGATCTGCGATCCGGCGCATCGGCCATGAGCCCTGGTTGCGGAATATTGCGGTGGCCCTGGGCAATGCCCCCAGTTCCAGACAGGTCATCCAGACCCTTGAACAACGCCCCGAACACCCTTCCGCCATGCTGCGGGAGCATGTCAGCTGGGCACTGGAACAACACGGCGCCAGATGAGAAAAAAGAATCTAACCACTGAGCAGCGGGTCGCTATGCTCAGGTGGATTCAGTATGCCGCTCCTTCATCAGGGAGAAAAACTTTCTCACCACGTCCAGATCCTGGGTCTTGGTCATCGGCGGCAGACTACGAATAAAGACCTTGCCGTAGGGTTTGTTGAGCAGACGCGGATCGCAGATCACCAGCACCCCCCTGTCCTGCTCATCCCGGATCAGGCGGCCCGCCCCCTGCTTCAGAGCGATGGCTGCCTGCGGTAGTTGAAAAGTCATAAAAGGATTGCCCCCCTGCCGGCGCAGGGCATCGATGCGCGCCTGCAGCACCGGATCACCCGGCGAGGCAAATGGCAGCTTGTCGATGATCACACAGGAGAGCGCCTCACCGCGCACGTCGACTCCCTCCCAGAAACTGGAAGTGCCCAGCAGTACTGCATTTCCCAGTTCGCGGAAGCGCTCCACCAACTCCGTTCTGGGGGCCGTACCCTGTACCAGCATCGGATATTCGATGCGATCATGCAGATACTCAGCGGCCTCCTGCAGCGCTCGATGGCTGGTGTAGAGCAGAAAGGCGCGGCCCTCGCTCGCTTCCAGAATGGGTATTGTGAGCTCAGAAACCCTGCGGTTGAATTGTGGGCTGTTGGGCTCTGGCAGGCCTTTCGGAACATACCAGACCGCCTGACGCGGATAGTCGAATGGACTGTCCCAGCAGTGGGTCTCCGCCTCTTCCAGCCCAAGCTGGTTGGAAAAATGTTCGAAGCTCCCGCCCACGGCCAGGGTCGCGGAGGTAAAGATCCAGGAGGCCTGTTGACCCTCCATGCTGGAGTGAAAAATATTGGAGATCTCCAGCGGCGTGCTGTTCAAGCGAAAGCTCTGACGCAGGGTTTCGAACCAACGGATATTCTCATCATCCTGCTTGACGCAGAGCGCCTCCAGGCGGGCCGACAGATCGAGACAACGATCCCTGCAGCTGTCGAGCCCTTTGCCCCTGCCCTCGATCGCCTCCAACATGGCGTGTAGCTGCGACAGCTCCTGGCGCAGCCGGGAAAGGCCCGCCTCAACTGCGGGATTACTCACAACCTCGGACCATGAGCCACGCCGCACATCCAGGCCGAAGGCCAGGCGCAGTTCACGCACAGCTGTCTTCAGCAGGTCGAGTTGTTCCAGCAGCTTGGGCAGGTCTCCCGCCTCGGTATGGTATTCCGTCAGGGTATCCCTGATCAGGTCGAAAAGTTGCCGGCCACTGACCGTCATACCAAAAAAATTACTCGCCACCTCCGGCAACTGGTGCGCCTCGTCGAGGATAAAGCAGTCTGCGCCGGGCAGCAGTTCGCCAAAACCCTCCTCCTTCAATGCCATATCGGCACACAACAGATGGTGGTTGATCACCACGAGATCCGCCTCCTGGGCGCGGCGGCGGGCCTCCACCAGGTGACACTTGCTGTAGGCTCCACACTCCGCCCCCAGACAATTGTCGGTGGTCGAGGTGACGATCGGCCAGATACCCGCGTCCTCGGGAATATCGGACATCTCTGCGATGTCTCCGGATTTGGTGCCCGTCGACCAGCCACGAATACGCTGCAGTTGCTGACTCTGCTCTTTGCTGAGCCGCACACCCTCCACCAGGGTGGAATCGAGGCGATGGATGCAAAGATAGTTGGCGCGCCCCTTGAGCAGGGCAATACTGACCGGACTGGAAAGGCTCCTGCGCACCATCGGCAGATCCCGATGATAGAGCTGATCCTGCAGATTCTTGGTGCCGGTGGAGATGATCACCTTGAGACCGGACATCAGGGCCGGCGCCAGATAGGCGAAGGTCTTGCCGGTGCCGGTGCCGGCCTCACAGATCAACACCCCTCCCTCGTCCAGAATCCGGCCGACCGCTTCCGCCATCTCCTGCTGTTGGGGGCGGTGGGAATAGCCATCGATATGCCGGGCGAGCCAGCCTTCAGGCTCGAAGATCTCTGCGATTTCTGTCATCGTTGGTGAAGCGTGTTAACTGGTCTGATTGTCCCAGACCTCGGGTTCCAATCCATTTTCCCGGGTCCAGGCCAGGCGACCGATAATCTTGAAGCGGGCGACCGACATAGCGCCTCGTTTGGCCCGACTGCTGCTGGATTGTCCGATAAAATCGAGGATGTCCTGTTTTTCCGCCTCATAGATCTCGTAGGGTTCATACTCTTCATCCATGAGCACCAGCAGCACGCTGTCCCACTCCTTGTCGAGCTTCATCTGGCCGATACGTTGACCCGATTTGCTCTCGTCGAAGATGGTGCGCGATTTGATCTGGATACGTTTGCCGCCCCGCACGGGATCGATGGCATTGAAACCGCCCTCCCCTTCGCTATTCGGCTCCAGCTTGAGCAGCTTGACGGCATCGTGCTCGGCGATCTCGCTACTGATGCCAGGCAGCGGCTTGCCCATAGTGCGCCTATATTCAGCAGCCAAGACGCGGGCCTGGGCAATTAGTTTGTCTGCTGCATAAACGGTCAAACGGCAATCCTCAATCAAGTGTTCTGGCGGATTGTAGCTTAAACCGAGAAAGAACAGTTGACCACTACGATGTGAATTCAACTTGCTGTGTGACAGGAAACATATCACTGATCGTCAGAAATGATCTGACAGCGCAGAGCGAACCATTTATCGGTGTTCTACAATCGGCCAAGGCTTCAGCTCTCAGTGAGGGGGCACACTACTCAAACAGCCGTTGCAGCCAATTGATTCCTTCATCGATCATGCGTGACGAACGGCGCGCGCAGGCTGCATCCCGACTTGGACCATGCCCCTTGATAAAAGGGATAGCCTGGGTCTCTTTGCAGCCGGCACCCCGCAGACCGGACAGCGGATCGATTTCCACGACTTCCACGCCTGCAGGGGGTGACTTGTCCTG